>JASJPN010000001.1:0-2858 GCA_031426635.1 Polaromonas sp.
AGTCGCCCATGATCCAGTCTGGCCGTGCGCCGCAAATTTGCAGCACAAAGCGCTCTAAAATTTCCTGCCCTTTGATGGTATGCGTCACCTCGGGGTGGAACTGCACGGCGTAGAACTTGCGCACTTCGTCAGCCATGCCGGCGATCGGACAGGAGTCGGTCGAAGCCATCAATTTGAAACCGGGCGGCATTTCGGTCACGTTGTCGCCGTGGCTCATCCAGACATGCAGCATGCCATGGCCTTCGGGTGTCGTGTAATCCTGGATGCCGTCAAAGAGTTTCGTGTGGCCGCGGGCACGGACTTCGGCGTAACCGAACTCGCGCTTGTGCCCGCCTTCGACCTTGCCGCCCAGTGCTTCGGCAATGGCGTACATGCCGAAACAGATGCCCAGCACCGGCATGCCCAGCTCACACACCGCCTGCGGCGCGCGCAGGGTTTCGGCTTCCCACAGACTGGCGTGGCTTCCCGAAAGAATCACACCTTTGAGGTTGCCGTCCCTGGCGTACTCACGCACCCAGTCATCGGTCACATCGCAGGGGTGCACTTCGCAGAACACATGGGCTTCACGTACGCGACGTGCGATCAGCTGGGTGACCTGGGAGCCGAAATCGAGAATGAGGATTTTTTGGTGTTGCATTTAATGAGTTGCCAACTAGCGGTTTAATTGTGAAAAGCAATTTTCCGACGGGCCGCCCCTAGGAAAATTAGCCCCCACTGGGGGCAGCGTTGTACACGCAGTGACTAGCGTGGGGGCAGCATTACTCCGCCCGATAATTCGGCGCTTCTTTGGTGATTTGCACGTCGTGGACATGGCTCTCCCTGATACCAGCGGTGGTGATTTCGACAAATTCAGCTTTGTTTTGCATGTCTTCAATCGTCGCGCAGCCGCAGTAACCCATGCTGGCCCGGATGCCGCCGGCCATTTGGTAGACGATGCTGACCATTGAGCCTTTGTAGGGTACGCGGCCTTCAATGCCTTCGGGCACCAATTTGTCGGCGTTGGGGTTACTGGTCGTCGATTCTTGAAAATAACGGTCGGCACTGCCCTGTTGCATCGCGCCGATGCTGCCCATGCCACGGTAGCTTTTGTAGCTGCGGCCCTGGAACAACACAATCTCGCCCGGCGCCTCTTCGGTGCCGGCAAACATGCCGCCCATCATCACCGTGGACGCGCCAGCGGCCAGTGCTTTGGCAATGTCGCCCGAAAAGCGAATACCGCCATCACCAATCAACGGTACGCCGGTGCCACGCAATGCAGTGGCCACGCTGTCAATCGCCATGATTTGCGGCACGCCCACGCCCGCCACAATGCGGGTGGTGCAAATGCTGCCGGGGCCAATGCCTACCTTGACGGCATCGGCACCGGCTTCGACCAAGGCCAGCGCCGCTGCGCCGGTGGCGATGTTGCCGCCAATCACGTCAATATGCGGGTAATTTTTCTTCACCCAGCGCACGCGTTCGATGACGCCGTGACTGTGGCCGTGCGCGGTGTCGACCACAATGGCGTCGACACCAGCTTTGACCAGTGCCTCGACGCGCTCTTCGGTGCCCTCGCCCACGCCCACGGCTGCGCCCACGCGCAACTGGCCGTGGGCGTCACGCGCCGCGTTGGGGAAGCTGGTTTGCTTGGTGATGTCTTTCACCGTGATGATGCCTTTGAGCTCAAAAGCCGGATTCACCACCAACAGGCGCTCTAATTTGTGCTTATTGAGCAGTGCTTTGGCCTGCGCGGGCGTGGTGCCCTCGCTCTCTTGCACTGTCACCAGCTTCTCGCGTGGTGTCATGATGTCGCTCACGGGCACGTCATAACGGGTTTCAAAGCGCAAATCGCGGCTGGTGACAATGCCAACCACCTTGCCAGCATCACAGACCGGAAAGCCGGAAATGCCGAGTTGCTCTGACAAAGCCAGCACCTCGCGCACGGTATGCGTGGGGGTAATGACGACAGGATCGCGCAGCACGCCAGACTCGTAGCGCTTGACTTTGGCGACTTGCGCCGCTTGCTCTTTGGCGGTGAGGTTTTTATGCACGATGCCGATGCCGCCTTCTTGGGCGATGGCAATGGCCAGACGCGCCTCGGTCACGGTGTCCATCGCGGCAGAAACCAGCGGCAGGTTTAACCGGATGTTGCGCGAGAACTGGGTGGCAAGAGAAGTGTCCTTGGGCAGGACTTGGGAGAATGCTGGCACCAACAACACATCGTCGAAGGTCAGCGCTTTTCCTAAAAGACGCATTGTGAAAGCTCCAAAGTCGCCAATTGTACTAGGCTTGTTCACCACACGTGGCTACAAATCAGTCCGAAATGGGCCTGGTTCAGGCTAAACTTCGCATCATGAAACCACCCAGACTTATTTTTTCGGTCACGGCCCTGCTTGCTTTGTTCGTTAGCCTGCCCGCCTCGGCGCAATACCAATGGCTGGATGCCAATGGTCGCAAGGTTTACAGCGACCAGCCGCCGCCCGCCAACGTGCCACAAAATAAAATCTTGCAGCAACCTGGCCATGCAGCGCCCGTAGCTGTTACCTCATCTGCATCGTCAGCATCTAAAGCGCCTGCTGCCAACCCGCCAGCCGCTGCCAAAAATGTCCAAGAGGCCAAAGACAAGCCTGTCGACAAAGACCTGGAGGCCAAAAAGAAACAAGCCGATGATGCCGAGGCCGCCAAGCAAAAAGCGGAGATTGAGACGCAAGCCAAGGTCAAGGCAGAGAACTGCGAACGCGCTAAAAATGCCAGAAAAACGCTGGACTCTGGTGTGCGTATCAGTCAAACCAACACCAAAGGCGAACGCAGCTACATGGACGACGCTGCGCGGATGGTGGAGAACAAGCGCGTTCAAGACATTATTCAAACCGATTGCA
>JASJPN010000002.1:0-1645 GCA_031426635.1 Polaromonas sp.
ATTTCCCGACTGATATTTACATGGCGGAAGGATTAACGCGATGGTTAGATCGCGGCTATCGTCTGCACCTGATCGACAGCCCCGACGAATTGGCGAACGCACTCAATCACGACACCGCGCTTCTGATGCTCACCCACGTCAACTACCGCACTGGCTATATGCATGACATGCAAGCAGTCACCGCTCTAGCACATCAACACGGCACCTTGGTCTGCTGGGATTTGGCGCATTCTGCGGGAGCGGTGCCAGTCGAGCTCAACGAGGCCAAGGCTGATTTCGCGGTCGGCTGCTGCTATAAATATTTGAACGGCGGCCCCGGTGCGCCCGCTTTCATCTGGGTACCGCGTCGTCATCAGGCAGAATTTCAACACCCCTTAACTGGCTGGTGGGGACATGCAACACCGTTCGCAATGCAACCAAGTTTTGTTGCGACCGAAGGCATACGCCGCGCCTTATGCGGCACCCAAGCCATCGTCTCGCAAGCAATGATAGAGCCGGGATTAGACATCTTTGCTCAAACCAGCATGGAAGCGATACGCCGCAAATCGCTGGCTCTCACTGATTTATTCATACAACTCGTGGAACAACGCTGCGCCAATCACACGCTGGAATTAGTTACGCCGCGAGCCCACCAAGAACGCGGCAGCCAAGTCAGCTTGCGCCACCAGCACGCCTACGCCGTCATCCAAGCGCTGATAGAACGCGGCGTAGTCGGCGACTATCGCGAACCGGGCATCATGCGCTTTGGTTTCACCCCGCTTTACACCCGCTTTGTCGATGTCTGGGACGCGGTCGACATCCTGCGCGACATCCTCGACCAAAAAAGCTATCGCACCGATATTCAGCGCAACGCCGTGACTTAATTCTTAAATCAAACCACAGCCCAATTACTTAAAAAAATCATGACAACAGAATCCAAAAAACCTGACAGCGAAAAACAATGTCCTATGGCGTGGCACGGTGCCAAACTCGACTTTAGCCAAGACATGAGCTACGGCGACTATCTCGGCCTAGATCAAATCCTCACCGCCCAGCATCCGCGCTCGCCCAATCACAATGAAATGCTGTTCATCATCCAGCATCAGACCAGCGAGCTCTGGATCAAACTCATGCTGCACGAACTCCATGCTGTGCGCCACCACATCCACATCGGCGACTTACCACCCGCGTTCAAAATGCTGTCACGCGTCGCCCGCATCATGGATCAATTAGTCCACGCCTGGGACGTACTCGCCACCATGACTCCCAGCGAATACACCGCCATCCGCCCCTACCTAGGCAATTCCTCAGGCTTTCAATCGCACCAATACCGCGAACTTGAATACCTCTTGGGCAACAAAAACAGCACCATGCTCAAAGTCCACGAAAGCAAACCCGAGGCGCATGCCAGCTTGGAGGCAGCCCTGAAAGCGCCCTCCATCTACGATGAAGCCATCATGCTGATGGCACGCAATGGCTTCAACATTGACCAGCAACGCTTGCAACTAGACTGGACGCAAACCGTGCAAGCGAACGACTCAGTCAAACAAGCCTGGCTCAAAGTCTATGGCGCGCCGGAACAACATTGGGTGTATTACGAATTGGCC
Organism: Polaromonas sp.; assembly: GCA_031426635.1. GTDB lineage: Bacteria > Pseudomonadota > Gammaproteobacteria > Burkholderiales > Burkholderiaceae_C > Aalborgiella. The sequence goes on from JASJPN010000002.1 coordinate 1,587, forward strand.
GAAAAACTGGTCGACATGGAAACCGCCTTCCGCATCTGGCGCTTCCGCCACGTCACCAC
>JASJPN010000003.1:0-13084 GCA_031426635.1 Polaromonas sp.
ATGACTTTGGCACGGGTTATTCGTCGCTCTCTTACCTGAAACGACTGCCTCTGGAGCAACTGAAAATTGACCGGTCATTTGTGCGCGATGCGCTCAGCGACCCCAATGATGCCGTCATTACCAAAACCATCATTGTGCTAGCCCAGAGCCTTGGTTTGGGCGTCATTGCAGAGGGCGTGGAAACGGCAGCGCAACGAGACTTCCTGGCCAGTGCAGGTTGCCATGCCTTTCAGGGCTATCTCTTCAGCCGCCCGCTGTCGCTGGAGGATTTTGAGCAATTTGTGCACCGTGCAGCTTCTTGTGAATGCGGCGCGTGGTGCGCCACACCCCCCACAACACCAAAGGAATCAACGCCCCTGTGGCGATTTCAGGATTGAGCGGCAGTCCCGTTGCCTTGAGCGCCTTGCCAGCATATAAAAGCAGGCTGATAACGTAGTACGAGATGGCTGCAATCGACAAGCCCTCTACCGTGGACTGCAGGCGCAACTGTAGTTCCTGTCCACGCGTGAGCTTTTCGAGCAGCAACTGATTTTGCGCCTCGGTAGCGATGTCTACGCGTGTGCGTAGTAAGGCACTGGTACGAGAAACGCGCTCGGACAGCGAGGCCAGACGGTGTGCCGTGGCCACCACGGTAGCCATGGCAGGTGACAAACGCCGTTGCATGAACTCGCCAAGGGTCTGGGTGCCAGGAATGGCCTGCTCCCGCAACTCCGTGATGCGCTGCCCCACCAGCGTGTTGTAGGCGCTGGTAGCTGAGAAGCGGTATACATGCTCAGCCGTGGCGCGTTCAACGCGTGCGGCCAGCGACACCAGTGTGTCCAGTAGCTGCTGATCGGAGGCGGATTTATGCTCCAGGCGCGCTGTGATGTCAGCCAGCAAGTCGTCGGCCTCGGCCAGCATGGCCCCCATCTGTTTGGCAACGGGCAGGCCGCGCAGTGCCATCAGGCGGTAGGTTTCAAGTTCCAGCAAGCGCTGTGAGATGCGACCAACCCGCGTTTCGCTGATGCCCAGTGGCGCGATCACCAGCATACGCTCGAAGCCGTCAGAGCCAATGCGGAAATCTGTCAGCGCCCATGAGTGACCGCCACCGAGCTGAGAGGCAACGATGGTGCGATTGCCGAACCAGCGCTGTGCCTGCACCATCAACGCCCGCTCGTCGGACAATTCACCGTGGACCATGACCATCTGGATCGCGGCAACGGTGCGGCCAGGAATAGCGCACAGCCAGTCTGGGGCAACGGCCAAGGACCCCATCAGCTCAGGCTCACAGGCACCTAGTTGCGCCGCCAATGGTAGCGCTTGCACGATGGAGTAGCGCGTGAATTCTGAGTGACGTTCCCACTTGACTGTGTAGCCATCAAAGCGCAGGCGCAAAAAGTTGCCTTGAAGCTGTGATTCAGGCAAGCTTTGCTGACCATGCAAGCGGCGCAGATGCTCGCACTCCTGCTCACGCGTGACCCCATCGTTGAGTACGGCGACATAGATGATGAGCGCCGGCAGCCGGATGCGGGCTGAAGGGCGGGCATGTACCTCGTTGTGGAGCACGATGCGCAGCGCATCGTCGGGCGGTAACAAGATGGCGGAAGTGGTGTGGGTAGGCACGGTCATGAAAACAATATTACCTGAATCCGTGAGTCCCCCCCGCACTGAAGCCAATCAAGTCAAGGCTTTTACAGCCGCAAACTGACTTAGAAAGACTTGCCCCGTAAACTCTTCGAAGAAATCTGAGCGTTTCAGCGCATCCATCACTGGACCCTTGACCTCGGATAAGTGAAAACTCACATTGGCTGAGTTTAGTCGGTGCGAAATCGCCTTGAGGCTCTCTAACGCGCTGGCATCAATCATATTAACTGCCGAGCACATCAGGATGACATGCTTGACTTCTGACCTTGCCGCGACTTGCTCGTAAATCTTATCCTCCAAATACCCAGCGTTGGCGAAATAAAGACTCTCGTCAATCCGAATAGTGAGTAAATGGGGGTGGGTGATGACCTTGTGCCGCTCCACATTGCGGAAATGCTCTGTTCCTGGCACTTGTCCCACAATAGCCACATGAGGTTGGCTGGTACGCCACAGAAACAAGATCAACGAGAGGGCAACGCCTGCCATGATTCCCGTATCAACGCCGACTGTTAGCACGATCATGATTGTGGCAGCCATGGAGGAAAAATCAGATTTACTGTATTTATATGTTTGTACAATTGAATCAAGATTAACCAATGACAGAACCGCAACAACAATGGTTGCAGCGAGTACCGCGTGCGGTAAGTGGTTGAACAATGGTGTCAAAAAAAGCATGACAGCAAGAATACCAACTGCAGTAAAAGCACCAGCTAGTGGCGTGACCGCACCAGCATCGAAGTTGACAACCGAGCGTGCAAAACCACCCGTGACAGGAAAACCACCGGATACGGCTGCGGTCACATTCGCGACCCCCAGCCCCACCAGCTCCTGATTGGGAACAATGCGCTGCCTGCGTTTAGCCGCGAGCGTCTGCCCGATAGAAATAGACTCAACGAAACCAACAAGGCTGATCAGTAAAGCCGCTGGAGCAAGGCTAGTCCAGAGCGCTGAATCAAACGACGGCAACGTAAATGGCGGCAAACCCGCTGGAATGGCTCCGACTATTTTGACACCCTTAGCGTCCAGGCCGAAGATGACGACAACAAGCATGGACAAGGCGATCACCATCACCGGGCCAGCTTTGGCCAGCAAATCAGCCACTTCCGATTTAACCCCAAAACGCACAAGCAATGGTTTGAGTTGTTTGCGTACCCAGAATAAAAATGCAACAGAAGCTGCACCAATCACAAGCGTGTAGAGGTTGGTATTTGCCACACCAGTAGCCAGTGAATGCACCATGCCTATCAGCGTTTCGCCCTCGGCTTTGATGCCAAGAATATGCTTGAGTTGGCTGACCGCAATCAAAATCCCGGAAGCGGTGATAAAGCCAGAGACCACCTGATGACTGAGAAAATTTGCGATGAACCCGAGCCGCAGGATGCCCATGATGAGCAGGACCAGTCCCGACAAGAAAGCCAGCGTGACTGCGGCCACCAGATACTCAGGACTTCCTGGTGCAGCGATCTTGCTTATCGCAGCGGCTGTCATCAAAGACACCACAGCGACCGGGCCGACGGCCAATGTTCGACTTGTTCCAAAGATGGCATAAACCACTAATGGCAGGATGGATGCGTACAGACCGATGTGCGGTGGTAGCCCGGCGAGCATCGCATACGCCAAGCTTTGCGGCACAAGCATGATGGTGACGATCGCCGCCGCAACGAGATCCTTGACGCTATCTGTCTTTGTGTACGACGGAGCCCACTCTAGAATGGGTAAATGCTTTTTTAGTCCAGCAATCATGTTGGTTTCCGTAGCGAGTTAAATGTAGCCCTAGCGCAGTTAAAACAAAGGCTGCTCATACCTGTCAGTATGGCAGCCAAATTTTCAATCACGATCTGTAAGTTACTTATGATTGCGCCGAAGGGTCGAACGCCATCCTTACATCGCTATCGCAACAAAAAAATTACTTAGCACCCGCCAAAATCCATGTCGCCAACGTTGTTGCATCTTTCTCAGACAAAGCAGCTTGTGCAGGCATAGGAATCGCGCCGTATTTACCTGAACCACCTGCTTTGATGCTCGCAGCTAATTTTGAAGCGTAGTCCTTCTCTTTGGCGTACTTGTCAGCAATGGTTTTGTAGGCAGGGCCAACCATTTTCTTGTCAACTGCATGGCAGGCCATGCATGCATTTTTTTGAGCCAATGCCAAATCTGCGTGAGCAGGCATCATTTGACCAAACATAACGACTGAACCCAAAACGATACTTGAAGTGAATTTCTTGATTTGCATGATTAATTTAATATATTAAAGTTGGTATATGTTTATACGCATAGATGAATAAAGGATTTTACCGCTATTTTAACAGCGTGCATTGGTGGTTACCCTAGTTACAAGGTGAGTCCCGCCGCGCCTCTATCACAAATAACGTTTTGCCATCTCATCCATTGAAACAGGCTTGATCTTTGATCCCTGCCCTGCACAGCCAAAAGCCTCGAAACGAAGCTTCACGATGCCCCGAGCTGCATTTTTAGCAGCCAACAATGCTTTGCGTGGGTCGAACTCACTTTTTTGCTGCGCAAACACTTGACGCATCGCACCCGTCATGGCAAGTCGGATGTCCGTATCGATGTTGATTTTGCGCACGCCGCTCTTGATACCGCGCTGAATTTCCTCTACTGGCACGCCATAGGTTTCCTTGATGTCGCCACCAAACTGACGAATGATTTCCAACCACTCTTGCGGCACGCTGCTCGAGCCGTGCATCACCAAATGCGTGTTGGGAATCTGGGCATGAATGGCAGCAATGCGGTCCATTGCCAAAATGTCGCCTGTGGGCTTGCGGGTGAACTTGTACGCGCCGTGGCTGGTGCCAATGGCAATGGCCAGAGCATCAACGCCAGTTTGCTCAACGAAGTCTTTGGCCTGCACCGGATCGGTCAACATCATGTCGTGGGTGAGCTTGCCTTCTGCGCCGGAACCGTCTTCTTCACCCGCTTCTCCCGTTTCCAATGAACCAAGGCAGCCCAATTCACCCTCTACAGACACGCCAACCGGGTGTGCCATCTCGCACACTTTCCGCGTCACCGCAACGTTGTACTCGTAACTGGCGGGGGTTTTAGCATCTGCCATGAGCGAGCCGTCCATCATCACACTGGTAAAACCAGAGCGAATGGATTGGATGCAAACCGCTGGTGATGCGCCGTGGTCCTGGTGCACGACGACGGGCACATCGGGGTGGGTTTCTACGGCAGCCAGCATCATGTGGCGCAGATACGCCTCGCCTGCGTATTTGCGCGCGCCTGCAGAGGCTTGCAAAATCACTGGACTGTTGGTTTCTTGCGCCGCTTCCATGATGGCCAGAATTTGCTCCAGGTTGTTGACGTTAAAAGCAGGAACGCCGTAGCTGTTTTCTGCTGCGTGGTCGAGTACTTGCCTGAGGGATACGAAAGCCATAAAATTCTCCTGGATGATGTAAAAATTGTAAAAATAGTCTGTAGCCAGCGTGTTTATTGCCTTATTAGCTATTAAATTAATAGCATGATGGGCGCTTAATTAGTGGGAATTAAACTTGAAAAGGTGCGTCCCACTATAGATTCAACCCGCTGCCCGTTTGGCCAATATTTCAAATGCTGGCAAGGTTTTGCCCTCCAGCACCTCTAAAAACGCACCGCCGCCAGTCGAAATGTAGCCCACTTGGCTTTCAATGCCGTACTTGGCAATGGCTGCCAGCGTGTCCCCGCCCCCCGCAATCGAGAAAGCGCTGCTGTCGGCAATCGCTTGGGCAATCACCTTGGTGCCGTTCTCAAACGCGGCAAATTCAAACACTCCCACCGGCCCGTTCCACACAATCGTACCGGCTTTGAGCAGTTGATCCGCCAGCCGCTTGGCCGTTTCTGGGCCAATGTCCAGGATCAGGTCGTCATCAGCCACATCCGTGGCAGCTTTGACGGTAGCCACGGCATCTGGTGAGAAGGTTTTAGCCGTCACCACATCTGTTGGAATCGGCACCTCAGCACCGCGTGCCTTCATGGCAGCAATGACGGATTTAGCTTGAGCCAGCAAATCCGGCTCCGCCAGGCTTTTGCCAATCTTCAGCCCCGCCGCCAGCATGAAGGTGTTGGCAATGCCGCCACCGACGATGAGTTGGTCCACATTTTTCGCCAAACTCTCCAAAATTGTCAGTTTGGTTGACACTTTAGAGCCTGCCACAATCGCCACCAGCGGGCGCTTGGGGGCGGTCAGGGCTTTGGAAATAGCATCCATCTCGGCTGCCAAGAGCGGGCCAGCACAGGCCATCGGCGCAAATTGAGCGATGCCGTAAGTGGATGCTTCGGCGCGGTGCGCGGTGCCAAAAGCGTCGTGGACGAAGATATCGCACAAAGCCGCCATTTTTTTGGCTAACACCGGGTCGTTTTTCTTCTCGCCCACGTTGACACGGCAGTTTTCCAGCATCACCAGTTGGCCGGGAGCGAGCGAGTTACCGCCCAGCTTCACGCCATCGACCCAATCAGCAATGACTGGAATCTCCCGCCCCATCAACTCGCCCATGCGCCTGGCTACCGGTGCGAGGGAGTCGGCGGGTTTGAAGGCGCCTTCTGTCGGACGGCCCAAGTGCGATGTCACCATCACCGTAGCACCAGCGTCGAGCGCCATCTGGATGCAGGGGATGGAGGCGCGGACACGGGTGTCCTCGGTGATGTTGCCTGCGTCGTCTTGCGGCACGTTGAGGTCGGCGCGGATGAAGACGCGTTTGCCCTGGAGTTGCCCTTGGGCGATGAGGTCGGATAAACGAAAAAATTTCATGTCGCTTTTCCTTTGAATTAACGCGCTGCGCCAGAAGCCACCACCCGTGCCATCTCCAGCACCTTGCTCGAATAGCCCCACTCGTTGTCATACCAGCTCACCACTTTGACGAACGTGCCGTCCAGCGCCATGCCCGCCTCTGAGTCAAACACGCTGGTGCAGCTCTCGCCACGGAAGTCGGTGGAGACGACTTTGGCATCGGTGTAGCCCATCACGCCTTTCATGCTGCCTTCTGAGGCGGCCTTCATGGCAGCACAAATCTCGGCGTAGGTGGTCTCTTTGTTGAGTTCCACGGTCAAGTCGACCACCGACACGTCAGAGGTGGGCACGCGGAACGCCATGCCGGTGAGTTTTTTGTTCAACTCGGGAATGACCACACCGACGGCTTTGGCGGCACCGGTAGAGCTTGGAATGATGTTTTCCAGAATGCCGCGACCACCGCGCCAGTCTTTGTTGGACGGGCTGTCGACGGTTTTTTGGGTGGCCGTGGCGGCATGCACCGTCGTCATCAGGCCCCGCTTGATGCCCCAGTTGTCATTGAGGACTTTGGCCACGGGTGCCAGGCAGTTGGTGGTGCAGGAGGCGTTGGAGATGATGCTTTGGCCGGCGTAGGTGCTGTCGTTGACGCCGAAGACGAACATCGGGGTGTCGTCTTTGCTTGGGGCCGAGATGATGACTTTTTTAGCGCCTGCATCAATGTGCTTTTGGGCGGTTTCTTGGGTCAAGAAGAGGCCGGTCGATTCAATGACGATGTCAGCACCCACTTCGTTCCATTTGAGTGCCGCGGGGTCGCGCTCGGCGGTGAGGCGGATTTTCTTGCCATTGACGACCAGGAAGTTGCCTTCTACGGCAATGTCGCCTTTAAAGCGGCCATGCACGGAGTCAAACTGCAGCATGTAAGCCAGGTAGTCAGGCTCTAGCAAGTCGTTGATGCCGACAATTTCAATGTCCTTGAAGTTTTGCACCGCAGCGCGAAACACCATGCGTCCGATGCGGCCAAAGCCGTTGATGCCGATACGTATTTTTTCAGTTTTGATTGTCATGAAAGTTTCCTTAAATAAAATTAGTATATAAACCGTGCCGCATATGCTTTTACAGCTATTAATTTAATAGCGCCGAGCAATCTGCAATCACGCGATCAGGGGCACAGGCTTCAATCGGCTGGCCCATGTTGTAGCCATAGGGAAGCGCCCAGACGGTCACCTCGGCATTGCGTGCCGTGGCCACATCGATGCTGGAGTCCCCCACAAAGAGCGCGCGGTGACGCGGTACATTAAATTGCGTCAAGCAGCTCTCAATCCCTGCCGGGTTTGGTTTTTTGACAGCTAGTGTGTCACCACTCACCACGCGGTCCAGCAAAGACATGAGCTGATGCGCATGAAGCACCGTCTCGGTGTAACGGCCTTCTTTGTTGGTGACTACAGCCAACTTGACGCCACGTTCACGCAGTGCAAGCAGTGTTTCGCGCACCTGCGGGTAAAGATGGCTGCGCGTACCGCAACGTTTTTGATAATTCTTATCAAACTCAGCCAAATTCAGCGCCAGGCTGTCGCTCGTACGCACCGCCGCCACGTCTATTTGTCTACAGTATGCAAGCGCTTGAATCAGCAATTCGCGTGTTCCGTGACCAATCCAGTCGTCCACCTGTTTCTGCGTGACCTCGGGCAGATCAAAGTAGCGCAAAGTGTCGTTGGTAGCGTCGCAAATTTCAGGCGCTGTTTCAACCAGCGTGCCGTCCAGATCAAACATGATCAAATCAAACGGCAACGGTGCCGCTGTTGTTAATGTGGTCATGATGGTTAATTGCTCGATTTGATAATGTGCGCTGGCAAGTTACTCTCCAAACGCGTGTTGTTACGGTCGACGAGTATGCGCACCTCTTCACAAACATGCTCTAAGGTGATGCCAAAGTATTGGTACAAATCTTTGGCAGGGGCAGATTCGCCGAAAGTGGCAATACCCACCACCGCACCGGTACGACCCACGTACTTGCGCCAAAAGTCAGGGTGCGCTGCTTCTACCGCCACGGCGGGCAGACTCAATGGCAACACGTCATCCTGGTAAGCTTGACTTTGTCGATCAAACACATTGGTACACGGCATCGACACAACACGGGTGGAGATGCCCTCAGCGGCAAGCGCGGCATAAGCCTCCATGGCCAGCGAAGTTTCTGAACCCGTGGCCATAATTACAGCTTGAGGATTTTCCCCCTCAGCCAGCACATAACCACCTTTTCTGATGTTGCTCACCATCGCCACATCCGTCAAACGTGGCAAATTTTGGCGCGACAAGGCCAGGGCGCTCGGACCGTCTTTGCGCTCAATCGCACAGGCCCAAGCAACGGCCGTCTCCAAGCCATCGGCTGGACGCCACACATCCAGTCCCGGAATAATGCGTAATGAGGGCACATGCTCGACCGACTGGTGGGTAGGGCCGTCTTCACCCAAGCCAATACTGTCGTGGGTGAAGACATGAATGACGCGTTTTTTCATCAGCGCCGCCATACGAATGGCATTGCGAGAGTAATCGCTAAACGTCAAAAATGTACCGCCGTAAGGCATGTAGCCGCCATGCAAGGTGATGCCGTTCATGATGGCCGCCATACCGAATTCGCGCACGCCGTAACTCAGGTGGTTGCCCCACTGGTCACGTTCCGCTTTGACGCAATCTTTGAAGTTGGTAAGGTTGGAACCTGTCAAATCGGCTGATCCACCAAAAAATTCAGGCACCAAGGGCGCAAGCACATCCAGTGCGTTTTGGCTGGCTTTGCGAGTGGCTATCGCCTCAGGCTTGGCGGCGATGGCGGCGAATACCTCGGGTAACTTTTCAGCCAAGGCTGGCAGCAGGTCGCCTGCCATACGGCGCTCAAACTCAGCCGCTTGCGTTGGGTAGAGGGTACGATAGGCTTCAAAACGCAAGCGCCAGGCGCGCTCGGCAGCCTGTCCGCGTTCAACAGCATTCCACGCAGAGACTACCTCGGCTGGAATCTCGAATGGTGCAGCGGTCCAGCCTAGTGCGGCGCGAGTAGCGGCGACTTCAGCAGCGCCAAGTGCAGCACCATGCACATCATGGGTTCCCGCTTTGTTGGGCGAGCCTTGACCAATCACAGTTTTGCAACAAATCAGTGTTGGCTTACCGTTGGGCAAGATGGCCTGCGCTTTTGCCGCACGGATGGCTGCATCCAATGCAGCACAGTCATGACCATTGACCGCAGGAATAACATGCCATCCGTAGGCCTCAAAACGCTTGGGCGTATCGTCGGTGAACCAGCCTTCGACATGGCCATCAATAGAGATGCCATTATCGTCATAGAAGGCGACAAGCTTGGACAAGCGAAGCGTTCCCGCCAACGAGCAAGCTTCGTGACTGATGCCCTCCATCAGGCAGCCGTCGCCCATGAATGCGTAGGTAAAGTGATCCACAATCGACAGCTCGGGCTTGTTAAACTCAGCCGCCAGCAGTTTCTCGGCGAGTGCCATACCTACCGCATTGGTAATGCCTTGCCCCAATGGGCCGGTGGTGGTTTCGATGCCAGGTGTCACACCAACTTCGGGGTGCCCCGCAGTTTTGCTGTGCAATTGCCTGAACTTTTGCAGTTCATCCATCGACAAGTCATAGCCTGTGAGATGCAATAAAGCATAAATCAGCATGGAACCATGACCGTTGGATAATACAAAACGGTCGCGATCTGGCCACTGAGGATTGGTTGGGTTGTGCTTGAGATGGCGATTCCACAGCACTTCGGCAATATCGGCCATGCCCATGGGTGCCCCTGGATGACCAGATTTAGCCTTTTCAACCGCATCGACGGCAAGCATCCGAATGGCATTCGCCATTTCTTTAGCAAGTTGAGGTGTTGGTGTCGTCATTATTGCCATCTCAATTCGCTCCTAAAGCGCGTTTACGACGCTCCATCATTCGCCAAACGAATGGCGTAAAGATCAACTGCATAGCCAACTCCATCTTGCCGCCAGGCACCACAATGGTGTTAGCACGGGACATGAAGCTGTCGTCAATCATGTTGAGCAAATACTGGAAATCGATGCCTTTGGGATTGGAGAAACGAATCACCACCATGCTCTCGTCTGGCGACGGGATGGTCCGTGAAATAAACGGGTTGGAGGTGTCCACCATCGGCACGCGCTGGAAGTTGACATGCGTATGTGCAAACTGGGGGCAGATGTAGTTCACATAGTCAGGCATACGGCGCAAAATGGTGTCCGTTACGGCCTCGGCACTGTAGCCACGCTGGTTTTTGTCACGGTACAGTTTTTGTATCCACTCAAGATTGATCACGGGTACGACGCCGATGAGCAAGTCAGGATGCTGAGCGATGTTAACTTCAGGGGTCACAACACCACCATGCAGACCTTCATAGAATAGCAAGTCTGAATCAGTGGGCAAGTCTTCCCAAGGCGTGAAGGTGCCCGCCTCTTGCTTATATGGCGCTGCTTCTTCGTCGTTGTGCAGGTATTTACGGCGCTTTCCAGTGCCTTTCTGACCATAGTCGCGAAACAAAGCTTCAATTTCAGGGAAAAGGTTGTTATCCGCACCAAAGTGACTGAAATGCTGATTGCCCTGCTTTTCTGCTTCAGCAGCCCTGATCTTCATCTCTTTGCGATCGTAGCGGTGAAAGCTGTCACCCTCAATGATGGCGGAACTGACGTTCTCGCGACGAAAGATGTTCTCGAACGTTTTGGTGACCGAGGAAGTGCCCGCGCCGGACGATCCGGTAATCGCAATAATGGGGTGGCGTTCTGACATGGTAGTGTCTCCGTTAATTAAATATTTTGTATAAATAAGCCATTATCCGGCGTTAAATATGCCGAAGATGCTATTAAATTAATAGCAAACTAATGTACAATCAATCTCTAAACAAGCTGCGCTCAGCGAACAGCGGGTTGCTCTGCTCAGCTTGGACTGGCTCTGCGTGGTAACGCTCAATGCGCTCAACTTCATTTTTTGAGCCAAACACCAAGCCAATGCGCTGATGCAAGGAGGTGGGCTGCACACTCATCATCGGCTTTTCTCCGGTACTGGCGCGACCACCCGCCTGCTCCATGATCAAACCAACGGGATTTGCCTCATACAGCAAACGCAAGCGCCCTGGCTTGCTTGCATCTTTGGTATCACGTGGGTACAAAAAGACACCACCGCGCATCAAAATGCGATGCGCTTCTGCCACCATCGAGGCCGTCCAGCGCATGTTGAAATCTTTGCCGCGTGCGCCCGTTTTACCAGCCAGGCACTCGTCCACATAACGTGTGACCGGTGCTTCCCAAAAACGACTATTCGAGGCATTGATCGCAAACTCTTGCGTATCCACGGGCACCTTCATATCCGGGTGCGTCAACATGAACTCACCCAAACTAGGATCCAGGGTAAAGCCATTCACACCATTGCCAACCGTTAACACCAACATCGTGGTTGGCCCATAAAGCGCATAGCCCGCAGCCACTTGTTCAGAGCCCGGCTGGAAAAAGTCGCCGTCAACAACATCTTTGCCTGATGACGGGCCGCGCAATATGGAGAAAATGCTACCGACAGACACATTAATGTCAATGTTCGATGAACCATCGAGCGGGTCAAACACCAACAAATACTTGCCTCTAGGGTATTGGCCTGGGATCTGGTAAGGCAAATCCATCTCTTCGGAGGCCATGCCTGCCAGATGCCCGGCCCACTCGTTCATACGAATAAAGACATCATTGCTAATGACATCCAATTTCTTTTGTGTTTCGCCTTGAATATTGATGGAGCCACCATCGTCAACAGCGTTGTTACCGAGCACGCCACCCAACTCGCCAAAGGCAACTGTACGGGCAATGGCCTTGCATGCCAAGGCAACATCAAGAATGAGCGCATTGAAATCACCACTGGCAGAAGGATAGCGGCGACGCTCTTCAATCAAAAACTGGGTCAAGGTAGAGCGGTGGCTTAAAGGCATAGTGTTTCTTTCGGTATGTTAAAGGCTGAAATTCGGGTGCCTAATTGCTTAGGCGGGGATATGGATGTGACGCGCTTACGCTGCCGCTTGCTGACGCAGCGTTTGCATGATGCCGTGGTAGCCGCCGCCCGCATCTGGCGAGCCAAACACGGCGCTGCCAGCCACGCAGGTGTCAGCGCCGGCGCGGACGATTTCGCCAATGTTGTCGGCTTTGACGCCGCCGTCCACTTCGAGCCAGATCGGCTGACCACCTGCGGCCATGTGGGCGTCGATGCGGGCGCGGACTTGTTGGAGTTTTGCCAGTGTCGAGGGGATAAACTTTTGTCCGCCAAAACCGGGGTTGACGCTCATCAAGAGCACGATGTCGACTTTGTCCATCACATGGTCAAGCCACTCTATCGACGTAGCGGGGTTCAGCACCAGCCCTGCTTTGCAGCCCAGCTCGCGAATCATGGACAGTGTGCGGTCCACGTGTTTAGACGCTTCTGGGTGAAAAGTGATGATGTTGGCACCGGCTTTGGCAAACAGTGGAATGATGCTGTCCACGGGCTCGACCATCAAATGCACATCAATCGGAATACTCACATGCGGGCGAATGGCCTCGCAGACCAGCGGGCCAATGGTCAAGTTGGGCACGTAGTGGTTGTCCATCACGTCAAAGTGCACCAAATCAGCGCCAGCAGCCTCAATGGCGCGAACCTCGTCACCCAGTTTGGCGAAGTCGGCGGACAGGATGGAGGGGGCGATGCGAAGTGTGTTTGTCATAC
>JASJPN010000003.1:13184-30850 GCA_031426635.1 Polaromonas sp.
TGTTTGAATAAGTGGTTGAATAAGATGTCGATCAGGGGTCTATTTTACTGACGCACCCGCATGAAGCCGTCTCAAATCTGGCAAAATGCATCCGGCAAGACTGGGCAAGACACCCAATGCACCCGAGAAATCATGATGTTCAGTAAAACTGTTTTTGGTGATAATCGTTTGCAACCCTGCCGCCGTCGCGGCACGCAAACCGTTCGAGGAGTCCTCGATAGCCAAACACTCTGAAGCGGGCAACTTCAGGCGTGCCAGCGTTTGCAAATACACCTGCGGGTGCGGCTTTTTGATGGGTGCCGTAGAAGCATCTTCGATAACCAGAAAGTAACTCGCCCAATCTGGCCCGATGGCAGTACGCAGCAAGGCGGCAATATTGACTGGCGATGTCGTGGTAGCTATCGCCAGCAGCACGCCTTCGCCGTAAGCTTGCTCAATCAATTTCAAGACACCTGGCCGCAACTGCACTGCACCCTCGCACACCATTCTCTCGTAAGCAGCCGTTTTTTGATCATGAATGCGCTGCACAATATCAACAAAAGCACCACCATCTATGGCCTTCATATCGGGCTGCACCTGCTTCCAATAGTGCGTAATGCGCTCTTTACCACCAGAAATATCAAGCAGCTTGGTGTACAGTGACTCATCCCAATGCCAGGGCAGACCTTCTTGTGCAAACGCCTCATTAAAGGCTGTCATGTGTGCAAACTCGGTATCAGCCAAGGTGCCGTCAACATCAAATATCAGTGCGCGTAACATGCTTATTTGCCCTCAGAGTACCCTAATTGCACAGCAAAAAGAATGTTTTCCAGAAAATTGCTTTCGTAAAGGGTTTACTTTATACGCACTTACATATAAACTCAAATCACATTTTCTTTTTTATTCATTAGATTTCACTGATTCCTAGTCATTTTGATGTCAGCTATCGTAACACCACGTGTATGTACCACTACACCCTCAAGCAGCTGCTGACCTTTATCGAGGTCGCTCACGATAGGTCTGTCTCCAAGGCTGCCAAACGGCTGTTTGTGACACAGCCGGCGGTATCGATGCAAATCAAGCAACTTGAAGACGCTTTCGGCTTGGCGCTCATCGAACCGATGGGGCGCAATATCAGACTCACTCACGCGGGGGAAAAGTTTTTAAGTCACGTCATTGATGCCATTGGGCAACTGAAGAACCTTGAAACCAGTATGGCGGAACATGCAGGTAACAAAACGGGACGCATCGACTTGGCCGTGGTGAGCACGTGCAAATATTTTGTGCCCATGTTGTTAGTTCAGTTCAACAAATTGCTACCTGACATTGAAATCAAGCTGCGAATTGACAACAGAGAGAATATTTTGAGCTTATTGTCACGCAATGAGGTCGATTTGGTGATGATGGGTCGCTCGCCAAGTACGCTGGACTGCGAAGCAACGCCCTTTGCAACCAACCCACAGGGCTTTGTTTGTGCGCCGGATCACCCTCTGTCTCGTCGCAAAAAAGCCTCCTTTGAGTTACTGAAAGACTACAATTTTGTAGTGCGAGAGCAGGGATCTGGCACGCGCTCCGCCATGGAGCGTCTTTTTGTACAACATGACATCCCCCTCAAGGTGGCGATGGAAATGCCCAGCAATGAAACCATCAAACAAGCGGTGATGGCGGGCATGGGCATGAGTTTTTTATCGCTGCGCACAGTGCGCCATGAACTGGCTGCGGGCCATCTGGGCTTGGTTGACATCAACGATATGCCCATTGTCGGCCATTGGTACGTCACCCATTTGAAGCAAAAAAAACTCTCCCCAGCCACCAAAGCTTTTAAGCAATTTTTGATTGAACAAGCTGGACCACTCATAGACTCTTGGGCATAAATACCGCGCTAGACAGTGTCTTTTATATCTGAACTGCTACCGTACAAGCCCTATCGACGTCCCTCAAAGCTTCGCAAGACTAGCTGATGACCGAAGCCGATGATCAAATAACCAAGTTTTGAATGCGGCTGCCGCTGCCGACAACTTTTTATCTTTGTGATAAACCACGTGCCAATGCCGAATAAGCGGGAAACCTTCAACATCTAACACGACCAACTCGTTCAGTGCAAGTTCAGAGGTCACGGTCGTTACCGACAACACAGCCAAACCCAAGCCTCCAGCCACTGTTTGTTTGATGGCTTCACTGCTACCCACTTCAAGTCGATTGTTCAGGCTAATGCCGTGCGCTGCAAAAAATCGCTCGGCAGTTAATCGCGTACCCGAACCTGGTTCGCGTAGGACAAAAGCTTCATCCCTCAAGCGCTGCGGACTCACATTGCGCTGCCCCACCAACGGATGAGACGGTGGCGCGACCAGTACGAGAAGATTTTCAGCAAAATCTTCACACGTCACATCCATTTGCTGCGGAGGTTGCCCCATGACGTACAAATCGTCTTGATTGGCACTGAGCCTTTGCAATAAATTCTCGCGATTGCCCACATACAAAGCAACCTCTATGCCCGGATGTGCTGCACAGAAACTCCCCAGCAATTTGGGTACGGTGTACTTCAAGGCAGTCAAAATTGCAATCTTCAAAGTCCCCTTTTCTACGCCACGCAATGCTGATAGGTCCTGCGACAGGCGCTCCATACGACTTTCAATATCATGGCACGCATCAGCCAATGTTTGCCCCGCGTCGGTCAGGAAAATTTTTTTACCCAGCTGCTCAAACAAGGGCTGCCCCACAGTTTCAGTGAGTTGCTTGACTTGTAACGACAAAGTAGGCGGTGATAAGTGCATTGACTCTGCCGCCCGAGCAAAGCTTTTATGCCGAGCAACCGCCAGAAAAATACGTAACTGGTGCAATGTAGCGTGACGAAGTTGCATGGCCAAATGATTTATAAAAGTCTAACATTATGATAAAAACATTTTACTTTTATTTATCTTTATAAAGACTAGAATTTCGCCAAGTTCAACGAATTGCTGCTGACGTGTTGGCACGTTTTGGAACCCATAGTGTTGATTTTTAACCACCCTCGCAAGGAGAAAGCATGGCAAAAGCCTATAACGCTGGCGTAAAAGAGTACCGCCACACTTACTGGACCCCAGAATACACCCCGCTAGACACGGACATTTTAGCTTGCTTCAAAATTACGCCGCAAGCTGGCGTATCACGCGAAGAAGTTGCCGCTGCTGTGGCTGCTGAATCGTCGACTGGCACCTGGACGACTGTGTGGACCGATTTGTTGACAGATTTGGACTACTACAAAGGCCGCGCTTACCGCATTGAAGACGTACCTGGTGACGACACCTGCTTCTACGCTTTCGTGGCTTACCCTATTGACCTGTTTGAAGAAGGCTCCGTTGTCAATGTACTGACATCTTTGGTCGGTAACGTTTTCGGCTTTAAAGCATTACGCGCCCTGCGCCTAGAAGACATCCGCTTCCCAATCGCTTACGTCAAGACCTGTGGTGGCCCGCCCCACGGTATTCAAGTCGAGCGCGACATGATGAATAAATATGGTCGTCCGTTGCTGGGTTGCACCATCAAGCCCAAGTTGGGTCTGTCGGCCAAGAACTACGGTCGCGCCTGCTATGAAGGCCTGCGTGGCGGTTTGGACTTCACCAAAGATGACGAGAACGTCAACAGCCAGCCGTTTATGCGTTGGAAACAGCGTTTTGACTTCGTTCAAGAGGCTATCGTCAAAGCTGAACGCGAAACTGGCGAGCGCAAGGGTCACTACCTGAACGTGACCGCACCGACACCGGAAGAAATGTACAAGCGCGCCGAGTACGCCAAGGAAATCGGCTCTCCGATCATCATGCACGACTACCTCACCGGCGGCCTGACGGCAAACACCGGCTTGGCCAACTGGTGTCGTGATAACGGCATGTTGCTGCACATTCACCGCGCCATGCACGCTGTGCTGGACCGCAACCCGCACCACGGCATCCACTTCCGCGTGTTGACCAAGGTGCTGCGCCTGTCCGGCGGCGACCACCTGCACTCTGGCACCGTGGTGGGCAAGCTCGAAGGCGACCGTGAAGCGACCCTGGGCTGGATCGACATCATGCGCGACAAGTTCATCAAGGAAGACCGCTCACGCGGTATCTTCTTTGATCAGGACTGGGGTTCTATGCCAGGCGTGATCCCTGTTGCTTCAGGCGGTATTCACGTGTGGCACATGCCTGCGCTGGTCAACATCTTCGGTGACGACTCCGTGCTACAGTTTGGCGGCGGTACGCTCGGCCACCCATGGGGTAATGCGGCTGGCGCTGCTGCCAACCGTGTAGCGGTAGAAGCTTGCGTCAAAGCACGCAACGAAGGCGTAGAAGTCGAGAGAGAAGGCAAAACCGTGTTGATGGACGCTGCCAAGCACTCACCAGAGCTCAAGATCGCTATGGAAACATGGAAAGAGATCAAGTTCGAATTTGACACGGTCGACAAGCTCGACGTCGCCCACAAGTAAATTGGAAGCAAGGATAGAGGCGAGTTTTCGAGACACACATTGATGTGCATTCTGCTCGTCTCTTCCTAATTCCAGTCTTATCACACTTAAAGGAAATTAAAATGTCTGAAGTAATGGATTACAAAAGCCGTCTGAGCGACCCTGCCAGCCGCAAATTTGAGACCTTCTCTTACCTCCCTGCCATGACCAAGGATGAAATCCGCAAGCAAGTGACTTACATCGTAAGCAAGGGTTTGAATCCTGCTGTTGAGCACATTGAGCCTCAATACTTGATGGATTCATACTGGTACATGTGGAAATTGCCTATGTTCGGTGAAACCGACGTGGACAAAATCTTGGCTGAATGCGATGCCTGCCGTAAGTCTAACCCAGACAACCATATCCGCTTGATTGGGTACAACAACTTCACGCAGTCGCAAGGCGCGTCGATGGTGATTTACCGCGGTAAAACCGTCTAAACCTCGGTTATAGACTGGCCCCGTGTTAGATTTTGATCTAAACGGGGTCACACCGTAAGATGCTTGGTAGATAGGCCTTTTACGGTGTGCAAAGGTCAAGATTCCGGCGCCACAAAGTCAAAAACCGGAAAAACTTTCAAGTGGGGATTTTCATGAGCGAAATTGTCGAGTCCTATCGTGTAAAACAAGAACCATACTATCGCACTGTAGCTGACGAAGTAGAGCTGTTCGAAGCAGCCTACTCTGTTCGTATGCCGATGATGCTAAAAGGTCCAACCGGCTGCGGGAAAACACGCTTTGTCGAGTACATGGCATGGAAATTACAAAAACCTTTAATCACAGTCGCTTGTAACGAAGACATGACCGCCTCTGACTTGGTGGGCCGTTTTTTGTTAGATGCAAGTGGTACGCGCTGGCAAGATGGACCATTGGCCGTGGCGGCACGGCACGGTGCTATATGTTACCTTGATGAAGTCGTAGAGGCGCGCCAAGATACCACGGTCGTGATTCACCCGCTGACGGATAACCGCCGCGTGTTGCCGTTAGAAAAAAAAGGTGAGTTGATCAAGGCTCACCCAGACTTTCAAGTGGTTATTTCCTATAACCCGGGCTATCAAAGTCTCATGAAGGACCTTAAACAGTCCACAAAACAACGTTTCGGCGCACTTGACTTCAATTATCCAACGCACGATGTGGAGTCAGAAATCGTGGCGCACGAAACAGGTGTCTCTTTAGAGGTTGCCGGGAAACTCGTAGCGATTGCCGAGCGTGCTCGCAACCTCAAAGGCCACGGGCTTGATGAAGGCATCTCTACACGGATGTTGATTTACGCTGGAAGCTTGTTAGCACAAGGCGTAGCGGCACAAGCGGCTTGCCGCGTGGCACTGGTCCGCCCTATCACAGATGACCCCGACATGCGCGACGCATTAGATGCAGCTATTGCGACTTTCTTTTGATTGAACAATTGACGCTTACAACACGGGGAGCGAGATGTCAGTACATCTAGAAGACTACCAAGAGTGGCTTGATGAACTGGAGCAAGAGTCTCGCTCATTGCTCAGTCATACTTGGCCAGATGCAACACGCATTTTCACATCGCGAGGTCTGGATAATTACATCAAGGGTGCGGCTGCTCTACGTGGACTAGGCCGTGGTCCGGGACTGGTTAATGCTTGGATAGATGCGGCACCACAGGTGGCCAAAGAAGTTGGTGAAGATGTGGTGGCTGAGTTAGTCACCTCTGCTCTGATGCTGGCATCCAAAACATCTGGATCAGTTATTGAGCTGGTGCTGTCAACGTCGCCTACTGCTGCGGCCAGGTTGGCTGATGGCGACCTGTTTTTGCAGTATTTGCAAGTGATCACGTCTCTAGTTAATCAAGCTCCACGCGGTCTACGCCCTATGCTGGACAAGCTTGAGGTACTTTTAGGGCAACTCACGCTAGGTGGTTTACGTCGCTGGGCAACATGGGGTGCACAAGCTCATCGCACCAATTACGAAGAGCAAGTGAAATACTTTAGCTTGGAATCAAAAGAATCCTTAGCCATACTTCAAAAAGAGCGTAAAGGAACTTTGCTGGTTGATGTACAAAGGCGCATCAACATGTATTTGAGAGCACTTTGGGGGCGTGATTTTTTCATGCGCCCAACCTCGGGCGACTTCGAAACGCGCGAGGGCTACAAGCCATTTATTGAAGACTATCTTATCCATTTGCCTGATGCTTTAGATGCTGTTGAAGGCAACTATGGGCCCGTGAATGCCACAGAGCTTTATCGAGCCACTGCTGCACACGCTGCGGCACATCTCGTATACACGCGTCAACCTATATCTGCCGAATCGCTGAATCCAGGACAAATGGCTGTAATTAGCTTGATTGAAGACGCACGAGTAGAGCTCTTGGCTTGCGCAAAGTTTCCTGGCTTACGGCAACTATGGAGTAGCCTGCACACAGCGACACCAGATCAAACTACCACAGCAGGGAATTATCTTAATCGCCTTGCTCGCGCGCTTTTGGATCCTACTTATCAGGATACGCACCCTTGGATTGCTCAAGGTCGTGCACTATTTGAACAAGCAAGCGCTGGAATACTCGAACAACCATTTGAAAACACTGTCTCGTGGGATATTGGGGTGATGCTGGCGCATAGTTTTAAGGACGTGGGTCCTGGTTTCCAGCCGCGGACGGACATTCAAGCCGCCTCATACCGTGACGATAATCGCTACTTTTGGGCCTTTGAAGAATTTGACTTCGACCAATCTGTCGCTGCTGGTTATCATGAGCCGCAACAAGTTCGCAAGTACGTTAACCTCATGGAATTTGCCAACGAGGTAGAAGTAGAAAATGCAGGTGATGACGCACAAGAAATTTGGGTGTTGGGTACAGAGCTATTTCCTTATGAAGACATGGGCGTTTCATACAATGAGTCTGAAGGCAAAGAGCCGCTCATTGACCCATGTCACTATCCCGAATGGGATCACCTCATACAGCTGGAACGTCCAGCATGGGTGACGGTGCAGGAACGCCGCCCTAAAAACGGTGATTTAGCAGTCATCGAAAGCATTACTGCTGAACATCGCCGGCTCATCGGACGTATGAAATTTCTGCTCGACGCTATGCAGCCACAAGGCGTACAGCGCATACGTAAACTCGAAGATGGCGATGAGATTGACCTCAACGCCGCATTAGTCTCTATGGTTGAAATGCGGATGGGGCTGCAACCTGATCCTCGCATCATGATGCGTAGCGTGCGTAAGACGCGTGACATATCTGTCTTGGTACTGGTTGATCTATCGCACTCCACAAACGATCGTGTTACAGGACAAGATCACACTGTCCTAGAACTCACACGCGAAGCATGTGTGCTACTCGCTGATGCGATATCTAAAGTTGGCGATGCCTTTGCTATTCATGGCTTTTGCTCTGATGGACGACATGACGTGAACTACTGGCGCTTCAAAGACTTTGCACAACCCTACGATGACATTGCAAAAGCGCGCCTGGCTGGGATGACGGGTCAACTGTCAACCCGGATGGGAGCAGCGGTAAGACATGGCGCTGCGGCTTTGCGACAACAAAAGTCAGCCAAGAAACTAATGCTGGTAATCACAGACGGTGAGCCCGCTGATGTTGATGTGCGCGACCCTCAGTATCTTCGTCACGACACCAAAAAGGCTGTAGAAGAAGCCTCTCGAAACGGTATATCGACTTTCTGTATGAGCCTTGATCCTCGTGCCGACCAATACGTGTCACGTATTTTTGGTGCTCAAAACTTTATGGTTGTCGATAAAGTAGAACGCTTACCAGAAAAACTTCCCCTGTTGTATGCGAGTCTGACCCGTTAAATTTTACAGGTGCATCATTCACCTTCACCAACCTGAGTAACCAAAATACAAATGCAAACCTATATCGGTCTAGACAATGAAGAAAACGGCGGAATGACCATGATAGGTCGAACCATCCGTGATGCCTGGTTATTCAACATCCTGCCAGAAAATGACACTTTTATTGGACGTAGCGCGGCTGATTTCCAAGTGTTACTGGATGCCGTTTCCAAAGCTTGGGAACCTTATGGGAATTTACCCAGCCGTCTGCCGACTGACATGGCCGAACGACACCATCGCATCTATGATGCGGCCATTAAAAAAGCCCGCACCTCAGGCTGGGACCCCGAGCTGGGTGATGATGATTAATTTGTAGAACGCTGACGAATAGAAGCCGCTGGATCAACCAGTGCGAAAAATGCCGTCGTGCTTTAAATGGCTTTAATCACTTGCAGCGCTTTGGTGACTCGCTCCTGCAAATACACGCCATAAAAATCCGAGGTTGAAGCGCCAACCAATCGCTCAGCGACTTCTTGTCCATTCTTTCCCAAAAATAATACCGTGGGAGCAACCTTGATTCCCCACGCCCGTGTTAATTGGTCGTGCGTGGTGAGCCGTCCAAGCGCGTCAGTAATGGGTGTCGACTTACGCATATCCACTTGAACCACAGGGACTGCCTGCTCCCGCATCAATGGGATCAAGTAGTTTTCACGTGCAATTTTGCAAAAGGAACACCCATCAAGACTGACCATCACAACCAAGGGCTTGGATACCTTTAAGGCGGCAGTCAAATCATCAATGATTGAGTTTGTCACCGGCAAACCACTTGCGGCGGCAAAAACCGAACTCAAAGGCAGCAAAGCCGCAGCAGTGATACCCAAGAGTAAATGTAAATCACGGCGACGCATGTTCATCAAGTTAACAGTTGATCCTCTTTGACTCAAGGCTTTTTATCCCCTAACAATTGCAAATACGTGTTGTATGCATTCATTTTGTTTGCAAACTTAAACAGTGGCATTTTCTCGAAACGTGACCAATCCGTAGCTGCGTAAGCTTCATCGAATAATTCCAAGTCGTTGACCGCTTTTCCCATACTGGTTCGCAAGTAAGTCATATAGTCACGTAATAACTCAATGTCCGCCTTGGCTGTTTCTGATACAGGCCCATGTCCCGGCACGATGACATCCGCTTTTAGCTCCAGCATCGACGTGAGGGCTGCAATCCAAGGCGCGGTGTTTGCTGTTCCTCCGATGAATGGAAGTCGTCCTCTAAATACCAAATCACCCGCAAACAGCACATTTTCAGAGGGCATGTAGATCGTCAGATCTTCAGGCGTATGCGCCGTACCGGCATGTTTGATCAGCAACTCAACGCCAGCTAATTTAACTCTTGATTCTTCTCCAACCCATGTATCAGCCTGGATAAGTTTCGTGTTTTCATCTATCCACGGAAACAACTCAGCACGAGATGCTGCAAGTCGTTGAACCGCTGTTTCAGAGTTTAAATATTCTTTTGCCGCTGGATGTGCAAGAATTTTTACGCCCATGCCTTTAAACACCTGCAGCCCGTAAACATGATCCGCGTGGTAATGCGTAACGATGAGATGCGTAATCTTCTTCGGTGTAATTGCAGCAATCGCTTGTATGAGCCCACTTGCTAAAGCTGGCGACCCCAACGCATCTATAACCACCACACCATCGGGCCCCACAATAAATGCAGCGTTTGATATGAAATTTTTATTGGCCGTACTTCCAAGAGCGCTTGCACCCATCACGTACCAAACAGAAGGACTCACCTTGATGGGAATCATGGCGATCTTCTCATCATCTTGTGCATATGCTGCTACTGACATGAAAGCTAAAGCAGTCAAGCCAAGCAGCATGGCCCGCAACCCGTTTTGAATAGTTGCGAATGCGCTACTCGCAGACGCATAATTGTAAATCAAATACATGTAATTATGGCTTGATGTAAGCGTAACCTTCACGCGATTGCAGACGACCCATTCGAACCACGCCGGAAGGTGTGAAATCCGCATCCAAGCTAAATTTACTTTTACTAATATTTCTATTTTTTAATGTGATGTCACAAACCTCAAACTTCACGCCTCGAGCCTTCAAAGCACTGACCAATGAACCTAAATCAACGCTTTCAGGAGCGGGACCGCGCGCTCCTTCAAAAAGAAAGTCCACACCATTGGAATGTGTCACCACCACGATGGTCGTATCGGGTGCAACATCCAAATGATTACGGATGTTACGCAAGGCTTTGACGGCTTGTACATTGGCGTCATCAATGTGATAGACCACCTTGTCTTGAGCGTAGGAGACATTCATACAAAACATGGATATCGCAATAGCACCAAAAAATTTAAATAACGTATTCATCACTGCCTCCATTAAATATTAATTATTGTGAGAACATGGAAAAAAAAATAGGTGCGTGAATTTATGCAATCCACACACCTAACCCCACTAGAACGTTATAAAGCCACCCCTGGATTTCCGTCCATATCCAAAAGTTTAGGATTATAGAGTTTGATAGGACTTATGACCTTCTTGTCTTTAAGGTATGTTTCTACGACATCCCAAATCGGTGGGCCGGCATTTTTGCTGGCTTCAGAAACCGGTGCCCAACCTGCGACCTTATAGGTTTTAGAGGCCTCAATGAGCTGCCCGCCAATCCGCATATCACTGATGCGCGCACCAGCTTTTCCTGAAGGGTTGCAGGTATAAGTCATACCTCCTGTACGTACCATATCACCACCCTGCTGATAATATGGATCAGGATTGAAGAGGTTATCGCAGACATCTTCAAGTATGGTTTTGATGGTTTCACCAGACATGTCTGTCACAGTTGTCCAAGGATAAGTGATCGCGGTTTGATCCATCACATGCTCACGCGTGATGGCTTGACCGGACAACAAAGATGTGCCCCAACGGAAACCTGGAGAGAATGCAATCTCTGCGCCACGCACTTTCATCAGCGCATCGGTAATGAGCTGGTCGAATGTGCCGTTAAAGTTGCCACGACGATACAAAACACCTTCGGTGACCGCAAGCTTTTCAGCCAACTTTTCCTTGTACGGTGCGCGAATTTTATCGATCAGCGCTGACATGGCTTTGTCGGCGGGTAAATAGTTGGCAAAGATGGGCAGCAGTTTGTAGTGAACGCTAACAACCTTCTTGTCACGCACGTCCAAATCCAGTACGCCCAAAAACTTGCCATTGCTACCCGCATTGGTTACCAAAGTTTGGCCACCAGCGTTCTTGACCATGGTTGGCACCGGTACGCCATCATGCGTATGACCACCCAAAATTGCATCAATACCCTTGACGCGAGAAGCCATCTTCAAGTCCACGTCCATACCGTTGTGCGAAAGAACAACCACGGCCTGCGCACCTTTGGCACGTGCTTCATCCACGTACTTCTGCATTTGTGCGTCTTGAATACCAAATGACCAGTTCGAAACCTGCCAGCTCGGGTTGGCAATGGGTGTGTATGGGAATGCCTGACCGATGATGGCCACCGTCACGCCGTTCATTTCTTTCAACACATAAGGCTTGAAAACAGGGTCTTCAAACTCTTTGGTCTTGACGTTTTGAGCAACAAAATCAATCTTGCCAGCAAAATCTTTAGCGATGATTTCTTTAACACGCTCTTCGCCGTAAGTGAATTCCCAGTGAGCTGTCATGACATCTACGCCGAGCAATTTGCAAGCATCCACCATGTCTTGCGCATTCGTCCACAAACTCGTTGCGCTACCCTGCCATGTGTCACCGCCGTCGAGTAGCAGGGCACCTGGGCGGCTCGCTCTTAGTTGTTTGACGAGTGTCGCCAGGTGCGCAAAACCACCAACCTTGCCGTATTGATGCGCCGCACGTTCAAAATCCAGGTATGTGTGGGCATATGCCTGTGAACTGCCCGCTTTTAGACCGGCATATTTGAGGAGATGTTCACCCACCAAATGAGGCACATTGCCGCGCATACCAGCTATACCGATATTGACATTAGGCTCACGGAAATAGATAGGTAACAATTGGGCATGACAATCTGTCATGTGCATCAAATGCACGTTACCCTTTTTAGGTACGTTATAGAGGCGATCCGCCTCTTTTGCTGTTGCTTCACGTCCCAAAGGGAAACCAGCAACAACGGCAGCCGTTAGAACAGAAGAAAATTCACGACGCGATAAATTCATAAGTAACAGGTAGAAGTAAATTAAAAGACACCATCAATTTCCTAGCCAAGAGGGCAAAGAAATTGATGGCGCAAGACAGCAATTTTATTTATTAACAGGCGACTGCGGATCTAACAACAACGCCATGACATCCTTGAGTTGATTATTCGTAAGAATTTTTGCATCGCCAAAGCGCGGCATATTACTGCACAAATTGACTGAATGCGTATTCCATAGTCGCGCCCATGTGTACTTCACAATTGCTTCAGATTCTTTGGCGTTAGGATCTTTAACGCCGCGATTAACGCCGTATTTGTAAAGTGAGGGGCCTAAATTACCGAAACTAATTTCTTTGGGCGCAATTTGATGGCAAGCGTAACAGTTGGCGCCATTGGGAGCACCGACCTTGTCCGAGAACTGTAGTCCCGTCCCGTCTTGGGCAATTTTTTCACCCAGCTTCCAATCACCCATGTATTTTCCATCTGCCGGGTAAGGAATATTTTTATACAAAGCCGCTTCTATACCCGCCTTTGTTTTTTCATCAACCGCTTGTCCAGTAGCATCCGCTTTGCTACAAATACGCTGTATTTCGTTTTGATCTAAACGATCCAGCTTTGCCGGACCACGCTCGGCAAAGCTTGCCTTCAGCGTAACCAGAAGATCATCATTTGTAGCGACACTGGCGCATGCAGCAAGTGTAAGTGCCGCGACAACAGCTATTGAAACAGTAGCCGTACGGGTGCGATATTGCTTGTTTTTAAGATATTTATTCATAGAAGCTCCATCTAATCAACGTTTGAGAGCAGGGGCAGCCATTTTGCCGCCGTTGGCATTCACACCCATAAAGGTGATCAAGTCAACAGAAGTTTGCGAGAGATATTTCAGCTCAGGCATACGCTGGCCACGTAAACAGTCTTGTACACGCCACTGCATAGTACGCACGCCACCCTGGCTGACTCGGTATGCTGGCCATTGCGCAAATGCATCTTGCGACGCTTTACTAGGCCCCGTTAAATTAGGCAGCTCCTGCAAACGAATACGTTTTGCGTTTTCATTGTGGCAAGAGGCACAACTAAAATCATGCGTCCCACCTTTGAAATAGAATGTCTCCTTGCCACGAGCAAAAGCGGCTTTTTCCAAGGGATGACTTTGGGGGACATTAATGGTCACACCGCGTGATTCGTCATATATGTAAGCAACCAAGTCTTCGATTACAGTTGCTTTTTGGCCAGCACCACTGGTGAAACTTTTTGCGGTAAAGTCCTCTGCTTTCTTACCCTGCAACGTAACCATGCAATGGACGAGACGCCCTTCTGCATCCATCACTTTGTTGGTGTCTGCGAAATAGCGCGGTAATACAGCAACAGCGCCCTTAACCTTGCCAGCGCCCAAACCCAGATCACATGCTTCAAGCGTGGCATTTTTAGGGCCTGCTTTAGTTTTCCACAACACTTCGCCCCGCGCCGCGTTCAGATCGGCCGGGTTGCCGTCTTGCAAAGATAAGCGGTAATCATCAATGGCCTCTTTTGCAGACTTTTGCTGCGCATATGCAGCGCCCGAAAATACACCACAACAAATAACTAACGCTGCAATCATACGACTAGCAGTTTTGAGATACATCAAATAACCCATTGTCTTGTCTCCTATATTTAAGAACACTTGTAGCGTTTCATTTTTACGCTAATGAATACTACAACACAAACACAAACACAAAAGGCCAGAAAATCAAAATACCTTTTGATTTCCCAGCCTTTTCTATTACACAACTATGGCCTGGACTCAGGAAATCGTCGCTTCATCAGTGCGTGTCTCGCCTTTATTGTCTTTCCAGGTGACTGCTATTTTATCGCCAGCCTTACCACCAGCAAAACTAAATTGAATGAATGGATTCTTAGACACAGCAGGTCCCCACTGCGCACTTAGCACCATCTTGCCATTGTGGGTAGCTGTAATGGTTTCGATAAACCAAGCGGGAACCAGTTTCCCATCCGCCGCTTTACGCAAACCGGATTCCATTTCATGGCTAACCAGCACACGAACATTGACTTTGTCGCCAGCTACTTGGGCGCGAATTCGCATCGGATCACTCATCTTGAACTCCTATATTTTTTTGAATCTAAATTAACCGCCGCAGCCACCAAGGGTGACTTTGACTTCTTTGACAGCGTAGAAAAATTTATCACCCACTTTAGCCAAGGCGTAAACGTTGGTGGACTGACCCATCTTGACGTTGGTGGACATATTGGCATCGGTACCAGGCAGAACATCAAATCCAGCAGTCAAAGCTGAAGGATTCTTCTCAACCACCAAGCCCAGCCAAGTTGTTCCAGCGATGGCACTTTGTGCGCCCAAACGAACCACATTGCCGTTTTCAGCAATTTCTGGTGCACTAAGAGTTACATCTTTGCTCTCAGTAGCCGCTGCGCTACCACCCAAGGCTTTGACCACATCTGCAAGGCTTTTGGCTTCAAAAGCAGACTTGTTCCACGCTGTTTGGGCAGATGCTAGGGAAGGCATCAAGCCAGCGGATGCAGCCAAGCCAAGTGCTACTGCACCCGAGCTTTTTTGTACAAATTCACGACGTTCCATAATTAACTCCTAGTAAAAAATATCAAATCATTTAACAAGCTACATTGCTTTAACGAGACAAAAGCGACTCAGTTGACAATGTAATTACTTAGCCGCACCCTGAATGATCCATTGTGCAACTTTTTTCGCATCTGCATCACCAATACCTTGTGGCGGCATGGGCACTGCACCGTAAACACCTGATCCGCCGCCTTTGATCTTTGCCAACAAATACGCGGCAGCATCTGCCTTGCCACTTTGCTTGCTTGCAATATCTTTAAAGCTCGGGCCAACTATTTTGTTGTCTACACCATGACAACCTGAGCAAGTATTTTTACTCAAGATGCCAGACACATCCGAACTCTTTAGTTTTGCTGGAGCCTCTGCAGGCTTGTCTACTGCTTTTTCTACGGCTTTTGGCGTTGCCGCAGGTACAGCAGGAGATAGACCTTTCGCTGCGCCCACTACAGATGTCAAGGCCGGTTTGGTCGTATCCGCTCCGCGGGACGGACCAAATTCGCGTGTCTGATCAGCCAAATTTCCGTGCGCACTACGTGCATGTTCGGGAATAAAGCTGGCAACCTTGACATCAACCTTGCAGTTTGACATACAAGCAGAACCCTGTACATCGGGTTTACCAGTACCACCAAACTCCTTACCCGGCCACATCCCATGAGCCGTGGTCATACCATTGCGATTAGGAAGTTTTTTCTGTGTTTCAGCGATATTTTTGTCACTTAAGGTAAAGTCATCTGGAACCACATTTCCCAAATTAAGCATATATGCAACGACCGCATAGACCTCATTTGTCGAGAGCGATTTTGGCGCCGTCCAGGGCATTGCACGATTGATGTAGTCCCACAGTGTGGATATCTGCGACACTTTCATCATGGTTGTACGCGTAGGCGTTGCAGCTTCCGGCATCAGATTAGCGACTCGACCTATTTCGCTATCTTTTTTAGTTGTATAACCAACCAAAGCGCTGAAAACAGAGTTGTTTTCGCCGAAACCGCCATGGCATGACGCGCACTGCGCTTCCCAGACTGTCTCACCTTGCTTGACACTGCCCTGGCCTTTAGGCAACCCCTTAAAGTCTGGGCGAACATCAATGTCCCAAGCTTTAACCTCGTTAGCCGTCGCAGTGCGACCAACACCTTCGATTTTGTGACCTTGACCTTGAGCAAAAGTTGTTAGTGAGGCAGTAACTGCCAATAGCGCGATAAATTTAGGATAATTGGACATTTTTGACCTCCCCAGACTCTTGTAACAACCAAGTTTGAATGGAGTTGTTGTGATAAATACTGCGCGTTCCACGCACTTTTCTGTTTTCGGCATACGTGGCTTGCACATGGCCGGTCTCATCTGTTGCACGACTCATGAGCAGTGCAGGCTTACCATCCCATGACCAGTCGAAATTGAAGCGGGTCAAGCATTTGGACATCACCAGCCCCTCCAGACGCGCAGGCTTCCAGTTGCGCCCACCATCTGCAGATATATCCACCTTACGAATCTTGCCGCGCCCACTCCACGCCAAGCCTGTGACATTGAGGAAGCCTTTATCCAAAACCACCTGTCCACCGCTAGGCGTGGTAATCACCGACTTGACTTCTTGCAAACTGCTGTATTGCCGATGCATGCCGCTCGGCAGCAAATCAACATAGTGAATCGTCTCGTCTTTGGTACCGTAGGCTTCATCACCCAGCTCGATGCGACGCAGGTACTTGACCCAACTGACACCCTGCACACCCGGCACAACCAAACGAAGCGGATAGCCATTTTCTGGACGCAACATTTCACCGTTTTGACCATAAGCCACCATGACTTCATCATTCATGATGAGACTCATAGGAATGGTCCGAGTCATGCTTGAGCCATCCGCACCTTCAGCGAGAACAAACTTGCCACGCTTGAAATCAGCGCCACACATCTCCAATAAAAGACGCAAGGAAACGCCCGTAAACTCACTGCAACTGACCATGCCATGCGTGTACTGAACCGTAGGCACCGCAGCGTTACCCCACTCCATACCCGTATTGGCACCACATTCAATGAAATGGAAACGACTCATGGCTGGCAAGCGCATTAACTCATCCATGCTGAAGACCATGGGCTTCTTGAGCATTTTTTCATCGCTGCCGTTAACCATCAAGCGGTGCTTGCTTGGGTCAATATCCCACCAACCCTGATGGTGACGCTCAAAGTGCAAACCACTCGGCGTCACGATGCCGAACAAACCCTGCAACGGCGCAAAACTCACACCAGCCGCAGCAACTGCGGTTAGACCCGGGCTTTCGCGGCGCTGTAGATTCTTTTCATATACGCTGGGTACGCCGTAGCCGCTGGTAGCTACACCTTGACCAAGACCCTTGGAGTGCGCCGGTAAATTGATGATGTTCGGATCATCAGTTGTAGCAGCCTGGGCTCGCGTAGCAGTTGTTGCCGCCAAAGCTGTTGCAAATGCACCAGCCATGAAGCCACGCCTACCAGCGTACACAGATTTAATTTGCTCTTTTCCAAGGAAACCCTCAGGAGCAGGTTGGATAAATCGATTTATTCGCATATATATTTTAAAATTTAACAAACTAATAAACGTTCGCGCATCCCATCTGACCAAAGTCAGCATAATGCGCGGGCGTATTATACCCCACCGAGTATAATAAAACTGCGGTTTTATTGTAACCCAATAGAGTTCCACACATCAGCTGAGCGTATCAGCCCA
>JASJPN010000004.1:0-13475 GCA_031426635.1 Polaromonas sp.
ATGCGGCGGCCGAGGTAGGACCGGCGCTGTTCTTTTCGTTGCTGATCATCGTTTTGTCGTTTATTCCGGTGTTCACGCTGGAAGCGCAGGAAGGGCGGCTATTTTCGCCGCTGGCCTTTACCAAGACCTATGCGATGGCAGCGGCGGCCGCTCTGGCGGTCACGCTGATTCCGGTGCTGATGGGTTATCTGATCCGCGGCAAGATTCCAGATGAACAGAAGAACCCGTTGAACCGGTTCTTGATAGCCTTGTATCGCCCACTGTTAGAGGTCGTTCTACGTGTTCCGAAAATGACGCTGTTGCTTGCCGCCCTGGTAGCGCTGGTGACGATCTGGCCGATGGCGCGGCTGGGCGGCGAGTTCATGCCCCCGCTCGATGAAGGCGACTTGCTGTACATGCCGTCGGCCTTGCCGGGCTTGGGAGCGGGCAAAGTTTCCGAATTATTGCAGCAAACCGACCGTCTGATCAAAACCGTGCCGGAAGTGCAAAGCGTGTTCGGCAAGGCCGGCCGCGCCGAATCGGCGACCGACCCTGCACCGCTGGAAATGTTCGAGACCACGATACAGTTCAAGCCGCGCGAGCAGTGGCGTGCCGGCATGACGACAGCCAAGCTGATCGAGGAACTGGGCCGCATCGTCAAGGTGCCCGGGCTATCGAATATCTGGGTGCCGCCGATCCGCAACCGGATCGACATGCTGGCCACCGGCATCAAGAGTCCGGTCGGCGTCAAGGTCGCCGGCACGGACCTCAAGGAAATCGACCGCATTAGCGGCGACATCGAGCGTACCGTCAAGAACGTGCCTGGCGTGTCATCGGCATTGGCGGAACGACTCAACGGCGGACGCTATATCGATGTGGTGATCGACCGGGATGCGGCGGCACGTTACGGCTTGAATGTCGCCGAGGTGCAAAGCGTGGTGTCGGCTGCCATCGGCGGCGACAATATCGGTGAAACGGTCGAGGGCTTGCAGCGCTTTCCGATCAATGTGCGTTATCCGCGCGAAGTGCGCGACTCGGTCGAGAAACTGCGCCAGTTGCCGGTGCTGACCGAGCGCGGCGCGCAAATTCGCCTGGGCGATGTGGCGCAGATACGCATCAACGACGGCCCGCCGATGTTAAAGAGCGAGAATGCGCGCCTGTCGGGATGGGTGTACGTCGACATTCGCGGCCGCGACCTGAGCTCCGCAGTGCACGAGATGCAACAGGCGGTCGCCAGGGAAGTAAAGCTGCCGGCCGGCTATTCCGTTTCGTGGTCGGGCCAGTTCGAATATCTGGAGCGCGCCACCGCGAAGCTGAAGGTCGTGGTGCCGGCCACTTTGATGATTATCTTCGTCTTGCTGTATCTGACCTTCAAGCGGGTCGATGAGGCCGCGCTAATCATGGCGACCCTGCCGTTCGCCTTGGCCGGCGGCATCTGGCTGCTATGGCTGCTCGGACACAACCTGTCGGTCGCCAGCGGGGTCGGCTTCATCGCCCTGGCGGGCGTGTCGGCAGAGTTCGGCGTGATCATGCTGTTGTATCTGAAAAATGCCTGGGAAGCGCGTCTGGCCGAGGGCAAGACGAACGAGAATGACTTGCTGGACGCGATTCGCGAGGGTGCGGTGCTGCGGGTGCGGCCCAAGGCGATGACGGTCGCCGTCATCATCGCCGGTCTGGTGCCGATCATGATCGGATCGGGCACCGGCTCGGAGGTCATGCAACGCATCGCCGCGCCTATGGTCGGCGGCATGATTACCGCGCCCTTACTGTCGATGTTTGTGGTGCCCGCAGTGTATTTGCTGCTGCGGCGCCGCCAGTTACGCCACGACCAGGAGGCGCGGGCCAAAGCGGAAACCGATCAACTTCGGAAATTCCATTACTGA
The DNA here is from genome assembly GCA_031426635.1 of Polaromonas sp. GTDB lineage: Bacteria > Pseudomonadota > Gammaproteobacteria > Burkholderiales > Burkholderiaceae_C > Aalborgiella. The sequence continues at coordinate 1,863 of JASJPN010000004.1, forward strand.
AAGCCCGTTTGCTGCCACTTTAGTACACGGTTATTGCCGAAATCAAGCGCGAACACTGTGCCGTCGCCTGCCACAGCAATGGCGATGGCGTGCTCGAACTGGCCTTGGGCATGCCCATGGGTGCCGAAACTCGTCAGAAACGTCCCGTCACGGGAGAATTTCTGAATGCGATGATGATAGAAGTCGGCCGCAAAAACATTTCCTTGCGGATCGACGCTCACGCCGGTCACGGTTGCAAACCAGCCGTTAAACGGGCCGAAGATATTTATTGCGAACGGGCCGCCCCACTTGACCAGCAAGGTTCCGTCCGGACGAAAGGCCTGTATCCGGTCGTTGTAACCATCGGCGGCGTAGAGGGTGCCATCGGGGCCGAAAGCCACGTCCGTGGGATAGTTGAACTCGCCGCCCCGGATGCCGATCTTGCCGGTCGTGCCCCATTGGCGCACGAAGCCGCCGTTGGCCGTAAGCTGCTGGATGCGTTGATTGTAGAAATCGGCCACGACGACATCGCCGTTAGCTGCTACCGCTATCCCGCCCGGCGCATTGAATTCTCCGGGGCCGCTACCGGATTTGCCTATCAGTCGCTTGGATTGGCCGTCAAGGCTGAAGACCTGAATCCTGTCATTGAAGTATTCGGCCACATAAAGCTCACCATGGTGAATCGCGATATTCATCGGGCGGCCGAGCTGACCTGACTCTTTACCAGGTGTCCCGAACTGACGGTTGAAATGGCCGTCGAGATCGAAGACCTGGATGCGCCCGTTGCGGGAATCGGAAACAAACACCTCATCGGCGACAACGGCAATCCCGGTCGGATCGTTAAACTGGCCAGGTGCGCTGCCTTGCTCTCCCCACGCCGTCACAAAGGCGTAGGGCGGCTCTTTGGCCGACGGTACGAAGGCTAGCCAGCCAGCGGTGAGTAGAGCCACTAGTACGACCACGCTATTTTTAGCCAACATGGCTGTCGATCGAAGTTGCATAGTTTGGTCTCAAAAATTGACGCGGAAGCCGGTGGTAAAAACGTAATCGTTCTTCAGTGCCGTGCCGTTGAGATGCTGGCTGACAGGAATTTGAACACCGGCTTCCAAGACCCATTTGCGCGTCGCGTATTGCAATCCTGGCGTGATGAACAGGGTCGTGCCACCAGAATTCAGATCGCTGACGCCACCTATGCGGTTCTTGGCGGCGTGGACTAGATTGGCTTCAAGCACTCCGTATAGAAAGGCGGGAACGCCTGCATCGAGGCTGCGCGGCAACAAGCGGTACTGGAGCGAACCGTCGAGCTGCACTATGTTCCCGGCCTGAAAACCGTTGGCTGCGCGCTTGGCTTGGTAACTCACCTGACTATCAATCTCAAAATCCAGCGTCTGGTAGGAGAGCACAGCGCCGCCGAGCACATCCCACGACCCGGAACCCGGCTGGACAGGAGGCGGCAGGCGTCCCATGCCGTCACGGGCATTATCTTCGCCCGTGGGCGCCTTGATGCCCAGGAAAGGAGCAACGCGCAAGGTGCGCCCGGGCGCGTTGTATTCGTAGGCGGTGTAACGCCCCATTAAGCTCAGATCGCCATAACCGCGCTGGCGTCGCGAAATAATCTGCCCCCCCATCCGCATGTCGAGCTGCTTGTCGAGGTAAGGTAGCATGCCGAACAGCGCGAAGTCGCGGCTTACGCCATAGCCGAGCATCGACACCAGAGCCGTCACTTGCATGTTGCGCCTGGCAGCGGTGGGGTCGTCGGCGTTCTTCATGAAGATGAATTGCTCGCGCAGCACGTAGCCTCCCGCAGGCACCGGAAGCGCCGTGTTGAAGGTGATCGGTGCGCTCCAGGCGGCGGCTGCCGATAAACACAAGGTGGCTACACCAATCTTAGGCATCGTGTTCATTTTGTCGATCCTCCTGTTGTGCTTTGCGGTGCGGCCGGAAGCTGTTCGAGCTTGCGCAAACTGAAGCCGGCTTCTTTCACCGCCTGTCTGGCCGCCGCTTCACTAAGCGTCACGCCGTCCTTCATGGTAACAATGATGCTACCGTCCTTGATGCGCGTTTCCAGTGCCTGTACGCCGGGCAGCGCACCTAGCTTTTTTTCCAAGCCATAGGCGCAGAATGGGCAGGACAGTCCATCCACGTATAGTTGGTAGGTGGACGTTGCAGCAACTACGCCGGTGGCCATCAGGGCGAGGGCCAATGTGAGAAACATACGCTGTGTGAGTGCTCTGAAATTCATGGGGATCTCCTATTACTAAACCGAACCCAGCCCGGCAGCACGTAGCGCCTGCTCATCGACTCCGCCTGCCGAGCAGCACGATGCCAACCGGCCATTGATGGCGACTGCCGGCACCGAGTTTACGCCCAGATCGCGCGCACGAAGCGCGACATTGATGTCGTTCATATCGAGAATGGTGACTTCACATGAACTGCATGCGAGGCGATTCACGAGTTTGATAGCGGCTTGACAAGCGGGACAGCCCGCGCTGAAAACTTCGACTTTTCGTTTGGTATTCATGACATTTCTCCAAGAGCATTAAGTTACAGAAGTGCGGGAACAAACGAGCTTGCAAGGAACATCGGTCTGCACACCATCACGGTAGCCCATGGAGCATGCTCCAAGGTCAAGCACTATTGACGCATTGTTTGCCGCCGCGTCACCATCGCAGTTCGCGGGTCAACGTACCGGCTTATTCGTCAACCCATCGCAATCGCGGATTTGATCCCCTGTTGCTGCGGCAAGCTTGGCGCGAGCCTGAAAGCGTTGATAGCACTCCAGCCCGCAGAAGTGTTCGACGTACTCGGCCCCTTCCGGGGTGAAGGCGGCATCGAGCGGGATTTCCTTGCAGCACACGCAGCAACTGGTGGTCTGATCATTCGCATTCATGGTGGTTCCTTTCCATTGGTTGACAAAGGCGGCGAATGCCGCCGCCGGCATCGGCTTGGCGAACAGGAAACCTTGTCCTGTGTCGCAGTCCGCTTGTCGCAACAAATCAAGACTCGCCGATGTTTCCACGCCTTCGGCCACCACATCCATGACCAGCCCGTGCGCCAGCTGAATCACGCTGTGCACGATGGTCCGGTCGCGGTGGTCGTTGGCGAGTCCGGCGACGAACGATTGGTCGACCTTGAGCGTGCTGATTGGGCAGCATTTCAAATGTTGCAGGCAGGAATAACCCGTCCCGAAGTCATCGGCGGCGAAGCGCACACCGATCTGTCGCAAGGCTTCCAGGGCGGGGAAGATCGCCGGATCACCGAATGCGACCGATTCGGTGAGCTCAATTTCAAGATACTCGGCGGGCAACTCGGCATCCGCCAGCACGCCCTTTACCCACGCGTCGAAGTCCGGCCCTACCTGGCTCGCCGAAACATTGACGGCCAGCCGGAACGGTTGCCATCCCAGTGCCTGCCAGTCGCGCATCTGGCGGCAGGCGGTGCCCAGCACCCATGCACCGATTTCAGGCATCAGACCAGACGATTCGACCACGGGCAGAAACTGGCCCGGCGGTAACAGGCCGAGACTCGGGTGCTGCCAGCGCAACAAGGCTTCCGCGCCGGTAATCTGGTCACTGCGCAAATCGACAATCGGCTGGTAGTGCAATTCAAGCTGCCCGAGCTCGGCCGCCTGCGCCAGTTGTGTGACCGTCCATTCGCTTGATTGGGAAGCGCTCATGATTTCTCCCTGAAGGCTCGTAGCAGCCGCGTCACGGAAAGAATGAACAAGCCAGTCAGCGCAATGGCGGCAACTCCCCAGTGCTCCCCGATGAACGCGCCAGCCGTCGTGCCAGCCAGCACAATGGCGAGAATCGGCAAATGGCAGGGACAGGTGAGCACCGCGAGCACACCCCATAGGTAAGCGGTGATTGGCTTACCTGTTCCATCGGGGAAATGCTCGGGATTGTTCATGTCAAAACCGCCGTTTCATGTCCCACTTCGCTCGACTGCTGGACCAACTGCGCATCCAGGTCAGCAAGCGCCTGACAGCGGCACTCGACGAGCTGGCGCATGTCTGCAAGCTGCGCTGCCGCAGCCTTGCCATTTTCGGCATCCATCGCCCGGCAAAACCGCGTTAGCGTATCCAGACCGATACCAGCCTCGAAGGCGGATCGCACGAAACGCAAGCGCCGCAAGGCTGTCTCGTCGAACAGACAATGTCCGCCCGAAGTGCGCGCTACCGGTCGCAGCAGTCTACGCAGCATGTAGTCGCGCACGATATGCACACTCACGCCCGCGTCATGTGCTAAGCGTGAAACTGTATAAGCGCTCACTGAACACCTCCTTTTCCTCACCCCGCGCAACAGGAAAGTTGTTTCACATCCTTGCTGAAGGTTTGCGCCGCCAGCTTTAGCCCCTCGACCATCGTCAGGTAGGGGAACAATTGGTCAGCCAATTCCTGCACGGTCATGCGGTTACGTATGGCAAGCACCGCCGTCTGGATCAGCTCGCCCGCTTCCGGGGCCACCGCCTGTACGCCGATGAGCCGTCCGCTACCTTCTTCGATGACCAGCTTGATAAAGCCGCGTGTGTCGAAGTTGGCGAGCGCACGAGGCACGTTGTCGAGTGTCAGCGTACGGCTGTCGGTCTCGATGTTTTGTGCATGTGCTTCGGCCTCGGTCAGGCCCACCGTAGCAACTTGCGGATCGGTGAACACCACCGCTGGCATTGCGCTCAGATTGAGGGTAGCATCCCCGCCTGTCATGTTGATGGCCGCGCGGGTGCCGGCGGCCGCTGCGACATAAACGAACTGCGGCTGATCGGTGCAATCGCCGGCGGCATAGATGTGTGGCGTACTGGTGCGCATGCCTTTGTCGATGGCGATGCTGCCCTGCGCATTGACAGCCACGCCCGCCGTTTCCAGCGCCAGGCTGCGCGTGTTCGGCGTCCGGCCGGTAGCGACCAGCAGCTTGTCGGTGCGTACTTCGCCGTGGGTTTCGCCATATTTAGTGGTCAGCACGAATTCGCCATCCACATGGGCGATCTGGCTGGCTTGCGTATGTTCCAGCACGGTGATCCCTTCGGCACGGAAGGCGGCCGTGACGGCCTCACCGATGGCCGGGTCTTCGCGGAAGAACAGCGTGCTGCGCGCCAGGATCGTGACCTGGCTGCCCAGCCGTGCAAATGCCTGCGCCAGTTCCAGCGCCACCACCGACGAACCGATCACGGCCAGGCGTTCGGGAACGGTGTCGCTGACCAAGGCCTCGGTCGAAGTCCAGTAGGGTGACTCTTTCAAACCCGGAATCGGCGGAACGGCCGGACTGGCACCCGTGGCGACCAGGCAGCGGTCGAACGCCACCACGCGCTCGTCGCCATCGTTCAAACGGACGGCAAGGCTCTTGCCGTCTTTGAAACGCGCATCACCGTACAGCACAGTGATGGCCGGGTTGCTGTCCAGAATGCCTTCGTACTTGGCGTGCCGCAGTTCATCGACGCGCGCCTGCTGCTGGGCCAGCAGCTTGCTGCGGTCAATTGCCGGCACAGTCGCCGCGATGCCGCCGTCGAATGGGCTTTCGCGGCGCAGATGGGCGATGTGGGCGGCGCGAATCATGATCTTGGACGGCACGCAGCCGATATTGACGCAAGTGCCGCCGATGGTGCCGCGCTCGATCAGCGTGACCGTCGCGCCTTGCTCGACGGCCTTCAGCGCCGCTCCCATAGCGCCACCGCCGCTACCGATGATGGCAATGTGCAAACCGCTCCCGGGCTTGTCGGTTGCGGCAATCTTGCCGGAGCCGCGCTTATTGAACCCTTCATCGAAAGCGGCCCGATAACCCAGCGCTGCGATAGCGGCCAGCATCTGGTCGCGACTGGCGCCAGCGTCAGCCAGTACCTGCGCCTTGCTCTCGGGATAGGACACCGAGGCATTGCTTACGCCGGGAAGTTTTTCCAAGACGTCTTTGACATGTGTGGCACAGGATGTGCAGGTCATGCCGTCTATAGTTATTTCAATCATTTTTTTCCTCTGATTCCAGTTGGTGGGCAGCAAGCATCGGCATTGTGTTTACGCCGGACTGCGTAAATGGTCAAGCCGATGAATACTATAAGCGCGGGCATCAGTACGTAGTCGAGATATCCGGTGAGGGCGGACAGGCCGACCACCCCGAGCAAGATAACCAGAATCGGGGTAAAACAGCACAGCGCCACCAGCACAGCGCCAACCACGCCGACACGCACCAGTGTTTTCGGGTTTTGCATGATCAGTTCTTGCGTGTGGAGGGATAACCCGCGTCTTCGGTCGCCCTGGTCAGCTTCTGCACACTGGTTTTGGCATCGTCGAAGGTGACGACGGCTTCGCGTTTCTCGAAGGTCACGTCCACTTTGCTGACGCCATCAACCTTGGAGATCGCCTTTTTGACTGTGATCGGACAGGCGGCGCAGGTCATGCCTGGTACCGACAGCGTGACGGTCTGAGTGGCGGCCCATACTGGGGCGACAACGGCGGCGAGAGCGAGGGAAGCAAATAGTTTTTTCATGGTGAACTCCTGATTAGTAAAAAAATGGCACAACATAGGGAAAACCGAGCGCGACCAGTACCAGCGCGGCCACGATCCAGAAAATGAGCTTGTAGGTGGTTCGAACCTGCGGAATTGCGCACACCTCCCCCGGTTTGCATGCCTGTACTGGCCGGAAAATGCGCCGCCAGGCGAAGAACATCGCGACCAGAGCCGCGCCGATGAAGATCGGGCGGTACGGTTCCAACACCGTTAAATTGCCGATCCACGCGCCACTGAATCCCAGTGCGACCAGAACCAGCGGCCCCAGGCAGCAGGTAGAGGCGAGAATGGCGGCTAGTCCGCCAGCGAAGAGCGCGCCGCGCCCATTTTGTAATTCAGACATACGTTTTTCCTTTCAAATTTAGTTTGGATAGCTTAAGCTTACTTCCGTAGTCATGTACGGAGTCAAGCACTATGCAAAACAATTTTGAGAATCTGACCATTGGCGTTTTTGCCAGGGCGGCCGGGGTTAATGTGGAGACCATCCGGTTTTATCAGCGCAAGGGCTTGTTGCCTGAGCCGGACAAGCCCTATGGCAGCATTCGCCGCTATGGCGAGGCAGATGTGACGCGGGTGCGGTTTGTGAAATCAGCCCAGCGGCTTGGCTTTAGCCTAGATGAAATCGCTGAACTACTCAGATTGGACGATGGAACCCACTGTGATGAAGCCAGTCATCTGGCCGAGCACAAGCTCAAGGACGTGCGCGAAAAGATGGCCGACCTGGCACGCATGGAGGCTGTGCTATCTGAGCTTGTATGCGCCTGCCATGCACGGAAAGCGAACGTTTCCTGCCCACTGATTGCGTCGCTCCAAGGGGAAAAACAAATTACTAACTCCGGGGCGGAGTAGTTGAGGAGCACGCGGGTCTTGGCGTGCTTTATTTCCCGTTTTCTGAGGTACCCATCTCATTGATGCGCGTGCTCATGCCAGAGGTGGTTGCGGTTACTCAATGATTGCCTTTGCCGCAGACTAATAATGGTATGCAATAGCAGTAGTGATGTGATGCAGGTTGCGTCTGTGAAAGTCGGTTTATTGGGTACGCTCTTTTTCGGCATTTGTCCGAATCCTCGCGAGCGCTTGTAGCTCTGCTTTGTCTGTGAGCAGCGCCAGTCTGTTCAGCTCCAGCTTTTCCATTTTTTGTTCGACCTGATCCAACCGCTCGGTAAGTAGCTGCGTTTTCTTTTCTTCCCCCGCCATTGCCGTGCGCGCGACATTCAGCGTCTGTTGGGTCGTGTCTAATTGCACTGTAAGAGTTTCGCGTGCTGAGGTAATTTCCTGCAGATGAAAAGTCAATTGATCGCGTTCGAGGCGGCTTGCGACCGCCTGTTCCTGCGCATGACGTACCGCTTCCTGCAGTCGCATATTTTCTTCGATAGCAGCTACTAACCGTGCCTCCTGCTGGCCGATCGTCGACAGTTGCGCAGACACTTGCCGCTGCGCGCCTGCATGGTCTTGTTCCAGGCGCGCAATGCGTTGATCAGCAGCTTGGCGCTCCTCGGACCGTTGGCGCGCCGTCGCTTCTTGGTAATGTTCAAATTGGGCACGACTCTGGGTCAATTGATTATTCAGTGCCGCGATTTCTGCGGCGCGATCTGCCAAACGTTGCTGTAGACCTGTGTTATCGCTTTGCATGGTGGCCATGCTGACGTCCAAAGCGTGCTGCTCTGTTCTTAAACGCGTTAATGCATCTTTGGCGAGTTTCAATTCGGTGGACAGCGCCCCGTTCGCATCGAATAACGCTTGGTTGTCCGTGATGATTCGATTGGTGCGATCAGTGGCGGCTTGGAGTGCTACTTGGTGTACCGCATCGGCTGCAACCAGCTGTTGCTGGACATCACCCTGCAGCTTATCGTAGACGCCTTTGATCGCATGCAGCAACTCGGCCGGCACGCCCAATTCCGCCTCGACAATATCTTCAGTATGTTCTGCTTTCCAGCGTTTTAGCATCGGGGCAATGGTGCTCTTGCTGCCGGTGCCGCCGAGCGCCTCGCGTACGCTGTCGACGGTCGGATTTTTACCCTCTTCGAGCAGTTTGGCGGCCGCTTTGGTGACATGAGAAAAGAGAATGCCTGCACGACCCATAATGTCTCCATGAAATAAAATACCGTATTACATAATACGTAATAATACACAATATAACGATATAATTAAATCGATAATATTAAAATTTAATGCCGCGATAAGGTAACTTATCGCAGGTTATAAGGCCACCGATTATGCTATTCTGCGTAATGTTGAGTACAAACGCCAAAATCGAGCGACAAAGCATGGTTGATAAAAATCTACCTGAAAATAATGACCCCCAGCTCGGCACTGTCAAAAAAATGCCACATAATGACGGTACGCTCATTCCGGCCGATCTTTTGCAGCAAAAGCATCGTGATTTCCTTGCTGCCGCGACTTCGGAAAATACACGTCGCACCTATCGATCTGCCATCCGCCACTTCCAGAGCTGGGGCGGGACATTACCCTGCGATGAAGCAGCCATCATTCGCTATCTGCTCGATTTCTCCGAGACGCTCAATTCCCGCACGCTCGCGCTACGCTTAACAGCGCTGTCGCAATGGCATACCCACCAAGGCTTTCTTGACCCTGCGTCGACACCTACCGTGCGCAAGACGCTGCTCGGGATCAGCCGTACCCATGGAAAGCCAAAAAAGAAGGCGAAAGCATTACCGATCGAGGATCTGGAGCGCATTATTGAGCATTTAACCAGCATCGACACGATCAAGGCAAAGCGAGACAACGCGCTGCTGCAAATCGGTTACTTTGGCGGATATCGGCGAAGTGAACTTGTCGGACTGGAGGTGGCATATGTCTCCTGGGAACAGGAAGGACTCGTGATCACGTTGCCGCGCTCAAAAACGGACCAGATTGGCCAAGGCATCACCAAAGCCATTCCATTCGGTGATGGACGATGCTGCCCTGCAACGGCATTACGCGCCTGGCTCGATGCAGCTGACATCACGGCCGGACCGATCTTCAGATCTATTACGAAGTGGGGTGAAGTTGACCAGGAAGCGCTGCATGAGGCCAGCGTTAATGCGGTATTGGAAAGTTGTGCCAAGCTAGTGAAACTGGACTACGTGCCACAGCTCTCCAGCCACAGCCTGAGGCGCGGGATGGCCACCAGCGCCCATCGTGCCGGCGCAAACTTCCAGGATATCAAGCGACAAGGCGGCTGGCGCCACGACGGCACGGTGCAGGGCTATATCGAGGAAGCAGGACAGTTTCAGGAAAATGCAGCGGGCGCGTTGTTGCGACGCAAACTATTCTGAGCAAATTATACTTTCCCCCAAAAATGTAAAAATTGAGGAAAAAGCCGCCATAATCCCTTGAGAATTCAGTTGGAAATGAGCTGATTTTTAAGTCAACTTTGGGCTAATTTTACATTTTTGGGGGATAGACAAAAATAGCCAACATCTGAGCGCCGCACAAACCAAAAAGGGACTAAAGAATAATGGGCTCGTAACAAAATAAACGAAAATAAGAAGTGACAGAAATAAGTCAGGTGGAGCATCCGAAACCCGCGCTGTTGTGAAGTTAGTGAGGACATGAACATTCAGCGGCGCGTTTCGTTTCTTCTTTGAGGCTTTGCTGGGCTGCAGTAATCGACGACAAATCCCCATCGCAAAAGCGGGTGACAAGCCGACTCAAGCCAACCCAACCCGCTCACCCCCACTCACATCCCCGCAATACACCAATACTTCATCACCAAATAATCATCCATGCCGTATTTGGAACCTTCACGTCCCAGACCGGATTGTTTGACGCCGCCGAAGGGAGCGACTTCTGAGGAGAGGACGCCGGTGTTGATGCCGACCATGCCGTATTCTAGTTGTTCGGCGACGCGCCAGATGGTGCCTATGTCGCGGCTGAATAAGTAGGAGGCTAGGCCGAACTCGGTGTCGTTGGCGTAGGCGATGACTTCTTCTTCGCTGCTAAAGCGGAATAGGGCGGCGACGGGGCCGAAGGTTTCTTCTCTTGCGATGAGCATGTCTTGGGTGACGTTGGTCAACACTGTTGGTTCAAAAAATTGTCCGCCTAGCGCGTGTCGCTGTCCGCCTGCGATGATGCTTGCGCCTTGTTTCACGGCGTCGGCGATTTGTTCTTCGACTTTGAGCACGGCGGCTTGATTGATGAGAGGGCCTTGATTGACGCCTGCTTGCAGGCCGTCGCCAAGGCTCAGATTTGCGCCAACTGCGCGCGCCAATTTTTCGCTAAATTGGGCATAGACTTTGTCGTGGACATAGATGCGGTTGACGCAGACGCAGGTTTGTCCTGAATTGCGGAATTTGGACGCCATGACGCCGTCCACTGCGGCGTCGAGGTCGGCGTCGTCGAACACGATGAAGGGTGCGTTGCCGCCTAGTTCTAAGGAGAGTTTTTTGATGGTCGGGGCGCATTGCTGCATCAAGATGCGTCCGACTTGGGTCGATCCTGTGAAGCTTAATTTGCGCACGTCTGGGTTGGCGCAAAGCTCGGCGCCGATCTCGCGCGATTGTCCTGTGATGACGGTTAACACGCCCGCTGGTACGCCAGCACGTTGGGCTAATTCGGCCAAAGCTAGTGCCGAGAACGGGGTGAGCTCCGCTGGCTTGACGATCATGGTGCAACCAGCGGCCAGTGCGGGAGCGACTTTACGCGTGATCATCGCCGCTGGAAAATTCCACGGTGTGATGGCAGCGCAAACGCCGATGGCTTCTTTGCTGACCATGATGCGGCGATCTGGCATGGAGGCGGGGATGGTGTCGCCATAGACGCGCTTGGCTTCTTCGGCGAACCACTCTATATACGAGGCGGCATAGGCGATTTCGCCGCGTGCTTCGGCCAGGCATTTGCCTTGCTCTAACGTCATGATGCGCGCCAAATCTTCGACGTTGTCCAAGATGAGTTGGTGCCAGCGCTTTAATATCGCGGCGCGGTCTTTGGCTAAGAGTTTTTTCCAGGGCTTGAGCGCGGCTTGCGCGGCTGCGATGGCTGTTTTTGTTTCGGCTTGTCCCATGTTGGGTACATGGCCTAAGAGTTCGCCATTGGCGGGATTGTGGACGGCAATCTGCGTGCCGGATTGGGCGTCGGCCCACGCGCCAGCGACAAAGGCTTGTTGGCGCAATAAAGTGTGATCACGTAAATTTAACAT
>JASJPN010000005.1:0-1843 GCA_031426635.1 Polaromonas sp.
ATCATTGGCGAGTGGAAGGGTGCTGGCGATCCGGTGATGATGTTTTTCGGCCGTCGCGGCACGCCGACCTTCGTGGACTTCTACTCGAATCAGCAAGGGAATTACAACGTCTTCGTTGCCGGCGTCTCCGGTTCCGGTAAATCCGTTGCGATGAATGAAGTGGTGTCAGCCTACCGTGGCATTGGCGCGCGCGTTTGGGTGATCGACGTGGGCCGCAGCTATCAGAATTTGATTGCCTTGCAAAAGGGCACATTCATTGAGTTCACGCCGGAATCCAAGATGTGCATCAACCCCTTTAGCTGGGTTGGCATGGATAACGATCTGGATTTCAAAGCGGAAATGCGGTTGCTGAAGCCGATGATTGGCCGCATGGCTTCGCCAAACGCCCCGCTCAATGAATATCAATATTCCCTTATCACCGAGGCCATCACGGGTGTCTGGAATGATTACGGTCAAGAATCCAATCCGACGCTCATTCAGCAATACCTTCTGGAGAAAATCAAAAACGAATCCGGCGGCATCGAGCGGGTAGCGTTTGAGTTGGGCAAGCAGATTCAGCCATTCACAAAAGACGGTATCTACGGGAATTACTTCAATGGCCGCGCCAATTTGTCGCTCGACGACGACATGGTTGGCTTGGAGCTGGAGGAACTGAAAAACGCGCCCGAGCTGCGCCGCGTGGTGCTGTTCGTTCTGACTTCGCGCATCGCCAACGACATGTATCTCTCCCGCGACCGCAAGAAGCTGTGTCTGGTGGATGAAGCGTGGCAGCTCCTGGGTGCCGACAAGGAAACCGCAGAGTTCATCGAAGAAGGCTACCGCCGTGCCCGGAAATACAACGGGATTTTCTGTGTTGGGACGCAGGGTATCGAAGACGCATACAAGAACGATGCTTCGCAGGCCGCCTACAACAACGCAGACTGGAAGATTCTGCTGCGCCAAGACCGCAAGAACCTCGAAAAACTCATCGAGGACGGCGTGGTGAATTTGTCGCCTGCGATCAAGCGCATGTTGCTGTCGTTGCGTACCGAGAAGGGCCGCTTCTCGGAAATGTTGATTTCCTCACCGAACGGGGATGCCGTTGTGCGCCACATCCCTGACCCCTTCTCGCTGCTGATGGCCTCAACCAATGCAGCGGATTACAACGAGTGCCAAGTGTTGTTGAAGCAAGGTTATTCCACGATGGAAGCCATGCAGATCATGCTGGGCCGACGCGGCGAAGACCGCCGCAGCACCGACAGGAGAAGACGTAATGGATAATCAAGTCGCCACCGAAACACCCAATATCCCCGAGACCAATCCAGTGACCACAGCTCAATTACCCAACCCCAAGCCTGTACGAGAAGGCATGGGCCTGCTGTCAACCGCATTGGTTTCGACGTGCTTCACGCTGATCGCACTGACGCCCATCGGTTACATGATCTACAAGCACACTCCGCCGCAAGTGGCTACGGTTGACTTGCAAAAAATCGTGGAAGAAGACCAGAAACGATTGCTTGACCTGATAGGTGCGACAGGCGGCAACGTCTCCGACGACAAGCGCGCCATAGGCGAAAAGATGACTGCCGAATTCGCCAAAAAACTATCAACGGCCGTTGAGCAGCTTGGGCAAGAGTGTCATTGCGTGGTTATCAACAAAGCCGCGCTCTTGGCAGGCACGGCAACCGACTACACCGACTTGGTAAGGGAGCGAATCAAAAAATGAACGCAAAACGCATTTATCTTGGTTTGTGCGGCACCGTGTGCGCGGCTGCTGTCGGAATATGGGCCTCAACCGCCTACTTCGATTACACGATCAACCTAACGCACCGCCTGCCAGGCCCCCTGTATGTGGTTCACAAGG
>JASJPN010000006.1:0-9001 GCA_031426635.1 Polaromonas sp.
CGCTTGAGTGCTGACGCCTCCAAACGCGTGCTCTTGATTGAGGCCGGGCGCAAAGACGATTACCACTGGATTCATATTCCGGTAGGCTATTTGTACTGCATTGGCAACTCGCGCACCGACTGGCAGTATTTCACCGAGCCCGATGCCGGGTTGAATGGCCGGCAACTGCGCTACCCGCGCGGCAAGGTGCTGGGCGGCAGCAGCAGCATCAACGGCATGATCTACATGCGCGGCCAGGCGCGTGACTATGACCAGTGGGCCAAATTGACAGGTGACGACACCTGGACCTGGAACAACACCCTACCGTACTTCAAGCTGCACGAGGACCACTACAAGGGGGCCAGCGCGGCGCACGGTGCGCGAGGGGTGGCGTCTGAGCTGCTGCCAGCCAATGGCACGGATTATCAAAAGCTGCTGCGCCACCGGCAAGCCGGTGGCGAGTGGCGGATCGAAAAGCAGCGCCTGCGCTGGGACATTTTGGATGCGTTTGCACAGGCCGCGCAGCAAGCGGGCATTCCGGCGACGGATGACTTCAACCGGGGCGACAACGAAGGCGTGGCCTATTTTGAAGTGAATCAAAAAAGCGGCTGGCGCTGGAACACCGCCAAGGCGTTTTTGCGCCCCACCTGCTACGCCCGCCCCAACTTTGAGATGTGGACGGCGGCGCAGGTGGCCAAGCTGGTGATTGAGCCGCAGGCTGGTGCAGATGGCGCGCCACCACTGCGCTGCACCGGTGTCCAGGTCTGGAGCGGCAAAGAGATGGTGACGGTGGAGTGCACTGGCGAAGTGATTTTGAGCGCGGGCAGCATTGGCTCGCCACAAATTTTGCAACTCTCGGGCATTGGACCTGCGGCTTTGTCGCGCCAGCATGGCATCAACGTGGTGCACGATTTGCCAGGGGTGGGCGGCAATTTGCAAGACCACTTGCAAATCCGCACCGTGTTCAAAGTGAAGTCACCGGACGGCAAAGCCATCAGCCTCAACACCCAGGCCAACAGCTTGTGGGGCAAGGCCAAGATTGGTCTGGAGTTTATGCTGAAGCAAACCGGGCCGATGAGTATGGCACCGTCGCAGCTGGGTGCTTTCACGCGCAGCTCGCCTGACCAACCGTATCCCAATATTGAATACCACGTGCAGCCCCTGAGTCTGGACGCCTTTGGCGAACCTTTGCACCATTTCCCTGCTTTCACCGCCAGTGTTTGTAATTTGAACCCGACCAGCCGCGGCACGGTGCAGATCAAGAGTGGCAGCTTTACCGACGCACCAGCGATTGCGCCCAACTACCTCAGCACGGCGGCGGACAGGCAAGTGGCGGCAGACTCGTTGCGGGTCACCCGCCGCATCGTGGCGCAAAGCGCGCTGGCGAAGTACCAGCCCGAGGAGTTCAAACCCGGCGTGCAGTACCAGAGTGACGAGGAATTGGCCAAGCTGGCAGGGGACATCGCGACGACGATTTTTCACCCCGTGGGCACCACCAAAATGGGCTTGGCGCAAGACCCGTTAGCGGTGGTGGACTCGCGCTTGCGTGTCCATGGCATTGCCGGCTTGCGGGTGGTGGATGCGGGTGTGATGCCCTTGATCACCAGTGGCAATACCAATTCACCGACCTTGATGCTGGCTGAAAAAGCGGCTCAGTGGATCGCTGAAGATGCCACAGCGACTTGAAAAACAGCGTAAAAGGGATGTAAAAGGGACATGAGCGCGGGAAACTCCCAATAGATGGGCCGTACAAAGGCGGTTAAATTAGCCTCATCGTGAGTAGGCAGGCTTGCAAATAACATTTGCAAGTCACATGTCACACCAGCGAGGGCGTAGGAGACACTTACAAGCGAACAGGCATAGTTGGCAGTAAGTAAAAAAATAAATAACATGGTTTTTATCAAGCATCAGCTCCGCTGGTGCTTTTTTTTTGCCCAGGGGCAAAGCGTTGCCTGTAGATACAGGATGGCCTGCGACAATGAAACGATGGAAATATTCATCATCACAGTCGCTTCGCTGCTTGCCGGTTTCGTTGATGCCATTGTGGGCGGCGGCGGCCTGATCTTGGTGCCGGCGCTGTTTGCCACCTTTCCCAACGCGGTTCCAGCGACGCTGCTGGGGACGAATAAAAGCGCTTCTGTCTGGGGTTCGGCGTTTGCCAGCTGGCAATACAGCCGGCGGGTGGAGATTCGCTGGCGAGCTTTGCTGCCCGCGATCGCCACGGCATTTGTGGGTTCTTTTCTGGGGGCTTGGCTGGTGACGGTCATCTCGCCTGAATTTTTACGCAAAAGCCTGCCGTTGATTTTGCTCGCCATACTCGGCTACACCCTGGCCAAAAAAGAGCTGGGTCGGCGCCACGCCCCGCGCTTTCGGGGTGCTTTAGAGATGCAACTGACCTGCGCGGTGGGTTTGGTGATCGGCTTTTACGATGGATTTTTTGGCCCAGGCACCGGCAGTTTTCTGGTTTTTATCTTTGTCCGCTGGCTGGGCTATGATTTTTTGAATGCCTCTGCCTCAGCCAAATTGATCAATACAGCAACCAACCTGGCCGCCATTGTGTTGTTTGCGGCCAAGGGCCACGTCTGGTGGCATCTGGCGCTGCCGATGGCCGTGGCTAATGTGGTGGGCAGCCTGTTGGGCACACGCCTGGCCATGAAGCACGGTGCCGGCTTTGTGAGGGGCATGTTCATGGTGGTGGTCGGCGCCTTGATTCTGAAGACCAGCTATGACGCGTTCATGAAATAGATGCTATGATTTATATAGCTAGATAACCAATAATGACACTGGCTAGCATTTGATTTGAGGATAAATTTAGCGGGAGACTGGTTGGACCGGTGTGGCTGTCACGCTCTCGGGCGCTTCCGTCCCGGCGCGTGTACTCGCCAGCATGGGAACCTCGGAGGCCACTCTGGGTTTGCCAATCGGGGCACCCGCCTGGCCTTTTTGCAAGGCCGCCATGTCCTCCGCATTGGGGTATTGGTTGAGTAGCCAATAGTCAAAAATACGCCGTGTGATGGGGGCGGCGCTGTCAGAGCCAAAGCCCGCATTCTCTACCACCACCGCCAAAGCAATTTTGGGGTCTTCGGCCGGTGCAAAGGCGATGTACAAAGCGTGGTCGCGCTGGTGCTCATCGAGTCGGCTGGCATTGTATTTTTCATTTTTACCAATCGTCACGGCTTGCGCGGTACCCGTTTTCCCGCCACTGGCGTAGCCAGCACCTGCAAACGAACGCACCGAAGTGCCTTCTTTGGTCACGCCGACCATGGCATCGCGGATGACGGCCACGTTCTCCGGGCTATAGCCCAGGTTTTCTGGCAGACTGGTGGCGACAGACTGCTTGGTGTGACTGGCGGCAGCCTGGGTCGCCATGACGAGTTTGGGTTTGTATTTCAGACCACCATTGGCCAAAGTCGCCGTGGCCTGAGCCAGTTGCAGCATGGTAAAGTTGTTGTAACCTTGGCCAATACCGAGTGAAATGGTTTCACCGGCGTACCATTTTTTCAGTTCAGGGCGCTTGTAGGCGTTCCGTTTCCACGCTTGGCTAGGCAACACACCGCGGACTTCGCCGTTGATATCGATGCCGGTGATTTGCCCAAAGCCCAGGGGCTTCATGAAGTCATGCATCGCATCGACGCCGAGCTCGTTGGCCAGTGAGTAATAGTACACATTGCTCGACTTGACGATGCTGCGGTACATGTCTACCGCGCCCAAGCCGCCATCACCGTGGCTGCGAAAAGTGTGGCCCCCAAAGGTCCACGAGCCGGCGTCGTTGACGATGGTGGTGGCCGAGCGCTTGCCACTTTGCAAAGCCGCCATCGCCATGAAAGGCTTGTAGGTGGAGCCCGGCGGGTACGTGCCCCGCAAAGCGCGGTTGAGCAGCGGCTTGTCAATCGACTCGCTAAGTTCTTTCCAGCTCTCCGAGTCGATACCCTCTACAAACAAATTCGGGTCAAAGGTGGGCTTGCTGACAAAAGCCAGCACCTCGCCAGACTTGGGATCCAAAGCGACAACCGCGCCGCGCCGCTTGCCAAACATCTCTTCAATCAGCTGCTGCAACTTGATGTCAATCGACAAAACGATGGTGTCGCCGGGCGTCGCCGGGCTGCTGGCCAGTTTGCGTACGGCGCGACCAGCCGCCGAGGTTTCCAGATCCTCGACACCGGTGATGCCATGCAGACGCTTCTCAAAACTCTGCTCAATGCCGAGTTTGCCGATGTAATCGGTGCCACGGTAATTGGCCTCATCGTCAGACTCTTCCAGGCGCTCCTTGTCGGCTTGGTTGATTCGCCCGATATAGCCAACAACATGGCTGGCAATGTCGCCAAAAGGGTAATGGCGATACAGCCGCGCTTTGACATCCACACCCGGAAAACGAAAGCGCTGTGCAGAAAAAATGGCGACTTCGGCATCGGTCAGACGGGTGCGTATCGGCAACGATTCCAGCCCCCTGGATTCTTCCAGTAATTTCTTTAAGCGCTTTTTATCGCGTGGATGCACAGCAATGATTTTCGAAAGTTCGTCAATGACCACATCTAAATTGCCTGCTTTGGCGGGGGTGATCTCCAGCGTGTAGGCCGAATAATTGGTGGCCAACACGATGCCATTGCGGTCAAGTATCAAGCCCCGATTGGGCACGATTGGAACGGCGGTAATCCGGTTGTTATCGGCTTGCTCGCGCAAATCGTCGTGGCGAAAAATTTGCAAGTAAACAAGCCGGATGACGAGCAGAAAAAATGCAAACAGTACCAGCAAACCCGCGATCAAGACCCGCCGGCGAAAGCGTGACAGATCGGCTTGGACATTTCTTAGATCAGCCATGGCAACTTAGACGTGGCGGTTACAGAGGGCGGTGCGCATCGCGATCCGGGGCGCGGCGCTGTGGCGCTAGCAATAGCATGCTGATCAGAGGCCACAAGGCGGCTTCAATGATCGGCGCCAGGGCGAGCGAGTAACCGGGAAAAACAGCGCCGTCCAAGAGTCGCACCACCAACTCAACGGCATGCGCCATCACAAAAAGGGGCAGTATTTGAAAAGCTTGTGACGCCAGCGAAAACCACACCAACCGCCGGTGTATGGTGAGCGCAAAAAAACTGAGAATGGTGTAGGCCAGGGCGTGTTGTCCGAGCATGGCCGACTGATGAACATCAACCAGCAAACCTAATACAAAGGCAACGCCCATGCCGATTCTGTGCGGCTGGTGCACACTCCAAAATACCAACACCAAGGCCATCAGGTCAGGCAGCCACGGCCAACGCCCCAGCGGCAGCGCCGTCAGTAACAAAGTGACGGCCAAACTGCCCCACATGAACCAGGCGTTGACAGGGAGCAGCAGTGGCTGGCCGCGTGGCATGATCATTTTTTGAATCTCCGTTTGCTGCCCGCGGCCGCTGGCTCATCGCTTGGTTGGCCTTGTGCCATGTTGGTGAGTGGCTGGAGCACCATCACGTGCTTGACACCCAGGACATTGGCTTGCGGTGTACAAACTATTTTTGCAAAAGCGGAATCGGCACGGCGCTCTACTTTGTCAACTTTAGCCACCAGCAGACCGGCTGGATAAACCCCATCGACACCGCTGGTGGTGAGTAAATCACCAGCCAGCACATCGGCGTTGCCGGAGATGAAGCGCAACTCCAGGACATCGCCATGGGCAGACGGGTTGCCATAAGCGACGCTACGCGCGCCCGTTCGCGTATTTAATACCGGTGTCGTCTGTTCGCGGTCGATGATCAGGGCGACTTCACTGGTCAAGGGGTGGACCCGGATGACCTGACCCAAGACCCCCAATTCATCAATCACCGGGGAGCCCAAAGCAATGCCATGCACGCTGCCTTTGTCAATAATGACTTTGCGCGAGTAGGGGTCGGCCGCGTCGTAAAGCACTTCAGCGGCTTGCGACGGTGTTGTGAAATTCGCTTTGAGGCTGAGCAATTGACGCAGCCGGGAGTTTTCTATCGTCAACAACTCCACCTGGCTGGCGCGTTGCGATTGCAGCAGGAGCTTGCTGTGCGTCGCTTGCTCTGATCGCCTGAGGCTGGCAAGGGTTTCGAAATAGGTGATGCCATCTTGCGCGGCAATCACGGGCATGGCCATGATGCGACCGATGGGGCTCAGTCCGGTGGCTAGACCGGATCGAATAACCCTGGCAACATCAAAACGCCGGTCGGCGACCATCAAAAACAGGGCGAACACGCTGAAAAATATCAATTTTGACAGCGACGAAGACCCTTGTTTGAAGAAGGGGGGAGGCGTTCTGTCAAACGAGCCGAATGACATCTGGTGAGCTTACATGCGTCAGAATTATTCGGAAGTAAAAATGCTTCCCAAGCGATCCATGCGGTCGAGTGCGATGCCGCAACCGCGTACCACGCACGTCAAAGGATCTTCGGCCACAAAAACAGGCAGGCCGGTTTCTTCTGCCAGCAAACGGTGTAAATCGCGCAACAAGGCGCCGCCGCCGGTGAGCATCATGCCGCGCTCGGCAATATCAGCGCCCAACTCTGGCGGGGTTTGTTCCAGTGCATTTTTGACGGCGGAGACAATGTTGTTAAGCGGATCGGTCAAGGCCTCCAGCACCTCATTGCTGGAAATGGTGAAGCTGCGCGGCACGCCTTCAGCCAGATTGCGGCCGCGCACTTCCATTTCGCGCACTTCACTGCCAGGAAAGGCTGAGCCAATGGTTTTCTTGATGTGTTCTGCGGTGGGCTCACCAATCAGCATGCCGTAATTGCGGCGGATGTAGTTGATGATGGCTTCGTCGAACTTGTCGCCACCCACACGAACGCTGCCTTTGTAGACCATGCCGCCCAGGGAGATGATGCCCACTTCCGTGGTGCCGCCGCCAATATCCACCACCATCGAGCCGCTGGCCTCGCTCACCGGCAGGCCCGCGCCAATGGCTGCTGCCATCGGCTCCTCAATCAAGTAAACCATGGACGCACCAGCGGCTTCGGCGGCCTCCTTGATGGCGCGTCGTTCCACTTGGGTTGAGCCGCAAGGCACACAAATGATGATGCGCGGGCTGGGTGTGAAAAAGCTGCGCGGATGCACCATTTTGATGAACTGCTTGATCATCTGTTCGGTGATCACGAAATCGGCAATGACGCCGTCTTTCATCGGGCGAATGGCTTCGATGTTGCCCGGTACTTTACCCAGCATGGCCTTGGCTTCGCGGCCGACCGCTTGAATCACTTTTTTGCCGTGGGGACCCCCTTCGTGGCGAATGGCCACAACGGAGGGTTCATCCAGGACAACGCCTTTGTCGCGCGCGTAGATCAGCGTATTGGCTGTACCCAGGTCGATCGCCAAGTCAGTCGCAAAATATCGACGAAAAGATCCGAACATAATAGAAAATTCCTAACAGGCACGGTACCGACTTGGCAATACCGTCGCCATACAAACGGGTCAACGAAATAAAGGAGATGGCACCAAAATCGCGTTATTTCGCGCAAAGTAAGTACCAAACACGGGATAATACCGCATCCTCAGCGCAAACCACTGTCTTGACAGTCTAATTTGTATGATTTTGTGCGCCTCTTCTAACATTCTTGCCTTTCATTTTTAGACGCCCTTCCTATGTCATTAACCCCCCAAGATATTGGCCGGATTGCAAATTTGGCCCGACTCGAACTCAGCGCTGCAGAAAGTGAGCGTTTACTCGTCCAAACCAACGATTTCTTCAGCATGGTGGAAAAAATGCGCGCGGTTGACACGACGGGCATGGAGCCGCTGTCGCACCCGATTGCCACGATCCAGGACGTAGCGCTGCGCCTGCGAGATGACGTGGTGAGTGAACCCAACCAACGCCAGGCCAACCAACGCAGTGCGCCAGCCGTCGAGAACGGCCTGTTCCTTGTGCCCAAAGTTATTGAATAAATCAAACCATGTCCCCCACTTTTCCCGCTTCTCCCGATATTCATGATTTGACCGTGGCACAGCTGGCTGCCAAGCTGCGCGCAAAAGACCTGTCCGCCGTCGAGGTGACGCAACATTTCCTGGCCAGATCGCAAGCGGCCGAAGCCTTGGGCGCTTATTTGGCGTTCAATGCAGAGGTCAGCTTGACGCAAGCTCGTGCGGCTGATAAGCGGCTGGCCAGCGGCGAGGTGACCGCGCTCACCGGTGTACCGATTGCGCACAAAGATATTTTTGTCACCAAGGACTTCCCCAGTACCGCTGGCTCGAAGATGCTAAGTGGTTATTACTCCTCTTTTGATAGCACAATAGTGAGTAAACTCGCTGGCTCAGGCATGATTTCTCTGGGAAAGCTGAACTGCGACGAGTTTGCGATGGGTTCCAGCAACGAAAACTCAGCCTATACAAACGTCCTCAACCCGTGGGATCATGGCCGCGTGCCGGGGGGCTCGTCCGGTGGCAGTGCAGCGGCTGTAGCCGCACGTCTGACGCCAGCTGCGACGGGCACGGATACGGGCGGCTCAATCCGGCAGCCTGCTGCGTTTTGCGGCATCACCGGCATCAAGCCGACCTATGGCCGCGCCTCCCGTTACGGCATGATCGCCTTCGCCTCCAGCCTGGACCAGGCCGGCCCGATGGCGCGCACCGCCGAAGACTGCGCCTTGCTGCTCTCGGCCATGTGCGGCCCCGATGTGGACCGCGATTCAACGTCTTTGGACGTGCCTGCGGAAGACTACACGCGCTCCTTGAGCGACAGCCTGGATGGCTTGCGCATCGGCATCCCCAACGAGTTTTTTGGTGAAGGTTTGTCTGCTGATGTGCGTGCAGCCGTGGAAGGTGCGCTGAAAGAATATGAGAAACTCGGCGCCAAGCTCGTCCCGATCAGTCTGCCGTTGACCGAGCTGTCCATCCCCGTGTATTACGTCATTGCACCGGCGGAAGCGTCCAGCAACTTGAGCCGTTTTGACGGGGTGAAATTTGGCCACCGGGCGCAAAATTACACCGACTTGAACGACATGTACAAAAAAACCCGCGCCGAAGGCTTTGGCGACGAGGTCAAGCGCCGCATCATGATCGGCACCTACGTGCTCTCACACGGCTACTACGATGCCTA
>JASJPN010000007.1:0-32684 GCA_031426635.1 Polaromonas sp.
AGCAACGACGATCCCATAAGCCTCGGGCGTGGCCGGGATGACGGGCTGGGGTAGTTCTGACAAGGCAAAGGGGTTGGGAGCCGCCTTGTTTGTCGATTTGTTGGTTTTTTTGAGTTGCCCACCTTCAACCGTGACAAAACTTGGGCAAAACCCTTTGACGCAAGAAAAATCCTTGTTGCAGCTGCTTTGGTTGATGGTTCTTTTGCGGCCGAATTCGGTCTCTAGCGGCTCTACGCTTAAACAGTTGCTCTGTACGCCGCAGTCACCGCAACCCTCGCAGACCAGTTCGTTGATGACAACGCGCTTGGCTATATCGACCATGGTGCCGCGCTTGCGGCGGCGGCGCTTCTCGGTGGCGCAGGTTTGGTCGTAAATGATGACGGTGGTGCCTTTGATCTCGCGAAATTGCCTTTGAATCGTGTCCAGCTCATCACGGTGATGCACGGCAACACCTTCAACCAGGGTCACGCCTTCGTACTTCTCAGGCTCGTCCGTGACCACGACAATTTTTGCAGCACCTTCGGCACGGACTGATTGGGCTATCTGCACCACTGTATGCCCCTCAGGACGCTCGCCGATGGGCTGGCCGCCGGTCATGGCGACGGCGTCGTTGTACAAAATTTTGTAGGTGATGTTGACGCCCGCCGCAATGGCTTGACGAATCGCCAGCAAGCCGCTGTGAAAGTACGTGCCATCGCCCAAATTGGCAAACATATGCTGCTCGGTGGTAAACGGTTGTTGCCCGACCCAGGGCACACCCTCACCGCCCATTTGGGTAAAGCCAATGGTCGAGCGGTCCATCCAGATGCTCATGAAGTGGCAGCCAATGCCGGCCATGGCGCGTGAACCTTCGGGCACTTTGGTCGAGGTGTTGTGCGGGCAACCCGAGCAAAACCAGGGTTGCCGCTCCGCACCCGTGAGCTGCTGGATGTTTTGCACCTGCATGGCGCTCTCTTTAGCCTGCAAAATCGCCAGTTGTGTGTCAATACGTGCCCGCATGTCGCCGTCCATGCCCAACTTTTTGAGACGCTGGGCAATCGCTTTGGCAATGATGGCGGGGGACAAGTCGGCATTGGCGCGCAGCAGCGTGTTGGCGCTGGGGTTC
The DNA here is from genome assembly GCA_031426635.1 of Polaromonas sp. GTDB lineage: Bacteria > Pseudomonadota > Gammaproteobacteria > Burkholderiales > Burkholderiaceae_C > Aalborgiella. The sequence goes on from JASJPN010000007.1 coordinate 1,106, forward strand.
GGCATGGACCACTCGCCGCCGGTGAAGTCCGCGTGCCCCTGGGCATCTTCGACTTCGTTGAACTTGCCCAAAATATTGGGCCGCACGTCAGCGCGCCAGTTGTACAGCTCTTCTTTGAGTTGGTATTCAATGACCTGGCGCTTTTCTTCCACCACCAAAATCTCTTGCAGGCCGGTGGCAAATTCACGCGTCAGCTGCGCCTCCAGCGGCCAGACCACGCCTACTTTGTGCAAGCGAATGCCCAGTTGACGGCAGCTTGCATCATCCAGCCCCAAATCGAGCAGTGCTTGCCGCGTGTCGTTATAGGCTTTGCCGCTGGCGATCAAGCCGAAGCGGTCATTTTTGCCTTCAATGACGTTGTAGTTCAAGCGATTAGCGCGGATATAGGCCAGCGCGGCATACCATTTGTAGTCAAACAAACGCGCCTCTTGCTCCAGCGCCGCGTCGGGCCAGCGAATGTGCAGGCCGCCAGCGGGCATGGCAAAGTCGGTCGGCATGACAATCTTGACTCGCTCGGGGTCAATCATCACGGTGGCGCTGGATTCGACGATTTCTTGAATGGTTTTCATGCCCGCCCAGACGCCAGAGAAGCGGCTCATGGCCAAGGCGTGGATGCCCAAGTCCAAAATCTCTTGCACATTGGCCGGGAAAAAGACCGGCAAACCGCAGGCTTTGAAGATGTGGTCGCTTTGGTGCGCGGCGGTGGAGCTTTTAGCGACATGGTCGTCACCCGCCACGGCAATCACGCCGCCAAACTCGGTGGTGCCCGCCATGTTGGCATGTTTGAACACGTCAGAGCAGCGGTCCACCCCCGGCCCTTTGCCGTACCAGATGCCAAACACGCCGTCAAACTTGTTGGTGCCTGGCGGCGAAAAGCCCAGTTGCTGCGTGCCCCACAGCGCCGTGGCGGCCAGCTCTTCGTTCACACCGGGCTGGAAAACAATGTTTTGCGACTTCAGATATGAGGCTGCTTTCCACAACGCCTGGTCGTAGCCGCCCAGGGGTGAACCTCGGTAACCGCTGATGAAGCCCGCCGTGTTTTTGCCCTGCAACTGGTCACGCCGGCGCTGCAACATGGGCAGCTTGACCAAAGCTTGCACGCCACTCATGAAAGCGTGTCCGTAATCCAAGGCATATTTATCGTCGAGCGTGACGGTTTCCAGCGCTTTGCGGATGTGCTCGGGCAGGGGGGCATTCATGTGGACTGTCTCCGATATTTGTATTCACTTCTTATCGCAAAGTGTATGCGCGTTGGGCCGGTAAATGTTTGCTATTTGTTCTTGAATTTAGCCACTTCAAGAACAAATATTGCTTAAAATGACAAGATATGGAAACACTTGACAAGTTTGACGTCTTGATATTGAAAGAACTTCAAGCCGATGGAAGACTCACCAACGCCGAATTGGCCTCGCGCGTGGGTTTGTCTGCTGCCCCTTGCTGGCGACGCGTGCGAGCGCTCGAAGAAAGTGGCTTCATCAAGGGTTATCGGGCTGAAATTGACCGGCACAAAATCGGTCTGGGCGTGTTGGCGTTTGTGCGCCTGGATGCCGAGCGAAACCGTGGCGACGTGACGCGTGAACTCGAAGAATCAATCAAAAAACTACCTCAAGTGGTGAGTTGCCATTACATCAGCGGGACGGGCACGTTTGAGTTGCAGGTGGTGGCGCAGGATTTGGACAGCTTTTCAAACTTTGCGCTCAAACAGTTGATCAACCTGCCTAATGTGAAAGATCTGCACACCAGTTTTTCTCTGGGTGAAGTGAAAGCCAGCAGCGCTCTGCCCCTGGGGCATTTACCCAGTAAGTGAAGTTTTGCTCGCATGAGCAACTCAAAGCCGTGTTTTGGGCCACAACACCCACAAGCGCAAAGGTTGCTTGATTTTGCCAGCCAACTCCCCCGCCTCCGCTCCCCAGCCCATGAAGTAGTCTGCACGCACTGCGCCCACAATGGCACTCCCCGTATCTTGGGCAAACACCAGCTTTTGCAGACGCTGTGCTGCACCCTCACTCACCAGCCAAACGGGGGCACCATACGGAATGCTGGCGCGATCAACCGCGATAGAGCGCCCAGGCGTCAACGCCACGCCTTGTGCGCCTTTGGGTCCTGTTTGAGCATCTGGCATGGCTTCTTCACGAAAGAAAACCACCCGTGGGTTGCTCCACAGTAACTCATTCATTCGCTGCGGATGTTGCGCCAGCCAGCTTTTGATACCCGGCCAGGAGACATCACGGCTGTCGCCTTGATCCAGCAACCAGCGCCCGACGCTTTTGTACGCTTGTTCGTTGGTGCTGGCAAAGGCCAGACGCACCATGCGCCGCGAGCCATCGGGTTCAATCATATTGACGCGCCCTGAACCCTGAATATGCAGTATCAGCGCGTCGATAGGGTCCGCCAAATAGGCAATTTCCTGGCCACGTAGCTGTGCCTTTACATGCGGCAGGGTGTCCATTTCCTGACGTGTATACCAGGGATTTTTGCTGGCCAAGCTAGCGGGCGGACGGTACAAAGGCACTGTAAAGCTTGGACGTGCAGTACGTGAAGCCACCAGCAGTGGCTCATAATAGGACGTGAGCAAGCCCTCACTCTGCCCCTGCAAGTTTTCTACACGGTAAGGCTGGAGTTTTTGCATCATCCAAGCGCGCTGCTCATCTGCGCTGGCAATAGTCAAGCTTCTGACTTCACTGCACAGGGCTGCCAGCGCTGTGCTGGGTTTTTCACAACTTTTTAACCAGGCACCCCAGGCATCGTGCAGGGCATTGGCATCACCCATCCAGCCGGGAAGTTCGCGCCAACGCACAGGTGTCCAACGGCTTTTGGATTGAATAATGCTCTCCGGCAACGGCCCGTTGTCATCAACCACTGTGCCCTCTGCCTCCAAGCCAGGCGTTGGTGGACTGCTGACGCAGGCTGCCAACATCCCTACAATGACAAACTGAAAAAACAAATGCAGGAAACGTTTCATGGTGTTGCTTTTACTTGAGGCGCTCGCGGCGCTGTTGATTATGGTTTTGATCGTCTGGTGGACCATGTTTTCAGGTCGAAAAAACGGTGAGCCTTCCGTAGAAAAGTCGACAACGGACCCGTCAAAGACGGGTGACTCCGACTTATAAAACACGATGCTGCAAGGCAGGTAGCTGGCGACGCACGCCTTGCAAATAGCTGGCGTCCAGATCGGCCATGACCACGCCCTCGCCCTCAGCCAGTACGGCCGCGACCTCCCCCCAAGGATCGACCACCATCGAATGCCCCCAGGTGCGCCGTCCCGTGGGGTGAACCCCTCCTTGGGCGGGCGCGATCACGTAAGCCAGATTTTCAATCGCTCTTGCTCGCAACAGCACCTCCCAGTGCGCTTGCCCCGTGGTATAGGTGAACGCACTGGGCACCAACCACGCATCAACTTGCTGACTGCGATACAACTCCGGGAAACGCATGTCATAACAGACGCTCAAACCAATGCGCCAGGTGTGACCATCTTTTGAGGGCAACTCAAACCTGACAGGCTCATGGCCCCGTTCAAGCACATGTGATTCATCGTAACTCTCGATGCCATTGTCGAACCGAAACAAATGAATTTTGTCATAGCGTGTGACCAACTCTCCCGTGGGTGCATAGACCAACACACTGTTGCGAACATGCTGCGGATCACTTGTTGCCAACGGCAGCGTGCCGCCGACCATCCAGAGTTTTAACTCACGCGCCGTTTGCGACAAAAACTGCTGGATTTTGCCCGAACCTGATGGCTCGGCAATGGCCAGCTTATCGGTGTCTTTTGCACCGATCAAACAAAAATACTCGGGTAGGGCAGCCAACTCAGCCCCAAGCTGCGCCGCTTGCTTGAGTAAAGCATAGGCATGACTTAAATTCGCATCCAGGTCGCTGCCTGCGACCATTTGAATGGCGGCTACTTTCATGATGCTCAATCCTTGTCTTTTTTTATTGCCACGTTTTGTTGCCAACCCTGACCTTCGCCCGTAGCTTACTGCTTTTCATCTTCCGATTTGGCTGTGCGTTTGACTTCCGTGATCTGTGGCTCTGCCCATGTACCTTTTATATGCAACTCCTTGGTGGCGGCTTCAATCAGGGGTTGGCGAAGAAACAACTGCGCCAAAAATGTACCCAGTCCAATGGCAGGATTGATTGCCGTAGCCACCAACAGTGATGCTACGCCAGCATTCACTTCGGGGGCAATCACCACTCTAAGGTCTTGCGTCTCTTGCGCAATATCAGACTTTCCGTCAATCAAGACAACCGCATTGACACCGCTCATTTGGAGGTTATTGGTACTGGCCATGCCACGATCAATCGACACGTCACCACGCACAAAATCAAAAGCAAAACCCACACTGAACACGTCTCTAAAATCCAAAGTCAGGCGTTTGAAGATGGACTGCATACTGAGTACGCTTAATAGCTTCCCAACACCAGGATCGACTTTCAGGAACTGCCCTTTTTCAATATCGATGTTAAATTTCCCAATCATGCTGGGGTAGTTCATAGACAGTGGAGAGCCACGCCAGGCAATTTGCCCTTCCAGTTTTCCCTTGCCGCCTAGCACCACATCTTTCAAGCCAAAACGATTCAGCAACTGTCCCGAATCTGCAATGTCCAACTTGAAATTCATGCTGGTCGTGCGGCGCTCAGCTACAGTACGGCCGCCTGGATCGCCTATCGCATTGGACACATCAGCCCACTGACCATTGGCTGAAAATTTAGCCTCTGGCATGGTGACATTCAAGCGATTCAGTCGCCACTCTCGTCCGCCATCTGGCCCCTTGCCTTTTATGGCTGCCTGGTTGATGGCCTCGACCTCGACACGCCCGAACTTTCGACCCTTCAACTCAAAGTCTTCCACCACCAAATCAAGCGCAGGAATACTCGCAGGTTGTTCATCCAGCAGCTTTTCAACCTCTTTGGCCTGTGTCTCACCCACGGACAACCTCGCTAGCCGAGCATACACACGCCCACTCCCGACAACCGGGGTGGGCTGCCTGTACTCCACATAGCCACTGAGTTGGCGCGCCTCCATGTTGGCGCGCCAAGTGGTACCTTCACGCGAACCACCAATCACAATATTTTCAAATTTTCGGCCTTGCACAATCAACTCTTTGGCTCGCAGTGCCACGATGCTTGGCATGTAGTCGTCAGCAATCGCTTTCGATGCCACCTTCGCGCCCGACTTGGCACTGGCCGCACCGTTATTCATCATGGAAGTCAGCGTATTGACCCATTGGTCCACGTCCAAATACGCGACATTGATGTTGGCCGCAACAGCGCTGGTGGGCTCAGGCAGGGACTCGCTGGTTTCCAAACCAACGCTGATGCCGCCCTGGATCACCCGCGGTTCGGGTCCGCTGAGATCACGGGTGAATTTGACTTCGACCAGTTTGTCAATCGTCAGGTGCACCTGGTCTTTCAGCCGCACCTGTCCATCTCGCTCAGGCAGCAGCGATTTATCAATCAGGGTGTTGTCATAGCGTAGCGGCCAACTGGTTTGTGGCAACTTGTGCATCGGTGCTGGCAAGTTCAAACCCATCCCCACCAACGTGCTTTGCACCAACAACTCGGACTGCCCCTGCCTGAGCCGCAACTCCGCAGAATAGGCTGAACTACCGGTGGCCTGCTTTGCCAAATTGGGAATAAAGCTCAAATCGCCCGCTTGCTGCAGCCCCAGCGCGCTGGCCATGCCTTGCCCACGAATCACCACCGACGCAGGCACAGCGCCGACGCCAGGCACACTGCCTCCTTCAAACCGAATGTCGCCGCCGAACATGTGTGCCTGCGCTCCCTGGATGGCAAACCCTTTTTCACTGAAGTTAACAACGCCTTTGGCTTGTGCCAAGAGCGGCGTGGTAGGCGTGAGGTGTACATCGTTGCCAAGAAACGTCACACTGCCTGCCACGCGCGAGCGGTTCAGGTCTGCCGTAGGCAGCGACAACTGTAGTTTGAATGCGCCAGAACCGTTTATCGTTGCGCGGCTGAGTGCTTGATCGGTCATGGACCGCAAAGGCGAGCCATTCACAAAACCCAAGATCTCCGCCAGCGACCCTTTGCCCTGTGTGTTGACGGTGACCGTGGTGGATGACATATCTGCAATCGAGACACTCGCCTGGCTGATGGCCACGTTGGGCAAGCCCACCATCTCAGCGCTTGTGCTCTTGATTGTCAAACTATGGCGATCAATCACCAACTCCCCCTTCAATTGATGCAATTCAGGCCATGGCAATTCGTCTGTCGTTTGCAGACGACGCGGCACATAGGCCACGCGCGCATTGTTGATTTTTGCAGCAATGCGAAACTCCCCCTGCTTTGGTTTACTGGAAGGCATGTCACTCATGTCGCCTTTGATCTTGAAGTTCACCTCGCTGGAGGCGCCTTGCAACACCGCATCGCGTACATAGTCACGAGCTGCTTTGGGGACGCCGCTGGGTAAATAGCGCCACACCCGAGCGGCATCCGCACGTGTCAAGTTGGCCTGCAAATCCAGCTCACCAGGAAAGCGGCTTTTACTCACAGCGGTCACTGGGTCGCTGGTACGCCAAGTCAGTTGTCCACGCCCTTGTGCATCGGCATTGTTCAGCACCAGATTAGTCACCTTGACTGCTATCTTTTCTTCGCTGGTGGCATTGCCGCTGCTATTAGGCGGGGTCACGCTCCACTGCACATCAGCCGAGAGTTGATTGACAGGTACTTGCGGATCTTCAAAGATGCCGGGTACGTCAAGCACGCCGTTTTCAACAACGACCTTCGCTTTTCCACCAGCCGAATTGACCTCAAAATCAACCTGCGCGCCCCGCACGCCTGGCCGACCCATGTCTTCACGCACGTCCTCGCCTTCGCCAATGTTGAGGGCGCTGTGCTGTGCCGCAAACTGCAAGCCCGTCACCTGTCCCTTGGCGGCAAAAGCCGTAGGCGCATCTAAATTGCCACGCCAAGTGGCGGCAATGGTCTGCACCACACCCTGCGGCGCAAAACTAAGCAGCTTGGCATGTGTTGCTGCCCCCAAAGGCAGCCGGTTGGCAATCAGACTGATGGTGGCTAGATCGAGTTTATCAGCGCGAAATTCGCCCTGTCCTGGCGTCTGACCAACAGGCCCTGTCTGCGAGAAAAACACATTGCCACCCGGCCAGCGTAAACCATCGCGGGTTTGAAACTGCAACTGTTGGGTGGAAAATTCAAAGCCGTGCTTTATCTGCCGCCCAAACAAACGCCCCGACATGGACTGCAAAGCCAAAGGCTCCAGGCCCGCACCCAGCGTTGCATCAACTTGCACCAGCGCCACATCCACCGTGCTGCTGACCCACTCGCCCTTGGCCACGCTGGTCCACACCCGCAAAGCGCCTACGCCACGGCCCCATTGCCCATTGAGTTTGACGTAACGGCCCAGTTGGGACACATCTACTTTTGAAAAATCCGCATAAACCTGCCCAAGCCAATCGCGCCATTTTCCCTTGTCTGGCGACAGCAAAGATTGCGTAAACACACCACGCAACGACACACGCTCCCCCCACGCGGGCGGTGGCGTGGCATCTAAACGCAGGAGGTGTTTGTTGAACGGGTTGCGCGCAACAAAATCCACCTGACTCAGTGTGAGTGGTGGTGGCACACCCATAGCACCGTTGGCTTGCTCATCAATCCAGTGCACGGTGCCGTTACGAACAATAAACTCGGGTTGTGAAAAAAACCAGTCGACAGCGTCGACTGAACTGCTGTCAGTTTTAGAAAAATCCAGACCCGCGACAAAAATTTTACCGTCGACAGCACGGCGAATTTCAAGCTCGGGTTGCTCGATAGTCAACTGCTCAAAGTTAAGCTGCAACAAAGACGATGGCGAGATAGCCGTCAAGATGCGCGGCAGACGCAAAGCCACGCGCCCTGCGCCATCGAGCAAGGTCACGTCCCTGAGCTCAAACGACGGGATGATGCCCACCGAGGTCGCCGTGATGGCACCAATCCGGACCGGCACACCCAAGGCTTTGCTGGCCTCAATTTCGAGTTGCGGGCGAAAATCGCCGATTCGGGGCACAATCACCCCATGCAAGACCACCCAGGCCACGGCAAATAACCCCCAAGCGGCCATGGCCAACCATAACAAAAGGCGAGACAGCGAGGCCGTGGTTCTCCAGAACGTGAGGGATGTGTGGGTCGGTTGATTCATACGTTGCAGTACAGAATTATGACGCTAGCCCACTGTGAGAGTTCCGCCCCTAGAGAATGTTGACATGTTTTGTAACGATTTAACAAAAAACAACCCTTCTCGGGGCACCTTTTGTGACGCATCTGGCGGCCTATTTGAGGCCTCGTCGGCTGACTCAAAACAAGTCTCTGATGCCAGTTACTCCCGTTTTTTTCAGCGCCTGGAGCGACGCTACGCAGACTATTTCCCCCTTTTAGCAGCAGGCGAGCCCCAACGCCCGGCCATGCAAGCCACCCTGGATACGCTGTTGGCCCAAGGCCTGGACACCAGCGCCGCCTTGCGCGTGCTGCGGCAACTGGTGATGCACCGCTTGATCACCCTGGATTGTGCGCAGGACGCGCCGCTGGCCGTGGTCACCCGCGCCGTGACCGAGCTGGCTGAACTGGCCCTTGAAGTCGCGCTGCAATCCGCTTGCCAAACGCTTGATGCACGCCACGGTGCGCCGCTGATCACACCCATCGCCACCGCCATATCGGCTTCCCGCGCCCACCTGTGGGTTGTTGGCATGGGCAAGCTGGGTGCGCGTGAGCTCAATGTGTCCAGCGACATTGATTTGATTTACGTCTATGACCAAGACGGCGAGACCGCAGGTGACGCGCAGGGCCGTGGCCGCATCAGCAACCACGAGTATTTTTGCAAAGCCGTCAAAATTATTTACGACCTGGTGGGAGCGACGACCGAGCACGGCTTTGTTTTTCGAGTCGATTTGGGACTGCGGCCGAACGGCAACTCCGGTCCCGCTGCCGTGTCCTTGGCGGCACTGGAGGAGTATTTGCAGGTGCAGGGACGTGAATGGGAGCGCTTTGCCTGGCTCAAAAGCCGTGTCGTGGCGCCGCTGGCCTGCGTGCAATCGGGCCAAACCAACGCGCTACGCGACGTGGTGCTGCCCTTTGTGTTCAGAAAATACCTCGATTACAACGTGTTTGATGCGTTGCGCACCTTGCACCGCCAAATCCGTAAAGAAGCCGTCAAGCGCAGCAACGGCCGGCCTGAACGCGCCAACGATGTCAAACTCTCGCGCGGCGGCATCCGCGAGATTGAATTCACCGTGCAACTGCTGCAAGTGGTGCGCGGCGGCCAGTTCCCCGAGTTGCGCAAGCGCCCGACGCTGGACGCCCTGCAACGCGTGGCGCGTGCTGGGCTGATGCCGCAAAGCACCGCTGACGCGTTGTCGCTGGCCTACACATTTTTGCGCCGTGTCGAGCACCGCATTCAGTACCTCGATGACCAGCAAACCCACGTCTTGCCCACGCTAGACGCCGACCTGCAATGGATTGCCCAGACCTTGGGCTATGCCGATTGCGGCCCATTTTTGACCGATCTGGACGCCCACCGCGAACTGGTGGCCAACGAATTTGACAAACTCTTGGGTGGCGCAGAGCAAACGGGCAAGCAGGAATGCAAGGGTTGTGGGGTTGGCACGGACGCTACGGCCCCAACCACCGCACCCTCGGAGTTGCTTGATTTAATTCCCCATTTACCCGCTGAATTTGGCCAGCGCATCACCGCCTGGGTCCAGCATCCACGGGTACTGAGCCTGCGTGACGATGCTCGACATCGCCTGATTCGCCTCGTGCAGCGCACCGGTGCCTGGCTACGGGAGAAACGGGTCAGCGAACTTGCTGCGCTACGCAGTGCCGACTTCATGGAGCCGCTGTTACGCCGCGAAAGCTACCTGGCATTGTTGTGGGAGCGCCCTCAAGTCCACGAGCGGCTGCTCAAGCTCCTGGGCAGCGCCCGCTGGCCAGCGCGCTATTTACTGCAGCACCCGGGTGTGATTGACGAGCTCGCCAGTGACGCGTGGTTGTCTGAGCGCTTCCAGGCGGCTGATTTTGAACATGAACTGGCGCTGCGTCTGCAATCCGTGCAATCAACCGGCGAAGACGACGTGGAAACCTTGCTCAACCTGCTGCGCCGCGCCCACCACGCCGAGCTGTTTCGCACCTTGGCGCGTGATGTGGAAGGCATACTCAGCGTTGAACAAGTGGCTGACGAACTCAGCGCCCTGGCCGACGCGGTGCTGCGCGTGACCATGACGTGGTGCTGGCAGCGTTTAAAAAACAAACACCGCCAGCCCGACGAAGAGCCCCTCATGGCCATCATCGGCTACGGCAAACTCGGCGGCAAAGAACTGGGCTATGGCAGCGACCTGGACATTGTGTTTGTCTACGAGGACGACAACGAGCGCGCCGGCGAAGTCTACAGCGCCTTTGTGCGCAAGCTCATCAACTGGCTGAGCGCGAAAACGTCGGAGGGCGATTTGTTTGAGATTGATACCGCCCTGCGCCCGAATGGCAACTCCGGCCTCTTGGTCACCCCCTTTGCCGCTTTTGCCGACTACCAGGAAAAACGCGGCAGCAACACCGCATGGACTTGGGAACACCAAGCCATGACCCGGGCCCGCTTCGTCGTGGGCTACGCCCCTTTGCAGGCCAAATTTGACGCCGTGCGGCAAAACGTCATCAGCGCCCCACGCGACAAAGCCGCCCTGCAAGCCGAGATCATCGCCATGCGGGACAAAGTGCGGGCGGCGCACCCGGTCAAACCCGCGCTGTTTGACGTTAAACACAGCCCGGGCGGCATGCTCGATGCTGAGTTTGCAGTGCAATACCTGGTGCTGGCACACAGCGCCCAGCACCCGGAGCTACAGGCCAATGTGGGAAATATTGCGTTGATGCAACTGGCAGAAAAAGCTGGACTGCTGCCTTTGGGCGTTGGCGAGGCTGCTGCTGCGGCCTACCGAAGTTTGCGGCATGTGCAGCATGTGGCGCGGCTTGATGAGACGCCGACGCAGGTCGCCTCTCGTGAGTTACAAACTGAACGGGATGCGATGCTGGCGCTCTGGGAGGCTGTTTTTGGTATAAAACTGGTACTTTTTCAGGAATGAATCACCCCTGATTTCTGATTTTCCGCACCAGCGCCGTCGTCGAATACCCCGCGACAAAGGGCAGTGCCAGCGCTTGACCGCCATAACTCTCCACCAACTTGGCCTCGGCCAGCTTGGCCATATCGTAATCCCCGCCTTTAACGAGCATGCCAGGCCGCAGTTCGCCAATGATCTCCAGCGGCGTGTCTTCCTCAAACCAGGTCACCAGGCTGACGGACTCAAGTGCTGCAATCAGGGTCGCACGATCGATTTCATTGTTCAGCGGCCGATCTGGCCCCTTACCCAGCCGCTTGGCCGACGCATCGGTGTTCAAAGCGACCACGAGGCTAGCCCCCAAACTGCGCGCTTGCGCCAGATACGTCACATGCCCGGCATGCAGCACATCAAACACACCGTTGGTGAAAACCACGGGCTGCGGTAGCGCGGCAACACGGTCTCTAGCCCCTTGACGCGAGACAATTTTGTCTAAAAAACCCACAGCGGCGAAGTCAGTCACGGTTAAGCCTGCCCATCAAACTGCGCATGGCATCGCCAATCAGGCCGGCATCGTGTCAATGAAGCTCTGCTTTTGCATCAGCTTCTCTTGCAATTTGGCCAAATTGGGGTGCGCATCGCGCCAGTCAATCTCCGGGAAGCGGAAGTCCAGGTAACCCAAGGCGCTGCCCACGGCGATGTCGGCCAGGCTGAGGTGAATGCCGGTGCAAAAAGATCTGTCGGCCAAACCCGAGCTCATGGCTTTCAGGCTGGCATCGACCTTGCCCATTTGGCGGTCCATCCAGGCCTGGCTGCGTTGCTCGGGGGTGCGGCCATCCCAAGTAGCTTCTAAACGCGCCAAAATAGAGGCGTCTAACAGGCCGTCGGCCAAGGCTTCCCAGGTTTTGACTTCGGCGCGCTCGCGGCCGGACGCGGGAATGAGCCTGCCCACGGGCGACAAAATGTCAAGGTATTCGACAATCACGCGCGAGTCAAACAACGCCTCGCCAGCGTCCAGGATCAAACAAGGCACCTTGCCCAGCGGATTGGCGTGCGCAATGGTGGTGTCTGCCGCCCACACGTTCTCGGTGACAAAGCTGTAATCGAGTTTTTTCTCGGCCATCACGATGCGGACTTTGCGGACGTAGGGGCTGGCCAAGGAGCCAATGAGTTTTAACATGCGGTGGTCATTCAGTTGTCACAATGCTTCTATTCTATCGAGGGATTGACTAAACTGGCTTGCTGCGCGCCTGCGCAAGGGGGGGGTGGACACGCGCCGCTGGTGAACCGGGCAGCAGAGCCGCCTACAATCAGGGGATGAACTCGTCCACCCTTTCCGCCCTGACGGCACTCTCCCCCCTCGATGGCCGCTACGCCGGCAAATTAGCCAATCTACGCCCCTTGATGAGCGAATTTGGCTACATGCAGCGCCGCGTGCAAGTCGAAATCACCTGGTTTGTCGCACTCAGCGACGCTGGCTTTGCTGAATTCAAGCCACTCTCCCTTGAGGCGCGCGCTCACCTGGTCAGCATTCTGACCCGTTTCTCAGAGGCAGATGCGCAGGCCATCAAGGACATTGAGAAGATCACCAACCACGACGTTAAAGCGGTCGAATACTGGTTGGCTGGCTACTTTGCAGGGCTTGAAGGTGCCAAAACCTGGGTGCCTGGTCAGTTTGACGCGCTGCCCGAGCTGCACGCCATGCGTGGTTTTATCCACTTTGCGTGTACCAGCGAAGACATCAACAACACCAGCCACGCACTACAGCTCAAAGGCGCACGCGATCACGTGATCTTGCCTGCGTTAGATGGTTTGATTGCCAAATTGCGCGAGATGGCACACAACTTTGCAGCTGTGCCCATGCTCAGCCGCACCCACGGCCAAACCGCCAGCCCGACCACGGTGGGCAAAGAAGTCGCCAACGTATTGGTACGCTTGAGTAACGCCAGAGACAAAATCGCCAGCGTCAAACTGATGGCCAAAATGAACGGCGCGGTGGGCAACTACAACGCCCATTTGTCAGCTTGGCCAGACTTTGACTGGGAAGCCTTCAGCCAAGGCGTGGTGGAGCGGGAGGAACCGGCTGCTGGATCAAGCGCAGCGTTTGGCCTGGGCTTGACCTTCCAGCCCTACAGCATCCAGATCGAGCCGCACGACTACATGGCCGAGCTGTATGACGCCGTGGCCCGTGCCAACACGATTTTGATCGACTGGTCGCGCGACGTGTGGGGTTACGTCAGTCTGGGCTACTTCAAGCAGCGCCTCAAAGCCGGTGAAATTGGCTCATCGACCATGCCGCACAAGGTCAACCCGATTGATTTTGAAAATGCCGAGGGCAATTTAGGCTTATCGAACGCCCTGCTTCGTCATCTCAGCGAAAAGCTCCCCATCTCCCGCTGGCAGCGCGACCTGACCGATAGCACCGTGCTGCGCAACATGGGCGTGGCGCTGGGCTATGCAACGCTGGCTTACAGCTCGATGATGGTGGGGTTGAACAAGCTCGAACTCAACGAACAAGCGCTGGCCGACGACTTGGACAACGCCTGGGAAGTGCTGGCCGAGCCGATTCAAACCGTGATGCGCCGCTACGGCGTGCAAGGCGCTTACGAAAAACTCAAAGAAGCCACCCGTGGCAACACCGTCACAGCCGCCGATTTGCATCGGCTCATCCAGGGTTTGGAAATTCCAGAAACTGAGAAAAAGCGTTTACTCGCCATGACACCGGGCAGCTATGTGGGCAAAGCGGCAGAACTGGCGCGGCGCGCCTAGTTTATGGCCATCAAATCCACTATTTTCAAGGCCCATTTGTCGATTGCGGACATTGACCACAACTACTACGCCGACCACCAGCTCACTCTGGCTCGCCACCCCAGCGAGACGGACGAACGCATGATGATTCGCCTGGTCGCCATGGCGCTACAGGCGCACCAGTTGCAAACCGTCTGCGGTGGCGACGGCACGCTGGCTTTTGGCGCAGGCCTCTCCAACCCGGACGAGCCCGACGTCTGGCTGCGCGACTTCACGCAGGCAACGCGGCTGTGGATTGAAGTCGGCGCCCCCGAAGAAAAACCCATTCTGCGCGCCTGCGGCAAGGCGGATCTGGTGATGGTCTACTGCTTCAACCATGCCGCCGAAATTTGGTGGAAAGCCATGGAAAACAAGGTCACACGCGCCAAAAACCTGCAAATCTGGCGCGTACCCACGCTGCAATCGCAAGAACTCGCCAAATTAGCCACCCGCTCCATGCAGCTGCAAGCCACCATTCAGGAAGGCGCGCTGATGATGAGCGACGGCACGAACACGGTGGACGTGGAGTGTGTGCGCTGGCTCTAAATTTTTCCTTCCGCCGCTCGCTCGGCGTAGGTATTGAAGCGCCAGGAAGTGCGCTCTAGCGTGATGCGGTGCCAGGTCTGGCGCTTCTCTATCGGTGTCATCGACGGCCAGTGTTGCACTTCCTCAAAACTGCGGCCACAGCCCTTGCACTGCTCGTCGCCCTGGCTGGTGGAGCAAATGGCGATGCAGGGCGTATCTAGCGTGCTATCGTACCAAACCAGCCAGGCTGCCAGGGCAGTTGGTGGAAAGCCCACCTCAGACACCGTGTCCTGGTGATAAAACACCATCAGCGCATAGACCTCGGCCAATGCGCGCAACTCGGGACACAGCGTGATGCCGTCGGGTGACGGGCTGATGCTCCGCCAATAGTTGATGGCGGCTTCGATGTCGGTGATATGGATGGCGGGCATGGGTGCAATGATTGGGCTGACTCTGTGGGCTGTGATGATAGCCTTTGCCAATTCGCTTTTCGCATCGGGGGACAAAATGGATGCCAAGTACGGTTATTGGTTATTATGTGCGTATGAAACTCATCGCCAAATGGCTGCTCAGCGCCGCCGCCCTCCTTTTTGTGGCTTACATCTACGATGGCGTCGAGCTGAAAAGCTACCAGGCCGCCCTGATTGCGGCCTTCGTGATTGGCCTGCTCAACACGCTGGTGCGGCCGATTTTGGTCGTACTCACGCTGCCCGTGACCATCGTGACCGTCGGCTTGTTCCTGTTTGTCATCAACGCGCTGATGTTCTGGGCCGCTGCGTCACTGCTCGACGGCTTCAACGTCACCGGTTTTTGGGCCGCGTTGATTGGTTCGGTGATGTACTCGGTGCTCAGCATCGTGATTGGCTCGGCACTGGACAGCGTGTTTTCGAAAAGAGTCTGATGCGCACCGCAGGGTTTGGCGGTTATTTCAGGCTTTCTTTCTCATCGTTGCGTTGCTCACGCAGCAGCTCT
Organism: Polaromonas sp.; assembly: GCA_031426635.1. Lineage (GTDB taxonomy): Bacteria > Pseudomonadota > Gammaproteobacteria > Burkholderiales > Burkholderiaceae_C > Aalborgiella. The sequence goes on from JASJPN010000007.1 coordinate 16,444, forward strand.
TGCACTTGGCGGGTGCGCACGTCCACAATCGATTCTTCGATGAAGTCGCGCCCAGCCGCACCCCCTTGGCGCACCAGTTCTTGCGCGGCGCGGAAGCGGTCGATCGCGGCGGCGTAGTCCAGGAGCGCGACTTGCGCCTCGGCTTCGGCGCGGGTGGCGCGCAAGGGTTGCCCCATGTGTGCGTAGGCTGAGGCTAATAACTGCCACGCTGGTGCGTCCAGCGGGTGGGCGGCGACCCAGGTTCGCAGGTTTTGCGCGGCTAATTCAGCGCGTTTGTTGGCCATTTGGGCGGTAGAGGCGATAAACAGCTCAGGCCTGGCTTGGCGACTGGACTGAGCGTTTGGCTGAGGATGAGCAGAAGAAACATCCAATGCCAAGGCGGGAACGGCATCTCCGGCGGCCAGTGCCAATTCGGCTGCTATTAAATTTGCAACACGTGAGGCAGATAAATCACTGGCTACGACGATTTTTAGCCGTTGAACATGAGCCATTGCGCGCGCCGGGTCGCGCAGCTTGGCGCTGGCAAGCGCCGCGCCGTACAGCACGGCGGCTTGGCGCGACTTGGCAAACGTTGTAAAAGTAGCGGCTTGGGGCTCTGCCGCCCACTGGCGCAAGATGTCCACGCCGGGGTCGCTCAACACCCGAGCGCGGGCAGCCATCATGGCATGCTCCATCGAGACCCCGGGCGCAGGACGTGCTGACCATTCATTTTTTTCTGGTGAGAGCAGGCGCGACTGCATGTCGCCAATACGCTCGGTAGTCAGCGGGTGGCTGCGCAGATAGGGGTAGCTGCCGTTGTCACTCAACCTGGCCGACTGTTGCAACAGGTTGAACATGGCGACAAAGCCTTGCGGCGCATAACCAGCGGGCTGCATCAGATTAAAGCCGATGCGGTCAGCCTCGCGCTCCATCTCGCGCGAGTAATTCAGCTGACTTTGAATCGCCACGGCTTGCGAGCCCGCCAGCACGGCGTTGGCGACTTCGGGGTTCTTGCGTGCGGCCAATGCGCCCAGCACCATCGCCGCAATCATGACCGGCATTTGTTGCCCCTGCTGGGTGATGGATCGCGAGATATGACGCTGCGTGACATGACTGAGCTCATGCGCCAGCACCGATGCCAGCTCGTCTTGGGTGGCGACCAAACCAACCAGCCCCAGATGCACGCCAAAATAGCCGCCCGGCAGCGCAAACGCGTTCACCGTGCGGTCACGCCCCAGCATGACGCGCCAGGCAAAGCGCTCGTCCATCTCGGGGGGCAGCTCACCCTTGGCGCGCGCCGCAGCCAAGAGCGACTGCCAGATGCCAGCTACATATTCACTGAGCAAGGGGTCGTCAATGTAATCCGGGTCACGTAAAATTTGCCGGGCGATGGCATCCCCCATGCGCCGTTCTGCGCCTAGCGTTAAGTCGCCGTCTTCGCCAAAGCACGGACTCGCCAGGCTTGAAAGCATTAAAACGACACAGGCCAGAGCATGTCTTTTGAGCAGGATCGTATTCACCGCCTTATGATGACGCAAACGCAGCATAGTTGCGAAATTTTCGACCATTTTTTGTGACAAACTCTAAATAACCTGACGAACAACATGACGAATATGAACAAACTCACCCATTTTGATGCCCAAGGCCAGGCCCACATGGTCGATGTCGCCGCCAAAGCCGCCACCCACCGCATTGCAGTCGCCCAAGGCCGGATTGTGATGCAGCCCGCCACGCTGGCCATCATCGAAGCCGGCACGGCCAAAAAAGGCGATGTGCTGGGCATTGCACGCATTGCTGGCATCCAGGGCGCCAAGAAAACCAGTGATCTGATTCCGCTCTGCCACCCCTTGGCGCTGACCCGAGTCGCTATTGATTTTATAGCTGACGAGGCAATGAATACACCGGTCAACACATTAAATAGAGCCATTATTTGCACCGCCACCGTCGAGACGGTGGGCCCCACGGGGGTCGAAATGGAAGCGTTGACGGCCGTGCAGGTCGCCCTGCTCACCATCTACGACATGTGCAAAGCCGTCGATCGTGGCATGACGATGACCGACGTGCGGGTGCTGGAGAAGCATGGTGGCAAGTCGGGGAGTTTTGTGAATCCTTAATTTATTTCCGTGCCAGCACCGCCTTCAAGGCTTGGCCGGTGTGGGTTTTCAGCCTGACCACGCCCTCCGGCGTCGCCGCTGCCACCACACGACCGCCCGCTTTGCCGCCGTCGGGACCGAGGTCAATCACCCAGTCGGCTTCGGCGATCACGTCCAGGTCGTGCTCAATCACCACCACGCTGTGGCCGCCATTGACCAAACGGTGCAGCACGTGGATGAGTTTTTCCACATCGGCCATATGCAGGCCCACGGTCGGTTCATCCAGCACATAGAGGGTGTGCGGGGCTTTTTGGCCACGCCGGGTGACGTCGTCGCGCACCTTGCTCAGCTCCGTCACCAGTTTGATGCGCTGTGCCTCGCCGCCGCTGAGCGTGGGTGAGGGCTGACCCAGCGTGAGGTAGCCCAAACCCACGTCTTTAAGCAATTGCAGCGGGTGGCTGATGTTGGGCATGGCCGCGAAAAAGTCCACCGCTTCGTCGACTTCCATTTGCAACACGTCGCCAATGCTTTTGCTGCGCCAGGTGACGGCCAGCGTCTCGGGGTTGAAGCGGGCACCGTGGCAGACTTCGCATGTCACCTTCACATCGGGCAAAAAACTCATGGCAATGGTGCGTATGCCCTGGCCATCGCAGCCTGAGCAGCGGCCATCGCCCGCGTTGAAGCTGAAACGCCCGGCGGCGTAACCGCGCGCTTTGGCTTCTAAAGTTTCGGCAAAGAGTTTACGAATAGTGTCCCAAAACCCAATATACGTCGCCGGGCAGCTGCGCGGTGTTTTGCCGATGGGGGTTTGATCGACCTCTAGCACCCGGTCAACCGAGGCATAGCCTGCAACTTCCACGCAACCGACCCACGGTGGGTGCGCTCCAGCAGCGGCAGCATCGCGCCCCGCTTTGGTGGCCTGTTGCGCCACGGCGGCGTGGACGTTGGTCAACATCACCTCACGCGCCAAAGTCGATTTGCCCGAACCTGATACGCCGGTGATCGCGACCAGGCGCTGCAGGGGAATCTGCACATCGACGTTTTGCAGGTTGTGCAGCCTGGCACCTCGCACGCTGATCCAATCTTGTTCCGCACCCTGTTCAACCGCTCGCCGTGTTTGCAGCGGGTGCTTCATGGCGTGACGCAAATAGCGACCTGTTTGCGAGTCCGGTGCCTGCATCACATCCTCGACCGTGCCCTGCGCCACCAAACGGCCGCCATGTTTACCCGCGCTGGGGCCAATGTCGATGATGTGCGAGGCCGCACGGATGGTGTCTTCATCGTGTTCAACCACCACCAGCGTGTTGCCTTTGTCACCCAGCTTGTGCAGGGCGCGCAGCAAAATCTGGTTGTCTCTGGCGTGCAGACCAATGGTGGGCTCGTCCAGCACGTAGCAGACGCCTTGCAAGTTGCTGCCCAGTTGCGCAGCCAAACGAATGCGCTGCGCCTCGCCGCCACTGAGCGTGGGTGCGCCACGGTCTAGCGTGAGGTAGCCCAGCCCCACTTCTTCCAAAAACTCCAGCCGGCCTTTGATCTCTGGAATCAAATCACGCGCAATGTCCCTCTCCCGCTGGCCCAGGCGTCCCGGCACTTGCAGGGTGGCAATCCACTGGTGGATGTCTGTCACGCTCAATGCGGCGATGTCGGTGATGCTGATGCCTTCTGACACGCCATCAGCTGTACCAAACTTGACCGCCCGTGCCGTTGCATTCAGACGTGTCCCAACGCAGCTAGCGCAGGCATGGGTGGTCACATCGTCGGCATCGGGCTCGGCAAAGGTTTGTTCACGGCCACCCTGGTCTTCTTTGACGGAATCATCAAACACTTTGCGCTGGTCTTTGGTCAGTTGCACGCCGGTGCCCACACAGTCGGGGCACCAGCCGTGCTTGCTGTTGTAGCTGAACAGGCGCGGGTCGAGTTCGGCGTAGCTGGTACTGCAGACAGGGCAGGCGCGTTTGGTTGAAAACACGCTCAAATTGCCCATGCCAGCCGTCTCGCTACCAGCCAGCATGGCGCTGCGCAGACCGGTCAAATCACTCAGCACATAGACCACGCCTTTGCCGTGCTCCAGGGCCACGGCCAGGGCCAGGCGCAAGGCGGCTTCATTGTCGGGCGTGATGTCCAGACTCGCCACCGGCAGCTCGATGCTGTGCTCTTTGAAACGGTCAATGCGCGGAAAACCCGTGGTCGGCAAAAAGTTGCCATCCACCCGCAAATGGGTGTAGCCGCGTGGGCGTGCCCAGTCGGCCAGCTCGGTGTAGACACCTTTGCGGTTGATCACCAGTGGGGCGAGCAGACCAATGTGCTGACCGCGAAAGTTTTTAAGCAACTGCGCGACGATGCTGTCCGGCGTTTGTGGCTGCACTGCCGCACCGTCATGGATGCAGTGCTGAATACCGAGCTTGACGTAGAGCAGGCGCAGGAAATGCCAGACTTCGGTGGTGGTGCCCACCGTAGATTTGCGCCCACCCCGGCTGAGGCGTTGTTCAATCGCGACGGTGGGCGGGATGCCATAGACCGCATCGACCTCTGGCCGACCCGCCGGCTGCACAATGCTGCGGGCGTAGGCATTCAGGCTTTCCAGATAGCGACGCTGACCTTCGTTGAACAAGATATCAAAAGCCAGCGTGGACTTGCCCGAACCGCTGACACCAGTGACCACCGTGAATTTGCCATGTGGAATGTTGACGCTGAGCGATTTGAGGTTGTGCTCTTTGGCGTTGATGATTTGGATGTACTTGTTCTGAACGGGCGCTGGATGACTTAAAGCCAGCGCTGTGGCAGACCCTGCATGGCTCTTGTCTTCCACGCGGTGCGCACCCAGGCCCAGCGCGCTGTCATATTCGCGTAGCGCTTTACCGGTGTGCGAGGCAGGATGCCGGCGCACATCATCGGGCGTGCCAACGGCGACGACCTCACCGCCCGCGTCACCGCCTTCGGGGCCCAAATCCACCAGCCAGTCGCTGGACCGAATCACATCCAAATTGTGTTCAATGATGACGAGGGAATGGCCCGCGTCTTGCAGCTTGCGCAATGCGCGCATCAGCTTGGCTATGTCGTCGAAGTGCAAACCGGTGGTGGGCTCATCAAAGAGGAACAGCGTGCCTTTTTTGGCCAGCGCCTGCCGGCTGGCCGCGCTGCTTTTGGCAGCCTCCGCCAAAAAACCGGCTAATTTCAGGCGTTGCGCCTCGCCGCCAGATAGCGTTGGCACGGGTTGACCGAGTTTGACGTACTCCAAACCCACGTCCACAATGGGCTGCAGGGCGCGGATGACATCGCGGTCTGTAGCAAAAATCAGGGCGGCTTCGCTGACTGTCAGATCCAGCACATCAGCCACATTGAGGCTGCGGTCCTGGCGCTGAATACGGACCTCCAGTACCTCGGGTCGGTAACGCAGGCCATTGCAATCCTGGCAGCGCAAATACACATCGCTTAAAAACTGCATCTCAATGTGCTCGAAACCCGAGCCACCGCACAGGGCGCAGCGACCATCACCGCTATTAAAGCTGAATTTGGAGGTGGTGTAGCCGCGCTGCCTGGCCAGCGGCGCCTGTGCAAACAACTCGCGCACAGCGTCCCACGCGCCCACATAGCTGGCGGGGTTGGAGCGTGCCGTTTTGCCAATCGGTGACTGGTCAACAAACACCACGTCGCTGAGGTGATCGGCCCCCAACAGGCGATCGTGCAAGCCCGGCGCGTCAGTCGCCTTGCCAAAGTACCTGAGCAGCGCGGGCGCCAAAATATCCTGCACCAAGCTCGACTTCCCTGACCCGCTGACACCCGTGATGGTCACCAAGCGCTGCAAAGGCAGGTCAACCGTGACGTTTTTGAGGTTGTGTTCCCGCGCACCCTCCAGAATCAAGCGCGGCGTGCTGCTGCTTACCAAACGCTGGAAGCCCATGCCAATTTGTTTGCGTCCGCCCAAGTAAGCACCGGTCAAGGTGTCGGCGTGGCGCAGCTGTTCAGTGGTGCCGTCAAACACGATTTGACCACCCCGCTCGCCCGGGCCGGGGCCCATGTCGATCATGCGGTCAGCCGCCAGCATGACCGCCGGATCATGCTCCACCACCACCAGCGTATTGCCCGCATCACGCAGGCGCAGCATGGCCTGCGTGATGCGCCCCATGTCGCGCGGATGCAGGCCGATGCTGGGCTCGTCCAGGACAAACAGGGTGTTTACCAGAGACGTGCCCAAGGCTGTCGTGAGGTTGATGCGCTGGACTTCACCGCCGCTCAAGGTGCGGCTCTGGCGGTCTAAGCTGAGGTAGCCAATGCCCACATCGCACAAGTATTTGAGCCGTGTACTGATCTCGGAGTGCAACAGCGCCAAGGCTTGCTGGTCACCCGAACCAGCCCCCCCTGACGTAGCCACACTGGCACTTGGTGCCACAACCTGCCTGTCAAAGAATTGACGTAGCTTATCAATGGATAACAGCATCAGGTCGTGCAAACACAATCCTGGCAGAGCTTCCAGTTGATCGCGTGTCCATGCCACCCCGTTGGGCAAAAACCGCTTGGCGGGCGCTAGCACCGCATCAGCATCTGGCTGACTGCCAATGCGCCAGAGCAGGCTCTCGGTCTTCAAACGCGCGCCATTGCAGGTCTCGCAGGTGGTGTAGCTGCGGTACTTGGACAGCAGCACGCGGATGTGCATTTTGTAGGACTTGGTTTCCAGGTACTCAAAAAATCGCTTGACGCCAAACCAATGTTGATTCCACTTGCCGTTCCAGTTGGGAGAGCCGTTGATGACCCAATGTTGATGCTCCGGCGTGAGCTTGTAATAAGGCGTATCGCGTGGAATGCCGGCCACTTCAGCATGACGCATGAGGTCGTCCTGGCACTCTTTCCAGGCAGGTGTTTGCATGGGCTTGATGGCACCCGCACGCAAGGTCAATTTGTCATTCGGGATAACCAGGCCATAGTCCACGCCAATCACCCGGCCAAAGCCTTTGCATTTTTCGCACGCACCCACGGGCGAATTGAATGAAAACGCAGACGGGATGGGGTCAGCATAGCGATGATCGCTCTCTGGGCAATGCAAGCCCGTCGAAAATTTCCACATCACGCCTGCATCGGTCAAATAAACATTGACACGGCCGCTACCCCGTTTGAGTGCGACTTCAATCGCCTCAATCACACGCGACTTCTCTGCACCGAGAATGCGAAAGCGGTCGGCAATCACGTCCAGCACTTTGCGTGGGCCCGTCAGGGTGGCCGTCTCGCGTTCTGCTTGTACTTTGGTAAAGCCACTGACGGACAACCATTGGGCGACTTCTTCAGCCGTGGTTTGCGCTGGCAATTCGACGGGGAATGTGACAGCGAGCCGAGGATCGTCCCCGACCGCTAGAGCCCGTTCAAGCATGTGCGCGTAAATCGTTTCAGCCGAATCATGCCTTACTGGCAGTGCCGTATTGCGGTCATACAACTGGCCAGCCCGTGCAAAGTACAACTTGAGATGGTCGTTCAGCTCGGTCATGGTGCCCACAGTCGAGCGTGAACTGCGCACCGGGTTGGTTTGATCAATCGCAATCGCGGGCGGCACACCATCGACGCGATCCACCGCGGGTTTGTCCATGCGGTCTAAAAATTGCCGCGCGTACGCCGAGAAGGTTTCGACGTAGCGACGCTGCCCTTCGGCAAAGAGGGTGTCGAACACCAGGCTCGATTTACCCGAACCACTGGGACCCGTCACGACAGTTAATTCGCCGGTGCGTATGTCGAGATCAAGATTTTTGAGATTGTGCTGACGCGCGCCGCGAATGCGGATAAGACCCTGTGACATGGATTTTTTCTTTCCTGAATCGAACTTCGATTCTAGGCAAGAAAAGGTGTCATACCCACTGGTATCGGAATAACCCTCTAAGCTGAGCCGCTAAGCGCTCGCTCTAATTCATGTGATTTTTCAGTTCCGACAGCTTCGCGAATTTTGGGGAACAAAGCGACCAATTGCGAGTAACTGCCAACGGCTTCTACGGCCAAATTGAGTCGAAAACCACGCAACCCCAGACTTGCAGTCAGTTGTGTCGCCAATGGATAGGCTTGCGCGTATCGCAATTGCGCATCTCCAAGTTCCACCATACCACCTAGCGGCCGAACCGTATCCACCTCAACGAAAGGCTCAGCTACTTCTGATAACTGTGCAAGCAAGCCGAGCTCAACCATCTGATCAATATCACTCCTGGTCAGCCCCAGGCCAGCAGTCGCTACAAGCACGTCGTCGATGGTTCGTTTGCCGTCAAAAATGATGAAAGCCGAACGCTGTCGAGGGCTCAACGAAACGGAACGAGTTTTAAATGCCAGTTGTCCTGCTTCTGTTTTTGCTAGGTACATTTTTTTGTCTCCTCGAAATACTTCAATGATGCGCATTAAACATGAAAAAAATGCGTTTAACAAGTCAAGTACGCCAAAATACCTCGCCTCGACACCAAATACCCGAGATTCAAACCTTGGCGGAAACAGCAGCAGTGTCGTTGCTGCCATGTTTTTCCCCGCTCATATCGACATCCCCCCCTTTACTCAATAAATACAAGGCTAAAGCTGCAAAAATAGCAAACGCTACGACGATTTTCCACATGGTGTTTTCCTTTAATGAATGCCTGCCCACTTATGTTTTTATAGGAGCTGATACAAGGTAAAAAAAAGCCCTCCTAGGAGGGCTTGGAGAGAAGCTACAGCTTAGCTAGAACTTCTTTCCTATGACTTACACACCGATGCTTAATCGTTAGCGTAAATGTCCACATCTTTCGTTTCTTTGACAAACAGCATACCCACGACAAAGGTCATACCGGCAATGATGATGGGGTACCACAAGCCGTTGTACATATTGCCGGTCTGCGCCACGATAGCAAAGGCTGTAGTAGGCAGCAAACCACCAAACCAACCGTTACCAATGTGGTAAGGCAAACTCATCGAGGTGTAGCGAATACGCGTCGGGAACAGTTCCACCAACATCGCTGCAATCGGGCCATACACCATGGTCACCAAAATCACCAAGTAAGTCAAAATAGCGATGATCATGGGCTTGTTCAGCTTGGCAGGATCTGCTTTTGCCGGGTAGCCTGCTGTTTTGAGTGCTGCTGATAAAGCACCAGACATAGCTGCTTCTTTGGCTTTCACCGTCGCGCCCTTGGCATCTTTGTCAAATCCTGCCAAAGCGTCAGCGGCCTTCTTGATGTCTTCAGGCTTGCCGGCTGCAGCGGTCAGGTCTGCCAATTTTTTGGTCGCCGCTTCTTTGGCAGCAGCAATATCAGCATCGCTTGTTTTGTTGACGTCGTAGCTCTGAATGACTGTCTCACCCACCTTGATGCTGGCTGGCGTGCCGGCAGGCGCTTCGACGTTGTCATAACTCACTGAGCCAGCGGAGAGTTTTTGTTTAGCCACATCGCATGAGCTTGTGAACTTCACGGTACCCGTCGGGTTGAACTGGAATGAACACTCTTTTGGATCAGAAGTAACAACCACTTTGTTAGCAGCTTGCGCGGCCGCCAAATCAGGGTTAGCTGCTTTGGTCAACGCATTGAAAACGGGGAAGTAAGTGACCACGGCCAACAAGCAGCCAGCCATGATGATGGGCTTGCGACCGATCTTGTCAGACCATGCACCAAAAATAATAAAGAAAGGTGTACCGATGACCAACGAAATCGCCACCAAAATATTGGCAGTTGCACCGTCGACTTTGAGCGCTTGCGTCAGGAAGAACAAGGCGTAGAACTGGCCAGAGTACCAGACCACAGCTTGACCGGCCGTCAAGCCAACCAAAGCCAGGATAACAATTTTCAGGTTTTTCCATTGGCCGAAAGACTCAGACAAGGGTGCTTTGGAAGTTCTGCCTTCAGATTTCATTTTCTGGAAAGCCGGGGACTCGTTCATGCTCAAGCGAATGTAGACTGACACAGCCAACAATAAAATTGAAACCAGGAACGGAACGCGCCAGCCCCAGTCAGCAAAAGCAGCTTCACCGATGCTGGTACGGACGCCCAAAATCACCATCAAGCTCAAAAACAAACCCAGCGTCGCTGTGGTTTGAATCCAGGAGGTGTAGGCACCGCGTTTGTTTTGCGGCGCATGTTCAGCCACATAAGTCGCCGCACCACCATACTCACCGCCCAGCGCCAAGCCTTGCAGCATGCGAAGAGCAATCAACAGCACAGGTGCTGCCACGCCAATGCTGGCGTAGTTAGGCAACAAACCAACGATGAACGTTGACAAACCCATGATCAAAATGGTCACCAGGAAGGTGTATTTACGACCGATCATGTCGCCCAGACGACCGAACACCAAGGCTCCAAACGGACGAACAATGAAGCCAGCGGCAAATGCCAGTAGCGAGAAAATCGTGCGCGAAGCAGGATCCAAGGCAGAGAAAAACTGATTACCAATGATCACCGCCAAGGTGCCGTATAGGTAAAAGTCATACCACTCGAAAACTGTGCCGAGTGACGAGGCAAAGATAACCTTCTTTTGCTCGGCGCTCATGGGCCTGTTGTCTGCTACTGTAGCCATTGATGTGTCTCCTTCGATAAATGAATGAACTCACCTCTATTGAGGTGACGGGCAACTATCGGGGGACGGACTGACCTGACCCTGACAGTTAACTGAAATAATACGAACAACCAAAGGGTTATCCCTTAAGTTTTATTTCGCCATGTGAATTTCAGCAAAATTTGATGATTTATTTCATCGATTGATCGAAACGAGCGCTGCCTTTAGGCGTGCAAGTAGCTGCATCCCAGGCAGGGCCGTCAAACCAAACATCGCCTTTCAGGTACGCCGCCAGCATCGGTAATGCATCCAGCCCAAAAAACAACTTGCCATCCACGTCGAAAGTGGGGACACCAAAAATACCTTTTTTAATTGCATCTTCCGTGTGTGCTTTCAGCAAGGTCTTCACCGCCTGACCATTTGGATCCAAGGCTGGTTTAAGCAAGTCCGTGAGCGCTTGCAAACGCTGGGGATCCTCTGCATCCTGACCACCCAGCCAAACATGGTGAAACAGTGTCTCTGTCGTATATCGATTAGGAAAACCTTGCGGGCTGCTGGCTACAGCCAATCGCAATAACGCCAAAGGGTTAAATGGATGAGCGGCTGGCAGGTACAACCCGATGCCTGATTGACGCGCCAACCACTGCACCTGCCGATATGTCCCATTCCGCTTGGGCTCAATTTCAGCGGGACCGAGTTGGCCGTGGTGTTTCAACAACCCGGCCAACAGCACGGGCTGGTAATGCACGCAATAGCTCACCCCTTGCAAAGCCTCGGGCAAGCGCTCAAACGCTACATAGGCGTAGGGTGAGATGACGTCGAAGTAAAAGGTGATGTGTTTCATGACCGTTTCACGCGACAGCTAGACGTGCACGTTGCCCTATGGCAGACCAGATAGCGCGTTTGCCTTGTGCGCCCTCATCGCTCAGTTGAGACCAGGCCACAATTTCGTCAAGTGTGCGCAAGCAGCCTTCACACAAGCCTGTCTCTTGGCTCATGCGGCACACTGAGGTACACGGTGAAGGTGTTGGATTGGGGCTGCTGAGCGCAACATCCACCGATTCAATCAATCGTTGTAGCTCGGTCATCATGGCAGCCGTTGGCTCATCAGGGCTTTCGCAGCCCGTGAATGGGTCGGTCTTTGCAAGAAATTACTGATGAATTGTCCCGCATCCATTAATTTATCCAGATCAATCCCCGTATCAATACCCATGCCATGCAGCATATAGACCACATCCTCTGATGCGACATTTCCTGTAGCACCTCTGGCATAAGGACAGCCACCCAAACCTGCAACCGAGGTGTCAAATTGCCAAATACCCATATCCAGGCAGCGCAAAGTATTGGCCAAAGCTTGGCCATAGGTGTCATGAAAATGACCTGAAATATCGTCGATGTCATAGATATGCAGTGCCGCTTCCATCGCGCGCTGCACTTTGACAGGCGTGCCCACCCCGATCGTGTCGGCCACACCAAGATGCTGCACCCCAATATCTTTCATGAGTTGGGCAACCAAAGTGACACGCTCAGGCGCAATATCGCCTTCATAGGGGCACCCCACAGAGCAAGAAATAGCACCTCGCACATGAATGTTGTGAGCCAGCGCTGCTGCAACTACGGGTCGGAATCTTTCAATACTCTGTGCAATCGAACAATTTATATTGCGCTGACTAAAAGCCTCGCTGGCTGCGCCGAACACCACAATCTCACCGGGCCACTGCGCTCGCGGAGCCGCAATGGCTGCTTCAAAACCTTGCAGGTTGGGCGTAAGCACCGAGTAACGCACGCCACTTTTGCGGTTGATGCCAGCCATCACCTCAGCGTTGTCGGCCATTTGTGGCACCCATTTAGGCGAGACGTAGCTGGTGACTTCAATCTCTGTCAAACCAGCTGCCTGCAAGCGATGCACCAGTTCAATTTTGACAGCAGCGGGAACCTCCTGCTTTTCGTTTTGCAGGCCATCGCGTGGACCTACTTCAACCATTTTTACTTTTATTGGCAATGTCATGATGTGCTCACTTACTCACTCTCGTCTGCATTGACTATTTAACTAATTTCAACAATTCTGCACCCTCCAGTACCTGGTCGCCAGGAAGATACAGCAGTTCTTGCACCACCCCATCAGCAGGTGACGCAATCGTGTGCTCCATCTTCATCGCGTCCATCACCGCCAGTGCTTGTCCCTGGACAACGCTTTCACCCACTTTGACTGAAAATGAAACCACCTTACCAGGCATGGGAGCGGTTAACCTGCCACCTGCTTCATGCGCTTCACCGGCATGTTCAAGCAAATCGATTGCTATTATTTGCGTAGCACCTCTGTCAGTAAATATGCTGACTACATCGTTATTTTTATATATTTTAGCGACTACTCTCTGCGCTGAAAAAACAATCGCAAAACCAGCCTCAAGAGTTGCATAAGTCAAACTACCCGCATCCTCACCCACGCTCAAATGCAAGGCACCCTCGTGCAAATAGCGCAATTTTGCTTCTATTTTTTTGCCATGAAATTCAAACTCGAATAGACGCATATGAATGCCATGGGACTGCCACCCATCGCGCTGTGCCCAGGGGTCCACCCAGGCATTCTGCACATTTTTGGCGATGATGCTCATTTTCTCGGTATGTAGGGTATGCACAATCGCCGCCGCCGCCGCCAGGTGGACGCCAACCGGCTCTTGATTGAACAACACATCTTTTTCGCGCGGTATGAGCCCAGTGTCCAAGTTGGCCTGCGCAAACGATGGGCTGCGCACCACATAGCGCAAAAATTGCACATTGGTATGCAAGCCGACAATATGCGTCTGCGCCAAAGCGTCGTCCATAAGTGCCAGCGCTTGTTCTCGTGTATCGCCATGCACAATCAGCTTGGCGATCATCGAGTCATAGTAGGGAGAAATGGCATCGCCCTGACGAACGCCCGAGTCCACACGAACGCCTCGCCTGGAGCTTCCCGCATGTGGCCGTTCAAACGTCACGCACGCTGGAAGGCCATACACATGCAAATGACCCGTCGCAGGTAAAAATTGGTTGTCCGGATTTTCGGCACAAATCCGCGCTTCAATCGCATGGCCGGTGATACGCAGCTGCTCCTGCCGCAAAGGCAAAGGCTCGCCACACGCCACACGCAATTGCCACTCGACCAAATCCAAACCCGTGATGGCTTCAGTCACCGGATGCTCGACTTGCAACCGGGTGTTCATCTCCATGAAGAAAAAATCCATGTCACCGTCCGGCTTTTGCTCGACGATGAACTCGACTGTGCCTGCGCCCACATAATTGACCGCCCGCGCAGCCGCCACGGCAGTGGCTCCCATCTCACGACGCATGGCCTCAGACATGCCCGGCGCCGGTGCTTCTTCCAGGACTTTTTGGTGCCGACGCTGCACTGAGCAATCGCGTTCAAACAAATACACATAGTTGCCGTGCATATCGCCAAATACTTGAATTTCAATATGCCTGGGGCGCTGCACATATTTTTCAATCAGCACCGCGTCATCACCAAAACCATTGGTCGCTTCGCGTTTGCACGATGCCAGAGCTGCGGCAAAGTCCTCGCGCTTATCGACGATACGCATGCCCTTGCCACCACCGCCCGCACTGGCTTTGATGAGCACGGGATAAGCCATGCGGTCGGCCTCCATCTGTAGAAACTCTGGATACTGGTTCGGTCCGTGATAACCCGGCACCAGCGGCACCCCTGCCTTTTCCATCAGTTGCTTGGATTCAGCCTTGAGCCCCATCGCCTGGATGGCGCTCGCAGGCGGACCAATAAAAACCAATCCCGCAGCCTGACAAGCAGTCGCAAATGCCTCATTTTCACTTAGGAATCCATAGCCAGGATGGATCGCTTGTGCGCCTGTCGCCAGTGCCGCTTCAATGATTTTTTCCCAGCGCAAGTAGCTCTCTTTGGGTGCGCTGGCACCCATATAAACAGCCTCATCACAGACGGCAACATGCTTGGCGCCCGCATCAGCGTCCGAATAAACTGCTACTGTTTTTATAGCTAGCTTGGCGCAGGTCGCGGCGACTCGGCAAGCTATTTCACCACGGTTGGCAATCAGGATTTTTTTAAACATAATAAATTTCATTACATCCTGAATACGCCAAACCGCGTATCTGGAATGGGTGCATTCAATGCCGCACTCAATCCTAGCGCCAGTACACGGCGTGTGTCCGCGGGGTCGATCACGCCGTCATCCCATAAACGTGCGGTGGCAAAGTAGGGGTGCCCCTGCACTTCATACTGCTCTTTGATCGGCGCTTTGAAGGCGTCTTCTTCTTCCGGGCTCCAGGTGCCGCCTTTGCCTTCAATGCCATCGCGCTTGACGGTTGCCAAAACGCTTGCAGCCTGTTCGCCACCCATGACACTGATGCGCGCATTGGGCCACATCCACAGAAAACGCGGTGAATAGGCTCTGCCACACATGCCGTAATTGCCAGCGCCAAAACTGCCACCAATGATGATGGTGAATTTGGGTACGGCCGCTGTCGCCACCGCGGTGACCATCTTGGCACCGTTGCGCGCAATACCTTCGTTTTCGTACTTGCGACCGACCATGAAACCCGTGATGTTCTGCAAAAACACCAGAGGAATTTTTCTTTGAGCGCACAGTTCAATGAAGTGCGCGCCTTTGAGGGCCGATTCGCTGAACAAAATGCCATTGTTGGCAATGATGCCCACCGGCATACCTTCGATGCGCGCAAAGCCACAAATCAAGGTCGCACCAAAACGCGCTTTGAATTCATCAAACTCGCTGCCATCGACAATACGGGCGATGATTTCACGCACATCAAAGGGTTTGCGAGTATCCGTCGGGATCACGCCATACAGTTCGGACGCTACATATTTAGGAGCTACTGAGGCATGTAAATCGCCGGCTATACGCTTATTTGAATTCAAGTTTTTAATCGATTGGCGCGCAATGGCCAAGGCATGAAGGTCGTTTTTCGCCAAATAGTCGGCCACGCCTGATAAACGGGTATGGACATCGCCGCCGCCCAGGTCCTCGGCACTCACCACTTCGCCCGTGGCGGCCTTGACCAGGGGCGGGCCACCTAAAAAGATGGTGCCCTGGTTTTTGACGATGATGGCCTCGTCGCTCATGGCGGGCACATACGCACCCCCGGCCGTGCAGCTGCCCATGACCACGGCAATTTGGGCGATGCCCTCTGCACTCATATTGGCCTGGTTGAAAAAGATCCGGCCAAAATGGTCCCGGTCGGGAAACACCTCGTCTTGATTGGGCAGATTGGCCCCGCCTGAATCAACCAGATAAATACAAGGCAACTTGTTCTGCTGCGCCACCTCTTGGGCACGCAAGTGCTTTTTAACCGTCAGTGGGTAATAGGTGCCACCTTTGACCGTGGCATCGTTGCACACAATCATGCAGTCCACGCCACTGACGCGGCCAATACCCGTGATCACACCGGCACACGGGGCGCTGTCACTGCCATCTTTGTCAGGATACATGCCGTAAGCGGCCAGCGGACTGAGTTCTAAAAATGGCGTGCCCGGATCCAGGAGCATCTGCACCCGGTCACGCGGCAACAACTTGCCACGCGCCGTGTGTTTGGCTCGTGCCACCGCACCGCCGCCTAGCGCAGCAAGGTTGACTTTGGCATTCAGGTCATCGACCAAGGCGCGCATGGCTGCCGCATTGGCTAAAAAGTCGACTGAGCGGACAT
>JASJPN010000007.1:32784-34406 GCA_031426635.1 Polaromonas sp.
TCGCCAATGCTCGTTGAATCAACATTTTCTGCACATCGCTGGTGCCTTCATAAATCTGGCACACCCGCACATCGCGGTAAATGCGCTCAACCGGAAAGTCGCTCACATAACCGTAGCCACCCAGCGTTTGGATGGCCACGCTGCACACTTGCTCGGCCATCTCGCTGGCAAACAGCTTGGCCATGGCGGCTTCTTTCAAACACGGGCGGGCGGCATCACGCAGCGCCGCGGCATGCCAAATCAGCTGCCTGGCCGCTTCAATTTTTGTAGCACACTCGGCCAATCTGAAGCCGACCGCCTGGTGGTTGAAAATGGGCTGCCCAAAGCTCTCACGCTGCCTGGCGTAGGCCAGCGCACATTCAAACGCGCTACGCGCCATGCCCACGCTCTGGGCGGCGATGCCAATGCGCCCGCCTTCCAAAGCGCCCAGCGCAATTTTGTAACCTTCGCCCTCTTGCCCAATCAGGTTGTCTGCTGGGATGCGGCAATGGTCAAAATTTATTTGTGCGGTATCGCTGCTGTGCTGGCCCAGTTTGTCTTCCAAACGCGCCACCACATAGCCAGGCGTGCTGGTGGGGACGATGAACGCACTCATGCCTTTTTTGCCAGCGCCCTTGTCCGTCATGGCAATCACGATCGCCACCTGTCCGTTTTTGCCGCTGGTGATGAACTGCTTGACGCCATTGATGACGTACCCATCACCGTCCTTGACGGCTGTTGTTTTCAGTGCGGCGGCATCGCTGCCCACATGCGGTTCTGTCAAACAAAACGCGCCCAGCATCTGCCCCTGCGCCAAAGGTGTCAACCACTGCTTCTTTTGCGCGGCATTGCCATAACGCATCAAAATCGCGTTGACGGGGCAATTGGTCACGCTGATCGCCGTGCTGGTGCCGCCGTCGCCTGCGGCAATTTCTTCCAACACCACCGCCAAGGTGAGGTAGTCCAGATGGGCGCCACCAAATTCTTCAGGCACGCAGATGCCGTAAGCACCCAACTCCGCCAGCCCTTTATGAACCTCTTTAGGGAAGTGGTGCTCCTTGTCCCACTTGGCGGCATGTGGCCAGAGCTGCTCCTGCGCGAAGGCACGAACGGCGTCGCGGATCATTTTCTGGTCTTGCGTCAACAGCATCAGATCAGCTCCAAGGTCAGCGCCGTCGCCTCGCCGCCACCAATGCACAGCGTCGCCAGGCCACGCTTGAGGCCACGCGCTTGCAAGGCGTGAATCAAGGTCACGATGATGCGGGCGCCACTGGCCCCAATCGGATGGCCCAGCGCGCAAGCGCCGCCGTTGACATTGACGATCGCGTGCGGTAACGCCAGCTCGGTCATCAGCGCCATGGGCACGACGGCAAAGGCTTCGTTGATTTCCCACAGCTCAACGTCTTTTGCACGCCAACCCGCTTTGGCCAAGGCTTTTTGGGTGGCGCCCAAGGGTGCGGTGGCAAACCAGTTGGGTGCCTGGGCATGGGTGGCATGACTGACGATCCGTGCCAGCGGCTTGACGCTGCCCTTGTCTGCCGTGCTTTGACGCATCAACACCATGGCTGCCGCGCCGTCATTGATGGACGAACTTGACGCGGCGGTGATGGTGCCGTCTTTCTTGAAGGCAGGACGCAGGCCGG
>JASJPN010000008.1:0-13565 GCA_031426635.1 Polaromonas sp.
TTGTTGATGCATTCCTGGCTGAACGCGTCAATCGTCAAACCTTCAACCACTTTGTATTCGCCGCCTGCACACGTCACGGCAAAACCGAATAGGGTGTCTTCAGGAATGCCGTACTGGCCGTCCGATGGAATACCCATCGTGACCCACTTGCCGTTGGTGCCCAGCGCCCAGTCGCGCATGTGGTCGATGGCAGCGTTGGCAGCCGATGCGGCCGATGACACGCCACGAGCCGCAATGATGGCGGCGCCACGCTTGCCCACGGTTGGCAAGAAGGTGTTGGCGTTCCAGTCCTGGTCGTTGATCATGTCTTTGACTGACTCGCCTTTGATGGTGGCGAAGCGGTAATCGGCATACATCGTGGGTGAATGGTTGCCCCACACGACCAATTTTTCAATGTCAGCCACGGCTTTGCCGGTTTTGGCGGCGATTTGTGACGCAGCACGGTTGTGATCCAAGCGCAACATGGCGGTGAAATTTTTACGCGGCAGGTCCGGCGCGCTTTTCATGGCAATGTAGGCATTGGTGTTGGCCGGGTTGCCGACCACCAAAACACGCACGTCTCGGCTGGCGACAGCGTTGAGTGCCTGGCCTTGGGCGGTGAAAATTTCCGCATTGACTGCCAGCAGCTCGGCACGCTCCATGCCGGGGCCGCGTGGACGTGAGCCGATCAAGAGCGCATAGTCCACGTCTTTGAATGCGGTCATCGGGTCGCTGTGTGCTTCCATGCCCACCAAAAGTGGGAAAGCGCAGTCTTGCAACTCCATCATCACGCCTTGCAGTGCTTTTTGCGGGCCCTCGACCGGCACTTCCAACAATTGCAAAATGATGGGCTGGTCTTTTCCCAGCATCTCGCCCGAAGCGATGCGAAACAAAATCGCGTAACCAATTTGACCTGCGGCACCGGTAACGGCTACACGGACGGGCTTTTTGCTCATAGAAAACTCCAAAATAGATAGATCACTCGTGTCAAAGAAAGGAAAAGCACTCAAAACAGCTTGCGAGTTTACTCTCGAAAACCCTGATTCGTCAATTTGTCTTATGTAAGACATAAGATATGATTGAGGCAATGACGCAAATTGACACCATCACACCCTTACCCCCTCTTTCGGCACGCAACGATACAGTTGGTTCTTTAGAGTTGGCTACACCCGCTTTCAGCCCGTTGTACCAACAAATCAAAGGCTTGATACTGCAAAGTTTACAAAGCGGTGAGTGGAAGCCCGGCGAAGCCATTCCCAGCGAAATGGACTTGGCGGCGCGCTTTCGCGTCAGTCAGGGCACGATGCGCAAAGCGATAGACGAGCTGGCCGCTGAAAATTTGCTGATACGCCGCCAAGGCAAAGGCACCTTTGTCGCCACCCATGCGGAGATGCAGGTGCAATACCGGTTTTTAAAGCTGGCTCCCGATACGGGCGACCAAAACAGCGAAGGCCCCGCTGATCGTCAAATCATAGACTGCAAACGCACCCGCGCTTCAGCCGAGATCGCCAAATTACTCAACTTGCGCACGGGCGACTCTGTGCTGCAAGCGCGGCGAGTGTTGTCTTTTGGCTCCGTGCCAACGATTTTGGAAGACATCTGGCTGCCTGGTGGCCCGTTCAAAGGCCTCACGGCCGAGCGCTTGGCCCAATATCACGGCCCGATGTATGCCCTGTTTGAAACAGAATTTGGCGTTCGCATGGTCCGCGCGGATGAAAAAATCCGCGCTGTGAAGCCGGATTTGGCACAGTGCGAGCTATTGAAAATAGGACAAGATACACCCTTGTTGAGCGTCGAGCGCATTGCTTACACCTACAACGACATGCCGATGGAGCTACGCCGAGGTTATTACCTGACGACAACACACCATTACCGAAACAAACTAAGCTGAGCACAAACACAGGCCTTGCCCGCAGCCATTGCGTGCAATTTTCACGTCAGTTTGTTGCGGTGCAATAGAATTTGTTTATTTATGACTTCTTGAAAGCAAACCCATGACCGATTCAGCCAATGAAACCAAACCAAAACGGCCTGAGTTTCGCAATATCAATGCATTCAAAGATCTGACCACCTACCGCATGGCGCCCGCAGCCTGGGTGTCGATTTTGCACCGCGCTAGTGGCGCGATCATGTTTTTACTGATGCCGTTCATCATTTGGATGTTTGATACGTCCATCAGCTCCGAAATATCCTTTGCCAAATTCACCAGCGTTTTTAGCCATGGCGCTGGTTTTGTACCTGGCTGGTTTTTCAAGCTCATGGCATTGGCGCTGATATGGTCCTATTTGCAGCACTTTATTGCAGGTCTGCGTCATTTGTATATGGACCTGAGCCACGATGCCACCACCAAAGAATTCGGCAAATCATCAGCGCAAGTGGTTTTGGTACTCAGCCTCGGTTTGACTTGTGTGCTGGCGCTCAAGCTGTTCGGTATGTATTGAAGTTGATGAACCCCTCCAAGCTAAAAAATAAGGAATAACAACATGGCAGTTAACTTTGGTTCCAAGC
Organism: Polaromonas sp.; assembly: GCA_031426635.1. GTDB lineage: Bacteria > Pseudomonadota > Gammaproteobacteria > Burkholderiales > Burkholderiaceae_C > Aalborgiella. Next base: position 2,488 of record JASJPN010000008.1, read on the forward strand.
GCGTCGCCGTCGGTGCGCACTATGGTCTGCGCGATTGGCTCAGCCAGCGTGTCACAGCCGCCATCATGGCTGTATTCACCGTGCTTGTCTTGGTGCAAGTGATTTTCAACAAAGGTGCGATGGGCTACGACAAATGGGCCGGTATTTTCGCCTCGCAGTGGATGAAAGCCCTGACCTTTGTGGTCATCATTGCTTTGCTGTACCACGTGTGGGTCGGTATGCGCGATATTTGGATGGACTACATCCAACCCGTCGGCATCCGTTTGCTGATGCAAGTGTTCACCATCGTCTGGCTCGTCGCTTGCGCGGGCTGGGCCATTCAAGTTCTCTGGAGACTGTAAGTCATGGCGCTATCCTCACCTCATCCTGCTTTGTCAGCTGCAACAGCATCGGTCACCAAGCGCAAATTTGACGTTGTGATCGTCGGCGCTGGCGGCTCTGGCATGCGCGCTTCCTTGCAACTGGCGCGCGCGGGTCTCAATGTCGCCGTTTTATCCAAGGTCTTCCCCACCCGCTCTCACACTGTGGCAGCGCAAGGCGGCATTGGTGCCGCGCTAGGCAACATGAACGCCGATAACTGGCACTACCATTTTTACGACACCGTCAAAGGCTCCGACTGGCTGGGCGACCAGGACGCGATCGAATTCATGTGCCGCGAAGCACCCAACGTGGTGTATGACCTGGAGCACATGGGTATGCCATTTGACCGCAACCCCGATGGCACGATCTACCAGCGCCCCTTTGGTGGTCACACCGCCAATTATGGTGAAAAAGCCGTTGAACGCGCTTGCGCAGCTGCCGACCGTACGGGGCACGCCATGCTGCACACGCTGTATCAGCAAAACGTGCAAGCCAAGACCCAGTTTTTTGTTGAATGGATGGCGCTCGATTTGATTCGCGATGCTGACGGCGATGTGGTTGGCGTCACCGCGCTGGAGATGGAAACCGGCGAGATGCATATTTTGGAGGCCAAAACCACACTCCTGGCCACCGGTGGCGCGGGACGTATTTTTGCGGCTTCGACCAATGCGTTCATCAACACCGGCGACGGTTTGGGCATGGCCGCGCGCGCTGGCATCCCACTGCAAGACATGGAATTTTGGCAATTTCACCCCACGGGTGTCGCCGGAGCTGGCGTGTTGTTGACCGAGGGCTGCCGTGGCGAAGGCGCGATTTTACGCAACAGCAACGGTGAGCGCTTCATGGAGCGTTACGCTCCAGCCTACAAAGACCTGGCGCCGCGTGACTACGTCTCGCGCTGTATGGACCAAGAGATCAAAGAAGGCCGTGGTTGCGGCCCCAACAAAGACTACATCAATCTGGACATGACCCATTTGGGCGCAGACACCATCATGAAGCGTCTGCCCTCAGTGTTCGAGATTGGCCACAACTTTGCCAACGTCGACATCACCAAAGAGCCCATCCCCGTGGTGCCGACCATCCATTACCAAATGGGCGGCATCCCGACCAACATCAACGGCCAAGTGGTGACGCAAAACGCAGAAAACCAAAGCGAAGTCGTCAATGGTCTGTACGCGGTGGGCGAATGCGCCTGCGTCAGCGTGCATGGGGCGAACCGCTTGGGCACCAACTCCCTGCTCGACTTGCTGGTGTTTGGCCGCGCAGCGGGTAACCACATCGTCCAGTTCAACGCCAAAAACAAAACGCACAAGCCTTTGCCTGCCGATGCAGCAGACGCTTCACTCGCACGTGTCGCACGCCTGGACAGCGCAACGGCTGGTGAATATGCGCAAGACGTGGCTGATGACATTCGCAAAACCATGCAAGACCACGCGGGCGTATTCCGCACCCAAGTCAGCATGGATGAAGGTGTCAAAAAGATTGCCGAGCTCCGCAATCGCGTTGCCAACATCAACCTCAAAGACAAGTCCAAGGTGTTCAACACCGCACGTATTGAAGCGCTGGAAATCGACAACTTGATTGAGGCCGCACAAGCCACCATCGTGTCAGCCGCCGCGCGTCATGAAAGTCGTGGCGCGCACACGGTCAACGACTACGGCGACACCGCTGCCCACCCCAATGGTCGCAATGACACCGACTGGCATAAACACACCTTGTGGGACCGCGCCAGCAACAGCCTGACTTACAAACCCGTGAAAATGAAACCACTCACGGTGGACTCCGTACCACTGACTGTGCGCTCTTTCTAAATCTTCGACTTAGCGTTTGAATCCATACTGAGAATCAACATGACCACACGTACCTTCAAGATCTACCGCTACGACCCCGATACCGACGCTAAGCCGTACATGCAAACCATCAACGTCGAACTCGATGGCAGTGAGCGCATGTTGCTTGATGCGTTGATGAAACTCAAGGCGCAAGACCCCAGCATCACCTTTCGTCGCTCATGCCGTGAAGGCGTTTGCGGCTCTGACGCGATGAACATCAACGGCAAAAACGGCCTGGCTTGCCTGACCAACATGCGCACGCTCACAGGCGACATCGTCCTCAAGCCCTTGCCAGGTCTGCCCGTCATTCGCGATTTGATTGTCGACATGACGCAGTTCTTCAAACAGTACAACTCCATCAAGCCTTATTTGATCAACAGCACCACGCCGCCCGAAAAAGAACGCCTGCAAAGCCCCGAAGAGCGCGAAGAACTCAACGGTTTGTACGAGTGTATTTTGTGCGCCAGCTGTTCTACCTCATGCCCCAGCTTTTGGTGGAATCCTGATAAATTTGTCGGCCCGGCCGGTCTGCTGCAAGCCTATCGCTTTATTGCTGACTCCAGGGACGAGGCTACGGCTGAGCGCTTGGACAACCTGGAAGACCCGTACCGCTTGTTCCGCTGCCACACCATCATGAATTGCGTTGATGTCTGCCCCAAAGGTTTGAACCCCACCAAAGCGATTGGGAAAATCAAGGAAATGATGGTGATGCGGACGGTTTGATATGACCACACAAACACTGGTTAATGCGCGAGAACTCAGCAAACTGCGCTGGCGCTGCCGGCGTGGCTTGCTTGAAAACGATTTATTCATCGAACGATTTTTTAACAACCATGCAAATCACTTGACCATCAAACAAGCGCAAGGCCTGAGTGTTTTAATGGATTTGAGTGATAACGACTTGCTTGATTTGAACTTGGCACGAAAAACACTCGACCACATGCTTCCCACCAGCCCCGCACTAGATTGCGCTGAGGTGCGTGAAGTGTTGGCGATGCTCAGAAGTAAATAATTAAAAAACCATCTAGTCACAGCAAAGGACTTCCCATGAAACTAGCAGAAAACAAAGTCACACTGTCGTTTAGCAACGGTAGTTCGAGTATCGAGTTGCCCATCTATCAAGGCACCATGGGCCCCGATGTGATCGATATTCGCAAACTCTATGCGCAAACCGGCATGTTCACCTACGACCCTGGCTTTCTGTCTACGGCGGCATGTCAATCAGCGATTACTTACATTGATGGTGATAAAGGTGAGCTGTTGTACCGTGGCTACCCGATTGAACAGCTCGCTACCAACTGCGATTTTTTAGAAACCTGCCATTTGTTGCTGTACGGCGAGTTGCCAACAGCTACTGGCAAAGCCGACTTCACCAAGCGCGTCACCATGCACACCATGGCGCATGAGCAAATGCAGTTTTTCCTGCGTGGCTTTCGCCGCGATGCGCATCCCATGGCCATCATGACCGGCTTGGTGGGCGCGCTGTCTGCGTTTTACCACGACAGCACCGACATCACCAACCCTGAGCACCGCGAAATTGCCGCGATTCGCCTGATTGCGAAAATGCCAACTTTGGTGGCGATGGCGTACAAATACACGGTGGGTCAACCGTATATGTACCCGCGTAACGACTTGAGCTACGCTGGCAACTTCCTGCACATGATGTTTGCCACACCGTGCGAGCCGTACAAAGTGAGCCCAGTTTTAGAGCGCGCCCTGGATCGCATCTTCATTTTGCACGCTGACCACGAGCAAAACGCCTCAACATCAACGGTGCGTCTGTGCGGCAGCTCAGGCACCAACCCGTTTGCCGCGATTGCTGCTGGCGTGGCCTGCCTGTGGGGCCCTGCCCACGGCGGTGCGAATGAAGCTTGTCTGAACATGCTGGAAGACATCCAAAAAATGGGTGGCATCAGTAAACTGGGCGAGTTCATGGAAAAAGTCAAAGACAAAAATTCGGGGGTCAAGCTGATGGGTTTTGGTCACCGCGTTTACAAAAACTACGACCCGCGCGCCAAGCTGATGCAGGAAACTTGCAAGGAAGTGCTGGTTGAACTGGGTTTGGAAAATGACCCCTTGTTCAAACTGGCGATGGCGCTAGAGAAAATCGCCCTAGAGGACGACTACTTTGTGCAGCGCAAGTTGTACCCCAACGTCGACTTCTACTCTGGCATCGTGCAACGCGCCATTGGCATCCCGACCTCACTCTTCACGGCCGTGTTCGCCTTGGCACGCACGACGGGCTGGATTGCACAATTAAATGAAATGATTAGCGATCCAGAATACAAAATTGGCCGTCCGCGCCAGTTGTTTGCAGGCCAAGCGCCGCGTACGGTCAAGCCGATAGGTGATCGTTAAGTTTGAGCGTTCACACAATTGAACACGCAGCGCCCGCCAGATGGCGACATCAGCGGGCATTTTTCATATTGAATAAAATGAACATCTAACTGTAGGTTTCTTTAAGGACGCCATGAGCCGCACGCTTTACGACAAAATCTGGGACGAACACGTCGTCCACACCGAAGAAGACGGCACCGCCGTGCTTTATATTGACCGCCATCTGGTGCATGAAGTCACCAGCCCGCAAGCCTTTGAAGGCATCCGTCAGGCTGGGCGCAAAATTTGGCGCATCAGCTCCATCGTCGCCACGGCTGACCACAACACCCCCACCACCGGTTGGGAACTGGGTTACGACGGCATCACCGACCCCGTGAGCAAAGAGCAAATCACCACGCTGGACGCCAACATGGCCGAATTTGGCTCGGCGGCTTATTTCCCCTTCCTGTCCAAACGCCAAGGTATTGTCCACGTCATCGGACCTGAAACGGGTGCCACCTTGCCTGGCATGACGGTCGTTTGCGGCGATTCGCACACCTCCACCCATGGCGCGTTTGGTGCCTTGGCGCACGGCATTGGCACCAGCGAAGTCGAGCACGTCATGGCGACGCAGACGCTCTTGGCCAAAAAAGCCAAAAACATGCTCATCAAGGTCGAAGGCAAGGCGCCTGCTGGCGTGGGCGGCAAAGACATTGTGTTGGCCATCATCGGCAAAATTGGCACGGCGGGCGGCACCGGCTACACCATTGAGTTTGGCGGCTCCGCCATTCGGGCACTCAGCATGGAAGGCCGCATGACGGTCTGCAACATGGCCATTGAAGCTGGTGCGCGCGCTGGCTTGGTGGCGGTGGATGACAAAACCATCGCTTACCTGCAAGGCCGCCCACTCACCCCCAAAGGCGTGGAGTGGGACCAAGCCGTGGCGTACTGGAAAGGCCTGCAATCCGACGCTGGCGCCCACTTTGATGCGGTGATTGAACTGGACGCCAGCCAAATCATCCCGCAAGTGACTTGGGGCACCTCGCCCGAGATGGTGCTGGGCGTGGATGGAAAAACGCCCGACCCAGACAAAGAAAAAGATGCCAACAAACGCGACGCCATCGAGCGTGCGCTGAGCTACATGGGCCTCGCACCCGGCAAAGCCTTGAACGACATTTACATCGACAAGGTCTTCATTGGCTCCTGCACCAACAGCCGGATTGAAGACATGCGCGAAGCCGCAGCCATGGTCAAGCAGCTGGGTCAAAAGGTTGCCAAAACGGTCAAGCTGGCGATGGTCGTGCCCGGCTCGGGCTTGGTCAAAGAACAGGCCGAGCGCGAAGGCTTGCATGAAGTGTTCCTGGCCGCAGGTTTCGAGTGGCGCGAACCCGGCTGCTCGATGTGCCTGGCCATGAATGCCGACAAGCTGGAGCCCGGCGAGCGCTGTGCCTCCACCAGCAACCGCAACTTTGAAGGCCGCCAAGGCGCGGGTGGACGCACTCACTTGGTCAGCCCGGCGATGGCAGCGGCAGCGGCAGTCCATGGGCATTTTGTCGATATTCGGCGGTTTGTCTCAATTTGATTGAAGATTTTTATGCAAAAATTTACCGTACACAAGGGCCTCGTTGCCCCGATGGACCGCGAGAACGTCGATACCGACGCCATCATCCCGAAGCAGTTTTTGAAGTCCATCCGTAAAACCGGCTTTGGCGTCAATTTGTTTGACGAATGGCGCTATTTGGATGCGGGCTACCCCGGCCAGGACCCCACCAGCCGCAAACCCAACCCTGATTTTGTGTTGAACCAGCCCCGCTATCTGGGTGCCAGTGTGCTGTTGGCACGCAAAAACTTTGGCTGTGGCTCCTCACGCGAACACGCGCCCTGGGCGCTGGATCAATATGGCTTCCGGGCCATCATCGCGCCCAGTTATGCCGATATTTTCTTCAATAACAGCTTTAAAAACGGTTTATTACCGATTGTGCTGAGTGATGCACAGGTGGCACAGCTGTTTAATGAATGTGCCGCCTTCCCCAGCTATAGCTTGACCGTAGACCTGGAGCGCCAGGTCATTGTCAAACCCGACGGCATCGAATGGCCGTTTGAAGTACAAGCCTTCCGTAAATACTGCCTGCTGAACGGTTTTGACGACATTGGCCTGACCCTGCGTCACAGCGACAAGATCAAAGCCTTTGAAGCCGAGCGCTTGGCTGCCAAGCCATGGCTGGCTCACACGATGCTACCGGCTCAGATACCCTGATTTTCATGCATGAATTTGGCTGTATCCGGCGTGATATCTTCCTAAGTAGCTATAAAAATAATAGCAAAATTAGTCAAACCAGAAAGCGAATATGAAAATTGCAGTGTTGCCGGGTGACGGCATTGGTACGGAAATCGTTGCCGAGGCGGTCAAAGTCTTGAACGTGCTCGGTCTTCCCTTGGAAATGGAAACCGCCCTGGTCGGTGGCGCGGCTTACGAGGCACACGGTCACCCGCTGCCAGAAGCGACCCTCAAACTCGCCCAAGAGGCTGACGCCGTGCTGTTTGGCGCAGTCGGTGACTGGAAATACGACAAGCTGGAGCGCTCGCTGCGCCCTGAGCAAGCGATTCTGGGACTCCGTAAAAACATGGGCCTGTTTGCCAATTTCCGCCCTGCCATTTGCTACAAAGAACTGGTCGATGCGTCAAGCTTGAAGCCTGAATTGGTGGCTGGACTCGATATGTTGATCATCCGCGAGCTCACGGGCGACATCTATTTTGGTCAACCGCGTGGTCGCCGCGTCGCGACAGACGGGCATTTCCCAGGCAGCGAAGAAGCGTTTGACACCATGCGCTACAGCCGCCCAGAGATTGAGCGGATTGCCCATGTCGCCTTCCAGGCTGCGCAAAAGCGTGACAAACGTGTCACCAGCGTCGACAAAGCCAATGTACTGGAAACCTTCCAGTTCTGGAAAGACGTGGTATCGGAGGTGGGTTTGCAGTACCCCGACGTCGCTTTGGACCACATGTACGTCGACAACGCGGCCATGCAATTGGTCAAAGCGCCGAAGAAATTTGACGTGATGGTCACTGGCAACATGTTTGGCGACATTTTGTCGGACGCCGCCGCCATGCTGACCGGCTCGATCGGCATGCTGCCCTCTGCCAGCTTGAATGACAAGAAACAAGGCTTGTACGAGCCCAGCCACGGCAGCGCGCCTGACATTGCCGGCAAAGGCATTGCCAACCCGCTGGCGACGATTTTGAGCGCGGCGATGATGTTGCGTTTCAGTCTGAACCAAGCCGAAGCGGCTGACCGCATTGAAACAGCGGTGAAAGTCGTCTTGGCGCAGGGGCTGCGGACGCCGGATATTTACAGTGCGGGTACAACCAGGGTCAGTACGGTACAAATGGGCGATGCCGTGGTGAAAGCGCTTTGAGACACTCTAAAATGCGGTAATGTCTGATAATTTACAAGGGTGATGGCGATGAAAGTGGGTAACTTGGTGAATCCGTTGGTTGGTTTGGTGGGTTGGCGCGGTATGGTTGGCTCGGTGCTGATGGACCGTATGCAGGCCGAGGGCGACTTTGAACTGATTGAGCCGGTGTTCTTCTCCACCTCCAATGCAGGAGGCAAAGCGCCTGGTCAAGCCAAAAACGAAACCACGCTTCAGAATGCCTTTGACATTCAAGCATTGCAGAAATGCGACATCATCCTCACTGCGCAAGGCGGCGACTACACCTCTGAAGTTTTCCCCAAGCTGCGCGCAGCGGGCTGGACAGGGCACTGGATTGACGCGGCCTCGACCCTGCGCATGAAAGACGACGCGATTATCGTGCTCGACCCCGTGAACTTGCCCGTCATCAAAAACGCCCTGAGCAAAGGCGGCAACAACTGGGTGGGCGGCAATTGCACCGTGAGCTGCATGTTGATGGGCGTGGGGGCACTGTACAAAGCGGGTCTGGTCGAATGGATGACCACCATGACCTACCAGGCAGCCTCTGGCGGCGGCGCGCAGCACATGCGTGAGTTGCTGACGCAGTTTGGCACGCTCAATGGCGAAGTCCGCGCCTTGTTGGACGACCCTAAATCGGCGATTTTAGAAATTGACCGCAAAGTGCTGGCAAAGCAACAGTCACTGACGGCCTTGGAGACCGCCAACTTCGGTGCGCCTTTGGGCGGCAGCCTGATTCCGTGGATCGACTCTGATTTAGGCAATGGCATGTCGAAAGAGGAGTGGAAAGGCGGCGTTGAAACCAACAAAATCCTGGGTCAAGGCGCTATGTTTGGCACCAAAGAAACACCGGTTGACGGATTTTGCGTGCGCGTCGGTGCGATGCGCTGCCACAGCCAGGCGCTGACCTTCAAACTCAAAAAAGACGTGCCGGTTGCTGACCTGGAAGCCATGATGGCGGCTGACAACGAATGGGTGCGTGTCGTGCCTAACAACAAAGAAGCGACTGTGCGCGACCTGACGCCTGTGGCTGTGACGGGCACGATGCAAATCCCGGTCGGACGGGTGCGTAAACTTGCCATGGGACCAGAGTATGTGGGCGCTTTCACCATTGGCGACCAATTGCTCTGGGGTGCCGCCGAGCCGCTGCGTCGGATGCTGCGTATTTTGTTGACAAGCTAAACCATCGTTCTTGCATAGTTGCATAGTTGCAACACTTGATTTGTAAATACGGCTATTGTCTTTATGCTTGCAGCTTCTATTCATAATGTAGAAGTAATCTTAGCTTTTTAACCTAAGCTATTGATACAAGTTGGAATTTAGTGACAAGAATCAAGCCACCCGGCGACGCTCAACAAGAAATTAACAGCAACCATGCATACCCAACCAAGTTCAACATTGCGCGCCATGATTCAAACCTCGGGTGCATCATGGCGCGCTACAGCCATCGTGGCTGCCTTTGGTGTGTTATTGAGTGCGGCGCATGTCGATGCGCATGCTCTGGCTTTGGGTCGCTTAACCACCCTGTCTGCATTGGGCGAGCCCTTGCGTGCAGACATTGATATTCCTGACATTAACGCTGAAGAGTTTGCAAGTTTCAAGGCCAATCTGGCTACACCAGAAGCCTTCAAGGCCGCCGGGATGGAGTACAACCCAGCGCTGGCATCTGCACAATTTACCCTGCAACGCCGTACCAATGGCACCGCTTACCTGCAGCTGCGTGTCGACAAGGCCGTGTCTGACCCATTCGTTAATTTGATGATCACAGCCAAATGGTCCAGCGGGCAGATTGTTCGTAACTACACTTTGCTGCTTGATCCACCAGCGGCGCGCCCAGGTGATCCGGCCGCTGCTACGCCAATCACCGCACCCGCCATGATGCTCGTACCGTCGGTAGAACCTGCCGTACGAGCAGGCGCAGAAAGCAAAACGGCGGTTGCCCCAACTCAAAAACCGCCGGCCATGCCGGTGCCCAAGCCATCCCCTCAAAACAGCGGAGAACAACTCAAAGTTGCCAAGGGCGACACGGCAGGAAAAATCGCAGCCAACCATCGCCCTGCCAATGTGTCTTTGGACCAAATGCTGATCGCTATGCTGCATAAAAATCCAGACGCGTTTATCGGCAACGACGTGAATCGATTAAAGGCTGGCACCGTCTTGTCGCTGCCAAGTAGCGAAGAGGCACAGGCGATTCCAGACAGCGTTGCGCGCCAGAACATGATCGCACAAAGCAAGGATTTCAACAGTTTTAGGCGAAAATTGGCAGAGAATGCACCTGGCATCGCCTCCAAAACACCTGACCGACAAGCCAGTGGCAAAGTCGAAGCTAATGTGGAAGAGCGCAAATCAGCAGCCGTCACGCCTGACAAACTCACGCTATCAAAAGGCAATCTGAACGCTGACACCAAAGCAGCTGCGGGAGCCAGGGACAACTCAGAAAAAATCGCCAAAGACAGACAAGCCGCGAACGACACCGCACGAGTGGCCGAATTGTCAAAAAATATCAGCGATTTGAATGCCATTGCCAGCACGGCGACGGTGACCCCGGGCAGCACGGCCCCCACAGCAGCCCAGACCCCCGTACCTACGCCTGATGCGACGGCTGGCAATGCCACTGCGCCTACAACCGCAGTTACCACGCCCGTCAATCCCGTCGTCTCCGCCAAACCAGCTCTGCCAGCAACACCGATACCGGAACCAGGCTTTTTGGATGATCTGATGAACAGCCCGACCACGTTGCCAGCAGCTGGCGGTTTGTTGGCATTGCTGGCGGCTGGTGGACTGTATATGGCCCGTCAAAGAAAAAACCGAGCGACTAAAGAAGATGAGGATTTGAACACTGAGCTCGACGACCAGTCCTTCTTTCACACCACCAGTTACGCGCCAGCCAGCCTTCCCGTCATCCCGGCTGAATCAGCTGCACTCGCACCTTCATCAGAGCCTGTATTCACGCTACCGCCACTACCGATAGCGCCAGTTGCTCCAGTTGCTCCAGTTGCTCCAGTTGCTCCAGTAACTGTCCCAGAAATGGCCCCTGTGGGTACCGTTGATACGGCTTTGACTCAAGAATCCGAGCTTGCTGACACCTTCCCTGCGATAACGGCCTCTGAATTTTCAGCCCGCACCGTCGCTCAGCTTC
>JASJPN010000009.1:0-5027 GCA_031426635.1 Polaromonas sp.
GCGATTTGAGCCGCCATTGCAAACAACTCCGATTGCGCTTTGGCAATATCGAGCTCGCCTTTGGCGTTCTTGAGTGCTTCTTCAGCGGCCGCTTTGGCTTCGTTGGCTTTTTCTTCATCCAGGTCTTTGCCGCGAATCGCCGTGTCTGACAACACAGTGACACAGTTTGGCTGGACTTCGATGATGCCACCGGCGACGAAAATGAACTCTTCGCTGCCATCGGCTTTTTCAATCCGCACTGAGCCCGCTTTGATGCGCGAAATCAGCGGCGTGTGACGTGGGTAAATACCCAGTTCACCGGCTTCACCCGGCAAGGCCACAAATTTGGCTTCGCCTGAGAAAATCGATTCTTCAGCGCTAACGACATCAACATGAATGGTATTCATTTGTACCCCGCTTTAAGCGATTTTCTTGGCTTTTTCGAAGGCTTCGTCGATGGTGCCGACCATGTAGAACGCTTGCTCTGGCAAGTGATCGCACTCGCCGTTGACAATCATTTTGAAACCACGAATGGTCTCGGCCAAAGGCACATACTTACCAGGTGAGCCCGTAAACACCTCGGCTACGTGGAACGGTTGGCTCAAGAAACGTTGGATTTTACGGGCACGAGCCACGGCCAACTTGTCTTCAGGAGCCAGGTCATCCATACCCATGATCGCGATAATGTCACGCAGTTCGCGATAGCGCTGTAGCGTACCCTGCACCGCACGCGCCGTGTTGTAGTGGTCTTCACCCACAACGCTTGGCGACAACTGACGGCTGGTTGAATCCAAAGGATCGACCGCCGGGTAAATACCCAAGGAGGCGATGTCACGAGACAACACCACGGTGGAGTCCAAATGCGCAAAGGTTGTCGCCGGCGATGGATCGGTCAAGTCGTCAGCTGGCACGTAAACGGCCTGGATGGACGTGATGGAGCCGACTTTGGTCGAGGTGATGCGCTCTTGCAAGCGACCCATTTCTTCAGCCAGTGTAGGCTGGTAACCCACCGCTGAAGGCATGCGGCCCAAGAGCGCGGACACCTCCGTACCGGCCAAGGTGTAGCGATAAATGTTGTCGACGAAGAAGAGCACGTCCTTGCCCTCGTCACGGAAGGACTCAGCGATCGTCAAACCAGTCAATGCCACGCGCAAACGGTTGCCTGGAGGCTCGTTCATCTGGCCGTAGACCATGGCTACTTTGGAGTCTTCGAGATTTTCCAGGTTCACCACGCCGGAGTCAGCCATCTCGTGGTAGAAGTCGTTGCCTTCACGGGTACGCTCACCCACACCCGCGAACACGGACAAGCCGCTGTGCGCTTTGGCGATGTTGTTGATGAGTTCCATCATGTTCACGGTTTTGCCCACACCGGCACCACCGAACAAACCAACTTTACCGCCTTTGGCGAACGGGCAGACCAGGTCAATCACCTTGATGCCGGTCTCCAACAACTCTTGCGATGGGCTGAGTTCGTCGTATGCCGGCGCTTTGCGGTGAATCGAAGCGGTCAAGGTTGCTGCAACCGGGCCACGCTCGTCAATCGGCGCACCGAGCACATCCATGATGCGGCCCAAGGTGGCCTTACCCACCGGCACCATGATGGGCTGAGCCGTGTTTTGCACGACCATGCCACGGCGCAAACCGTCTGATGAACCCAGCGCAATAGTACGCACGATGCCGTCGCCCATCTGCTGCTGAACTTCCAGCGTCAGTGTGGAGCCATCCATTTTGAGGGCGTCATAGATTTTGGGCATTTTGTCGCGTGGAAATTCCACGTCAACGACCGCACCGATACACTGAACAATTTTGCCTTGGACTTGAGCCATTTTTTGCTCCAAAAAATTAATACAAAAACTTAATACTTGCTACTTTGCTTGCGGACTACGTCTTACGACACCGCCGCCGCACCAGAGACGATTTCCGACAGCTCTTTGGTAATCGCTGCTTGACGTGTCTTGTTGTAGATCAACTTCAATTCTGCAATCACATTGCCGGCGTTGTCGGTGGCGGCCTTCATGGCCACCATGCGCGCTGCATGTTCTGACGCGATGTTTTCAGCGACGGCCTGGTACACCAAAGCTTCGGCATAGCGCACCAATAAATCGTCAATCACGGCTTGTGCATCAGGCTCATAGATGTAGTCCCAACCGTGTTTGACACCGCTGGCAGCCTCACTCTTCTGTGATTGCTCTTTGAGCGCTGCTTGCGACAAAGGTAGCAATTGCTCCACCACCGGCTCTTGTCGCATGGTGCTGACAAACTTGTTGTAGCAAAGTAGCACCGCGCTGATTTCGCCACGGGTGTAGGCATCAAGCAACACCTTGACCGGCCCAATGAGCTTGTCCAGATGCGGCCTGTCGCCCAAATGCGTCACATGCGACACCACTTTGGCACCCATACGCGTCAAAAAGCCCAAGCCTTTGCCGCCGATGGCGACCGACTGTGCCGACTGACCCGCGGTTTGCGCGTCACGCAGTTGCATGGTCAGTGCCCGAAACAGGTTGGTGTTCAAGCCACCACACAAGCCTTTGTCCGTGCTCACCACGATGTAACCCACCGATTTAGCATCGTTGGTTTTCATGAAAGCGTGTACATACTCCGGGTTGGCTTCACCCAAATTAGCGGCAATGTTGCGGATTTTTTCGCTGTACGGACGCGCCGCGCGCATGCGCTCTTGCGCCTTGCGCATCTTGGAGACGGAAATCATTTCCATCGCCTTGGTGATCTTCTTGGTGTTTTCCACCGATTTGATCTTCGTGCGTAGTTCCTTACCGGATGCCATGGTTGCCCCTTTGCTTCAACTTATAGTTTGTCACTCAGACTGTTAGGTACAAAGTGTTTAAGCAAATGACTTTTTGAAAGCCGTGGCGGCCGTGGTCAATTCAGCTTCCGCTTCTTTGTCCATGGCTTTCGCCGCTTCCAATTTGGCCAGCAAACCAGCGTGCTTGTCTTTGAGGTAGCTGTGCAAGCCATGCTCAAATGCCAAGACCTTGTTCACTGCGATGTCGTCCATGAACCCTTTGTTCACAGCAAACAGCGTTGCACCCATCAAGCTGATAGGCAACGGGCTGTACTGTGCCTGCTTGAGCAATTCAGTCACGCGGGCACCACGATCGAGCTGTTTGCGGGTCGCTTCGTCCAAGTCGGAAGCAAACTGCGCAAACGCAGCCAATTCACGGTACTGCGCCAAGTCGGTACGGATACCGCCAGACAAGCTCTTGATAATTTTGGTCTGTGCTGCACCGCCAACGCGTGACACAGAAATACCGGCGTTGATCGCAGGACGGATACCGGCGTTGAACAGGGAGGTTTCCAGGAAGATCTGACCGTCCGTGATTGAAATCACATTGGTTGGCACGAAAGCAGACACGTCGCCAGCTTGCGTTTCAATGATCGGCAAGGCAGTCAATGAACCGGTTTTGCCTTTAACTTCACCTTTGGTGAAGTCTTCCACATATTTCTCGTTGACGCGAGCGGCACGCTCCAGCAGACGGCTGTGCAAATAGAACACGTCGCCAGGGTAAGCTTCGCGGCCTGGTGGACGACGCAGCAGCAAAGACACTTGACGATAGGCCACGGCTTGCTTGGACAAATCGTCATACACGATCAGCGCGTCTTGACCGCGGTCACGGAAGTACTCGCCCATGGTGCAGCCAGAGTAAGCGCTGACGTATTGCATGGCGGCTGAATCAGACGCGGTAGCAGCAACCACAATGGTGTACTCCAATGCGCCGGCTTGCTCCAAAGAGCGCACGACGTTTTTCACGCTGGAGGCTTTTTGACCAATCGCCACATAGATACATGGGACGTTTTGACCTTTTTGGTTGATGATGGCGTCAATCGCAACAGCGGTTTTACCGGTTTGGCGATCACCAATGATCAACTCACGTTGCCCACGGCCGATGGGCACCATGGAGTCAATCGACTTCAAGCCGGTTTGCATCGGCTGGTCGACTGATTTACGGGCGATCACGCCGGGCGCGACTTTTTCAATCACGTCCGTCATTTTGGCGTTGATCGGGCCTTTGCCGTCAATGGGCTGCCCCAGAGCATTCACCACACGACCCAGCAGCTCAGGGCCGACCGGCACTTCCAAAATACGACCGGTGCATTTGACCGTGTCGCCTTCAGAAATGTGCTCGTACTCACCCAGAATCACCGAACCCACTGAGTCGCGCTCAAGATTCAATGCCAAACCGTAGGTGGGCAAACCATCGCTGCCGGCTGGAAATTCGAGCATCTCGCCCTGCATCACATCAGACAAACCGTGGATGCGGCAAATGCCGTCAGCCACCGATACCACAGTGCCTTGGTTGCGAATATTCGCACTGGCTGACAGGCCTTCAATACGGCTCTTGATCAGTTCAGAGATTTCTGCTGGATTGAGTTGCATGACTCTTTCCTTCTTTCTTTAGTTAGCTTGATTGCTAGTTAATTGACTTGGGCTGGCTTTGGCGTAATCAAGGAGCTCGACTGCGCTTAGGCAGTCAAGGCCACTTTCATTTGTTCCAAACGGGCCTTGACAGAAGTGTCAAGCACCTCGTCACCCACCACCACGCGAATACCACCGATCAACTCGGGCTGCAACACCACGGACAGGTTGAGCTTGCGCTTGAACTGTTTTTCCAGCGTTGTTGCCAAATCTGCCAGGGCCGCGCCATCAATCGGGAAGGCGCTGTGTACAACTGCATCAGACGAGCCACTTTGCGCATTTTTCAAGGCGCGAAACTGGGTGGCCATTTCGGGCAGCGCACTCAGGCGACCGTTTTCGATCACGGTGCGCAAAAAGTTCCTGGCTGCGTCGGGAAGTGCCGTTGGTGCCACACCTGACATCAGGTCAAAAACCTGATCAGTGGTTGTTTTAGGGCTATCTGCAAATTGTTGCAATTGCGGATTTTTCGCAATTGCAGACAAGGCATCGACCCAGACGGCCGCACCGTTCAAGTCCGCCGAAGTCGCTTTATAGAGCGCCTCAGCGTATGGACGGGCAATGGTTGCTAGTTCAGCCATAAAGTGCTCGCGTAGTTCGGTTCAGGGTTCAAAGTTCG
>JASJPN010000009.1:5127-7195 GCA_031426635.1 Polaromonas sp.
TCAAAGTTCGGTCTTGAGGCGACCCAACAAATCAGCGTGGACACCGGCGTTGACTTCCTTGCGGAGAATCTGCTCGGCACCTTTGACAGCCAACGCGGCCACTTGCTCACGCAAGGCCTCGCGGGCTTTCACGGTTTGTTGATCCGCCTCAACTTTAGCGGCAGCAATGATTTTGCTGCCCTCTTCAGTTGCCTTGGCTTTAGCTTCTTCGACAATCGCTTGACCACGACGCTCGGCATCAGCCAAGCGCACGGTGGTTTCTGTGCGCGACTTGGCCAACTCTTCTTCCACACGCTTGTTGGCGTTTGAAAGCTCAGACTTGGCTTTGTCAGCGGCAGCGAGGCCGTCGGCAATTTTTGCAGCGCGTTCGTCCAAAGCGGTCGCAATCGGTGGCCACACGAATTTCATCGTGAACAGCACCAACAATGCGAAAACGATGGCTTGCGCTATCAGTGTTCCATTAATGCTCACTGGAGGTCCCCTTCAAATGAAGATTGATAAAAAAACAAGTTGTCAAGCGAATGGCCCAACAAGTCATTCTTTTACTTAACCAAGCGAGCGATTTGAGCCAGGAACGGGTTAGCCGTTGCGAACCACAACGCAATACCGGTACCGATAATGAAAGCCGCGTCAATCAGACCAGCCAACACGAACATTTTGGTTTGCAGT
The DNA here is from genome assembly GCA_031426635.1 of Polaromonas sp. Classification (GTDB taxonomy): domain Bacteria; phylum Pseudomonadota; class Gammaproteobacteria; order Burkholderiales; family Burkholderiaceae_C; genus Aalborgiella. Next base: position 5,797 of record JASJPN010000009.1, read on the forward strand.
TCGCCCATGAGTTCTGGCTGGCGCGCAGCAGACTCAAGGTACTTGCTACCCATGATGCCGATACCAATACAAGCACCCAAAGCGCCCAAACCTATGATCAAACCAGCAGCGAGAGCAGCAAAACTAATGACTTCCATGATGACTCCTAGATATAAAAAAACAAAAACAAAAGGGAAAACTAAACTAACGAAACCTGATCAATGCGAACTTAATGCGCATCGTGTGATTGACCAATGTAGACCAGCGTCAACATCATGAACACAAATGCTTGCAACAAAATAATGATGATGTGGAACACCGCCCACGCCCAACCAGCCACGATATGCAAACCCAGCAGCGCCAGGCTACCCGGCTCAAACGACAGCGCCCATGAACCGCCCAGCAGGGCAATCAACATGAACACCAACTCGCCAGCGTACATATTGCCAAACAGTCGCATCCCGTGTGACACGGTTTTTGCAACAAAAGAAATCAATTGCTCAGCGACGTTAACCACTGCCAAAATGACTGCAAAAATCGGGTTTTTACTGGTACCAAAAGGAGCCGTGACCAGTTCGTGCGCCCAACCGCCCACACCTTTGATTTTCATGTTGTAAAACAAACAGATGAACAAAACCGAGACCGATAAACCCATCGTGACCGACAAATCAGCCGTGGGCACGACGCGCAGATACGCGTGCGCAGGGTCGTGACCCAGGGCCCCATAAATTTTCGCCCAAATGGTAGGCAGCAAGTCTAGCGGCAACAAATCCATCGCATTGAGCAAGAAAATCCAGACAAACACCGTCAACGCCAAGGGAGCCACCATTTGACGGCTTTTTGCGTTGTGAACGATGGACTTGGCCTGGTTGTTAACCATTTCAAACAAAATCTCGACCGCTGCCTGGAAGCGGCCAGGCACACCCGCCGTGGCTTTGCGGGCGGCTTTCCACAAGAAGAAGCTGCCGACCACGCCGAGCAAAACGGAGAAGAAGATGGAATCAATATTGAAGACGGTGAAATCGACGATTTCAGTCTGCGGCTTGTTTTGCCAATGCGTCAGGTGGTGAACAATGTATTCACTGGACGTCGGCGCCACTTGCTCTGCGGCGTTTGCTGTTGCGGATAGTGCTTCGGACATTTTTAACTCTTAATATTCTTTAAAACTGTACTTTGTCTCTATATTTTACTTAGGTGCTCCGGCTTTTCCGCCCAACAAAGGCATCAACCACAACACCAACCAAACCGCCTTCATGGTAACGATCAAGCCAATCAGCATCGCCAACCAGTCCAAATCTGCCACCACATTCGGCGCCACTGCCATCAGAACAATGCTCACCGCAATCTTGATCATTTCCCACACAAAGAAGCCAAACCCGGCGGTTATGGCATTCATGGATGAAAACTGACTCATCAACCC
>JASJPN010000009.1:7295-10127 GCA_031426635.1 Polaromonas sp.
GGGATACCATCGCAGCCCCCTGTGCAGCTTGCAGAGCTTGTTGCTTTTTCAAATGTTTCGATAACAGCGCAGTTGTCAGCATGAGAAAACACCAAAAAGCCCAATACTTCACATTTTGTGTCACGGTTTGCAACCGAGTCGCAACCAGAACAGCTTTCGATTATACGTATAAACCCGTGACCCCGTCCAGCCTTTGTGTTACACATTTCATGGCCAGTGCCCGTAAGCACACGCGGGCGATGCAAAAAGTGCAAAATACCGTCTTATTTTTGAAAGTTTTTCATGTTGTACGCACTCTCTAAACTCCTTCATCTTGCAGCGGCCATCGTTTGGCTCGGTGGCATGACCTTTATGTTGTGGTCGCTACGCCCTGTTGCAGCAGCGCAACTACAGCCGCCCCAGCGTGCGCCGCTCATGGCGGCGGTGATGGGGCGGTTTTTCCCTTTAGTGTGGGTCAGTATTGCGGTGCTCCTCATCACCGGGACGGGCCTGTTGCTATCGGTCGGCATGAAGGCCGCGCCGCTGGGCTGGCACCTCATGCTGGGCATCGGCTTGTTGATGTTTGCGATCTTTGGTCACCTGTACTTTGGCCCCTATAAGCGCCTCAAACTCGCCGTGACTGCCGCTGACTGGCCAGAAGCGGGGCGACGCATGGCGCAAATTCAGACCATGATTCACCTTAATTTTGGCTTAGGCTGGCTGGCTATTATTGCCGTTCGGCTGGTGCCTTGATTGGCCATGAAGCCTGTCCAGCCTGTGGCTGAAGAATCCCTCATCATCTACCCCTGCGCCTTTCCCATTAAGGTCATGGGCGCCAAAGTAGACGGTTTCGTCCACGCCATCACCCTCATCGCCCACGAGTTTGACCCCTGCTTTGATGCCACCACCATGGAATTGCGCGAAAGCAAAGGCGGTAACTACCTCGGCGTTACCATCACCATCACCGCCATCAACCGCGAACAGCTCGACGAGCTGTACCGCACGCTGTCGACGCATCCGATGGTGAAGATGGTGCTTTGAAGTCAGCATGGAAATTCGACATCTGGGCCAAGTTGACTACCTGCCCACCTACGCGGCCATGCAAACGTTCACGGATGTCAGGAATCAAAAAAATGACGGCCAAATTGGCATCCAGCCAGCGTGTTTATTGACTGATCAGCTATGGATTTGTGAGCATAATCCGGTCTATACGCAGGGTTTGGCGGGTAAAACCGAGCATGTCCTGAACGCTGGCAACATCCCCGTGGTGCAGACCAACCGGGGTGGCCAGGTGACGTATCACGGACCGGGACAGGTGGTGGCGTATCCGTTGATCGACCTGAGACGAGCCGGTTATTTTGTCAAAGAGTATGTTTATCGGCTGGAAGAAGCGGTGATACGGACGCTGGCGCACTTCCACGTGACGGGGCACCGTGTGGCGGGCGCGCCGGGGATTTATGTGCGCCTTGGCGACCCGGGTTCGCACGCTTTGCTGGACCAACGACCGCAAAAACTGAAGCACGCAAGCGACAGCGACATGCCGCATCCCGGAATAGAACCCGCCCCAATTAACTTCACTGGACTTGGAAAAATCGCCGCTTTGGGCATCAAGGTCAGCCGCCATTGCGCCTACCACGGGGTGGCGCTGAACGTGGCGATGGATTTGGCACCGTTCTCAAACATCAACCCGTGCGGTTACACGGGATTGCAGGCGATCGATCTTTCTACAATAGGCGTGTCCAGCACTTGGGGCGAGGTGGCTACCGTGTTGGGGCAAAAACTCTCGACTTATCTAGCGCCCTGAACTTGCGACCCCTGGCCTGAGTCAGATCGCCTTACCGGAATTTTTATGAACACCCCTGAAACCGTCACGCCTACCGCTACAGCCACCACGCATGGCAACACGGCCAACCCCGTGGTGCGCGAAGCCCAGTCTGCCGAGAGTTACAACCCGCTGGCCAAGCAAAAAGCGGGGGCCAAGCTGTCGCGCATTCCGGTCAAGGTGGTGCCGGGCGAGATGTTAAAAAAGCCGGACTGGATTCGCGTAAAAGCTGGCTCGCCATCGACGCGGTTTTACGAAATCAAACAAATCCTGCGCGACAACCAACTCAACACCGTCTGCGAAGAAGCCAGTTGCCCCAATATTGGCGAGTGTTTTGGCAAAGGCACAGCCACCTTCATGATCATGGGTGACAAATGCACGCGGCGCTGCCCGTTTTGCGATGTCGGGCATGGTCGCCCGGACCCGCTGGATATCAACGAGCCGATGAATTTGGCCAAAACGATTGCGGCATTGAAGTTGAAATACGTCGTTATTACCAGCGTTGACCGCGACGACTTGCGCGACGGTGGGGCGCAGCACTTTGTCGATTGCATCCGCCATATCCGAGAACGCTCTCCCACCACCCAAATTGAGGTCTTGGTGCCCGACTTTAGAGGCCGCGACGACCGCGCGCTAGAGATTCTCAAAGCCGCGCCGCCGGATGTGATGAACCACAACCTGGAGACCGCACCGCGCCTGTACAAAGAAGCCCGTCCTGGATCGGACTACCAATTTAGCTTGAATTTGCTGAAGAAATTCAAAAAACTCCACCCCCATGTGCCCACCAAGAGCGGCATCATGGTTGGGCTGGGCGAGACCGACGAAGAGATTTTGCAGGTGATGCAAGACATGCGCGACCACGATATCGACATGCTCACCATCGGCCAATATTTAGCGCCGTCGATGTCGCATTTGACTGTGAAACGCTACGTTCACCCTGATACCTTCAAGATGTTCGAGGCCAAAGCCTACGAGATGGGCTTCACCCACGCCGCCGTGGGCGCGATGGTGCGGTCAAGCTACCATGCGGA
>JASJPN010000009.1:10227-14738 GCA_031426635.1 Polaromonas sp.
TGCTGTTTGACGCTCAATATCTGCGCCGGGTGCATGGAAAAGCTGCGCAGCCCCATGCCCAGAAGCAAACGGGTCAGGCTCGTGTCGCCCGCCATTTCACCGCAAACACTGACTTCTTTGCCTTGCAACTGGCATTGATGGATGGTGTTGGCAATCAGTTGCAGCACGGCCGGGTGCAGCGGGTCATACATGTGCGCCACCGCCTCATCGGCGCGGTCAATCGCCAGGGTGTACTGGATCAAATCATTGGTGCCGACGGACAAAAAGTCGAAATACTTCAAAAACGTGCCCAGCGTCAGCGCGGCGGCGGGAATTTCAATCATTGCGCCGATTTTGACCGCGCCATACACCGCACCGCGCGCGTCGAGATCGGCTCTGGCCTGGTCAAGTAAGGCCAAGGTTTGGCGAATTTCACCGACCGCGCACAACATCGGGATAAGCAGTTTGATTTGACCAAAAGCGGCTGCCCGCAAAATCGCACGGAGTTGGGTTAAAAACATGGCTGGGTCGGCCAGGCTCCAGCGAATCGCGCGCAGGCCCAAGGCCGGATTGAGGTGCGCATCGGTGATTTTTTCAGTGCGGTCCAGCGGTTTGTCGGCACCAATGTCAATGGTGCGAATGGTCACGGGCAAGCCTTGCATGCCATCGACCGCCCTTTTGTACGCCAGAAACTGCTCCTCCTCGTCGGGCAGTTTGGACAGTCCCTTTGAGTCGCGCCCCATGAACAAAAACTCGCTGCGAAAGAGACCCACGCCGACCGCGCCCGCTTTGAGCGCAGCGGGCGCGTCTTCCGGCATTTCAATATTGCCCAACAGTTCAATTTTTTGACCGTCCATCGTCACGGCCGGGGTGTTGAGCAGACGCGACAAGCGGCCACGCTCGAGCTCGCCTTGGCGCTGTTTGAAGCCATATTCAGCCAAGATAATCGGGCTAGGGTCGACGATAACCACGCCCGCATCGCCGTCGATGATGACCCAGTCGTCTTGCCGAATCAGGCTGCTGGCCATGCGCGCACCAACCACGGCGGGGATGTTCATGCTGCGCGCCACAATCGCGGTGTGGGAAGTTTTACCGCCCACGTCGGTGACAAAACCGGCAAACACACTTTGCTTGAATTGCAGCATGTCGGCAGGCGACAGATCGTGCGCAATCAGTACCAGCGGCACGTCAACGGTGTCGTCCAGCAGTAAATCTTGTTGGTTGGTGCGATGGCGGAGTTCTCTGGAGGCGCGCCCCTCGCGCCGGTTGTCGCGGCCAGCATGCGCATTCAAGGGATCCGCCGCGCCTTGCATATGCCGCAAAATACGCTCAACCACTTGCTCCAAGTCGGCCTTGCGCTCTCGCAAGTACTCGTCCTCCATCTCATCAAACTGGCGCGCAATAAGCTCCAGCTGCGTTGTGAGCGCCCACTCCGCGTTGTACAGACGCTCGGTGATCCAGTGCTTCACGCCGCTCGAGAGCATATCGTCTTGCAACAGCATCAAATGCACATCGAGCATCGCCGCCAACTCGGAGGGGGCTTCTTTGCGTGACATTTGCGAGACGCTGTATTGCAGTCGTCCCAATTCTTCAATCACCGCATTGCGACCGTCGCGGACGCGTTCAATCTCAGCTTCTACTTCTGAGGCTTCAATGAAATAATGCGCCACATCGACGCGGCTGGACGCGACCAGCACCGCCCGTCCGATGGCAATGCCTTGGGCCACGGTGAGGCCGCGAACAGAAAATGTCATGTGTTCAATGCCCCCACGCTTGTCGCTTCGCGTACTGCGCTATAAACCGCAGCGGCTCTCACTCGCCTTCTCCAAACTTGTCGTCAATCAAGGCCAAAATGGCTGTCTGCGCCTCTTGTTCTTGGTCACCGTCGGTTTCCAGCTCGACGCTGGCACCTTTGCCTGCCGCGAGCATCATCACGCCCATGATGCTTTTGGCGTTGATGCGGCGCTCGCCCCTGGACAGCCACACGTCGCACGGAAAGCTGCCGGCCAATTTGGTGAGTTTGGCCGAGGCCCGGGCATGCAAACCCAGTTTATTGCTGATGGTCGTGGTCGTTTTGATCATGGGGTTTTAAAGTTTGATTTTGTGGCGCGGTGACAGACACCGACATCACACCTTGCACACCACCGGCCACGGCACGCGAGACCAGCAGGTCCAGCGGCTCCTGGCGGTAAGTCATGGCGCGTAGCAGCATCGGCAAATTCACGCCGGCAATCAGTTTGGCATGGATGCCGTCGACCAGCTTGAGGGCAACATTGCACGGTGTGGCACCAAAAATATCGGTCAACACCAGCGTGGTTTGGATACTCGGCTGGAGAGCCAATTGCGCCATCATGATTTTTGCACTGGCCAGCGTTTCTTCAGGCGGCACGTTGGGCTGCACGTCCATGGCAGCAATGTGCGCATGAGCATCGGGGAACACGTGCAGCACACAGGTGCGTAAAGCGTGCGCCAAGGGGGCATGGGCAATGATGAAAATGCTGTTCATGGACAAAGAGGCATGGGCTAACCGCGTAATTTTGCTTGTATTGCGTCTATTTAGACCGCTTGATTATCGGGTCTGGTGTAAACAAAATAGCCATACGAGGCCATGCAACACCCTAAAAAAACGCCAAAAGCAGCTTGAAAAGCCACAATTTCACTCGCGCCCAGCGCCTTGAAACCATCAATCAAGAGACCAATGCCCCACTGCACCACGAAAACGCCTGAAAATATCACCAGGTTATAGGCTGACAAAGCGCGCCCCGCCTGCTCCGGCGCGAAGGTCATGCTCAGCGCAGGTTGCACCAATGCGACGAAGGTGCAACTGACGCAGTACAGCGCCCACATGCCCCACGCGGCCCAGGTAACCGAGGTCAGCCAGTCCAACCAGCTCGTCGCACCATGACTCCCCCCATTTTTATACTCAAATACGCCATTAGCCGGTGTATTATAAGGCTGTGCAGCTATTATAATTATAGCAAGCAAGATGAAGCTAAGGGGCAATCCGCGCACAATCAAGCTGTTCGTGCTAACACGCCTCCTGACCAACCAGGGGGTGATACTGCCCCACAGCCAAAATGCGCACAGCATCGCCACATTGATCCAAAACATACCGGTGGCGGCTTGTTGGGCGCTGTAACCGGCGACCTTGATCATCCAGGGCGTGGCCCACAGCGTTTGTACGGCCACCAAACCGCCGTAACCGAAAAAGCCCAGTGGCACCAAGCTGCGAAAGTAGGGGTGCGCCCAAACAGCCGCATAGCCGCCGCGCTGACGCGGCCCATCGGCTGAGAGGTTTGGCACCTGAGGTTGTTTACTCGTCCGTTCACCCCAAGAGGGAACCAGTAACAAGATGCTCACAATGGCGACAACAACCATCGCGGCCAAGGCCATGAAGATGCCGCGCCAGCCCCACATCGGCATCAACCACTGAACCGGCAAGGTAGAGGCCACCATGCCCATGGAACCCGTCATCAACATCCATGAACTGGCGCGCAATTGGCTGCTGGATGCGAACCAGCGGCGGTAACCCGTGAGCGGTGCCATCAAACACGCACTGACACCCGCACCCGTCAAGATGCGCGCCGCCAGCAGCCCATGAAAACTGCTCGCCTTGGCAAAGGCCAAACAACCGATGACGGCCACGCTCAAAAAACACACAATGACCTTTTTGGGGCCAAAACGGTCCAGCCACTGGCCCAGCGGTAACTGCATCGCCGCAAAACCCAGAAAATAGCCGCCCGCCAGCAAGCCCAAATCGCGCGCCTGCAAACCCAGCTCCAGCGTCAAGATGGGAGATAGCGTGGCGGTGATCGCGCGTATCAGGGCGGACAGAAAATAGGCGAAGGCAAAAGCCAGAAACACCACCATGGCGGTGGCTGTCGGTAATTGTTTGTCAGTCATGGGAAGCGCAGGCTCTCAAAAAAAGTGTTGGCCACGTCAGCATGGAGTGGCTTGGTACTGCGTCGTTTGGAATAGATCGCCGCTTGGTACAGCACCATGTCAACGCCATTTTGTTTGCCAAACCACACGATCTGTCCGTGAGTTGCTTTTCCCACGATGCTGGTGCGTGTGGCGGGTGGCCAAGCGCCAGCGCCCGGGACAGTGATCGACTGCGCGTTCGGTTCCCCGGCACCCATGTCACCCAAATTCGCCGCCGTGGCCGCTTGCCAGGCGGCCAACACCCGCGGTGCAGACCCCGCCGTTTTCAACGGCAGGCGCGACAAGGTGAAAGTCGCACCCGCTTGGTCATCACCCACACTGCAACCCATCATGCTCAACTCAAGGCGCTCGCCGCCCAGGACTTGCGGGCGCGTGGCCTTGTCGGGTTTGCAGGGCAGGAGCGCAACCACGGTGCCGCCGTCGACCGCCTCAAAGCGCACCTCACGCCAGTTATGACTAGGCGTGCAGGCCACAAGCGCGATCAAACTGATGCTGTAAATGAGTAAGTTAAGTAAGCGCATGTCCGGTATTATCGTTTTAGAACACAATACGACCATGACCTCACCCGCAACGTCACCTATGCCGTCACC
>JASJPN010000009.1:14838-16624 GCA_031426635.1 Polaromonas sp.
CCGCCGCCCATCACCCAGCCCTCCGCGCTCGCTGGCATCCGCGTCCTCGACCTCTCCCGCGTGCTGGCGGGGCCTTGGTGTACCCAAACTTTGGGTGATTTGGGTGCTGATGTCATCAAAATTGAACGCCCCGGAAATGCTGCCAACAAGGAGGGAGAGAGGCCAACCGTCGGCGGCCCAGGCGGGGACGACACCCGCAGCTGGGGTCCGCCTTTTCTCAAAGACTCGGCAGGAAACGACTCCTCAGAAGCTGCTTATTATTTGGGCACCAACCGCAACAAACGCTCAGTTACTTGTGACATCTCGCAGCCTGCCGGGCAGGCGCTGATTCGCCAGTTGGTGCTGCACTGCGACGTGTTTGTGGAAAACTTCAAAGTAGGCGACATGGCGCGCTATGGTCTGGACTACGCCAGCCTGCAAGCCCTCAAGCCGGCGCTGGTGTATTGCAGCATCACCGGTTTTGGACAAACGGGCCCTTACAAAGATCGTGCGGGCTACGACTACGCCGTGCAGGGCATCGGCGGCTTGATGAGCGTGACCGGTGAGCGCGACGACCTGCCCGGCGGGGGGCCGCAAAAAGTGGGCGTGGCCGTGGCCGATTTGTTCACCGGCCTGAACGCCACCGTGGCGATTTTGGCGGCGCTGCGCCATGCCGAGCGCACCGGCGTGGGGCAACACATTGACATGGCGCTGCTGGACACCCAAGTGGCCATGCTGGCTAATTTGGGCGCCAATTACCTGGTTAGCGGCCATGTGCCGGGACGGCTGGGCAATGCGCACCAAAATATCGTGCCCTACCAGGTGTTTGAGGTCGCACCCGCAGATCCGGCAGATCACTCGACCGATCACTTGATCTTGGCGGTGGGCAACGATGGTCAGTTTGCCAAGTTTTGCCAAGTTGCGGGGCACCCTGAGCTTGCAACGGACCCCCAATACGCCAAAAACCAGGATCGCGTGCGCAACCGCGCCGTTTTAGTGCCCCTCTTGGAAAGCATCCTCAAAACCCGCACCAAAGCGGTTTGGCTAGAGGCTCTGGAGGCCGCCAAAGTGCCATGTGGCGCAATCAACAACCTGGCCGAAGTCTTTGCCGACCCGCATGTACAAGAGCGTCAAATGGTCACGACATGGCAGCATCCGCTGGGCGTTGAAGTCAATTTGGTCGCCAGTCCCATCAAAATGAGTGCAACCCCAGTGCGCCGGGACCTGGCCCCACCGGTGCTGGGTCAGCACACGCAAGAGGTGCTGCGTGAGATCTTGGCATGTTCTGACGCGGTGTTGTCAACCCTTCAATCAAAGCGCGTGATTTAGGGGATACGGGACATTAAATCCGCATCACCCCACATAAAACGCTCAAAATTGCGCTCAAACTTCAAAGTTCACCCAAGATTTAAGTTTTTTCATATAATAGAGAGCTTCGTAGCGATTTTGTGGTTCCGCGACGAAGGCGTCGATTTAGTTAACTGGATTTAAATAAATCAGCGTAGCCCTACCTAAGAGGCTCTCATAAGAAGAGCACCGACCGTAGAAAAGAGCCCATTACCTAGCAGTTTTCATTGTGAAAGCTGCGCAAACCTATTTTTTTAGTAACGAAATTTATTAAAAGAATATTCTTTAAGAGAAAACTCATGACTTCTACCTTCAGCGCAAAACCCGCTGACGTGGTGCACGAGTGGTTTGTGGTTGACGCGACCGACAAGGTCCTCGGACGAGTAGCCAGCGAAGTTGCTCTCCGTTTGCGCGGCAAACACAAGGCCATTTATACGCCTCACGTCGATACCGGTGACTT
>JASJPN010000010.1:0-13446 GCA_031426635.1 Polaromonas sp.
CCAGCCGAGTGGCAAAAGCGCATGGCGACGGGTGAATTCAAGCAGATCACCATCGCCGTAAAGTAAGCGCGGTATGAGCAGGTATCAGGCCCCCATCGGCGTTTTCGACAGCGGCATCGGCGGCCTCTCCATCCTCAAAGCGCTGCGCGCCGAGCTGCCAAACGAGTCGTTTGTCTATATTGCCGACAGCGGGAACGCACCGTATGGCGAAAAAGGCGACGCGTTTGTCATTGAACGCTCACGCGCTTTGACGCAAACGCTCATTCATCAGCACGGTATCAAGGCGCTGGTGGTGGCCTGCAACACGGCCACCGCTGCGGCCAGCTCCGTTTTACGGGCTGAGTATCCCGATCTGCCGCTGGTCGGCGTCGAGCCCGCCCTGAAACCTGCCGTTCTACTGAGCAAAACCCGCCGCATTGGTGTGCTGGCGACGCGCGGCACGCTGGCGAGCGCCAAATTTGGTGCGCTGATGGCATCGCTGGCTAGTCAAGCTGAATTCATCTTGCAGCCCTGCGATGGTTTGGCGGCGGCGATTGAGCGGGAAGATACTATCAAAATAAGAGCACTCTGCGAAGAATATACGCCGGCCCTTGGCGAATTCGGCTTGCATTCTGGGCAAATTGATACGGTCGTTCTGGGCTGCACGCATTACCCGTTTATCAGCGAACAGTTGCGCGAGTTGACTGGCGCTAACGTGCAACTCATTGACACAGGCGAGCCGGTGGCACGGCAAACACACCGGCTGCTTCAAACAGGAGGAAAACTGAACTCAGAGGCGGCGTCTGCGCAAACAGACAATTCGCAACTCTTCACCACCGGCGACCTTGCCAGCTTTACCTTGCTGGCCAAGCACTGGCTGGGGCTGCCAGACAGCTTCCAAGCTCTTAAACTATAAAGAAATATGCTTGTAGCCGGTGTATTTACTTCCTGTTAAGCTACAAAATAAATAGCAATTCAGACTTCCAGACGCGTCTAAAATTAATGCAAACGCTGCCTCTCATCATCGACTGGGCAGTCGTTGATGTAGGCTTTGAGCATTTTGTTCTCAAAATTCTGACTATCCACCACGGCTTTGGCAACGTCATAAAAGCTAATCACACCCATCAGCATTTTTTGATCCAGCACCGGCAAGTAGCGGGTGTGGCGCTCCAGCATCATGCTGCGCACGTCGTCTAGATCGGTCTGTGGCGTACAGGTCAGCGGCGCGGTGTCCATAGCGGATCGCACCAGCACCGTGTCCAGCGTGCCGCCATTTTTGACCACGCTTTTGATGACCTCCCGAAAGGTCAACACGCCCAGCATGTCGCCGTGGTGCATCACCACCAGCGAGCCAATGTCTTTTTCGGCCATCAGGCTGACCGCTTGCGCCAGGGGCTCCTCTGGCGAGACGGTGTACAGCACGTTACCTTTGACTTGCAAAATGTCACTAGCTTTCATGACGCGCTCCTCTCGAAGTGACTCAGGGAAGTTCCAGTGTGCGCCTATTCGCAGGTTTCGGCAAGTTTTAACATCAGCGCAATACGCGCTTTGACGGGCGACAAACCATGCGAATCGCCAAACTCTGCATCCGCTTTGCCAATGATCTTGCCAAACGCACAGCGTGTGCTGCGCCATACCACCACGCCAGCCGCCTGAGCAGCTTGCAAAGCGGCTTCTAAATCGGTACTGACGGTGCCGTTGCCAGTGGCAGCGACCACAATACCACGCAGGATGTTGGTTGTTGCATGAGCCTTCTGCACCAACAACGCCTCAACGAGGGCCCCCCTGGCTCCCGCATGGTTCAGCACAATCTCCACCCGTGGCAAATCGGTCTCGCCGATCATTTTTGCTATGCTATTAATAGCATTAAAACCACTATTTACACCGGATAGTGCCATATTTGATGGCCAATCACGATGTAAACTGAGCTGCCCTTCTGCCACATAACCCACCGGCCCTGCGTCGCCCGAACTGAAGGCGTCCAGGCGGTAGGTGTGTACTTTTTGCATGTCCACGGCGCTATGAATCGTACCCGCGCAGACAGCGACCACGCCCAGCGCGCCGGGGTGTGCTGCCACCGCCAAGGCATCAAGCAAGTTTTGTGGGCCATCGGGTGCGATAGCCGTTGACGGACGCATGGCGCAAGTCAAAACGACGGGTTTTCCTGGATTCAGAACAGCTTGCAGAAAATACGCCGTTTCCTCCAGCGTATCCGTGCCGTGGGTGACGACCACGCCCTGCACCTGCGGCTGCGCCAGCCAGTACGCACACCTGCCAAGTAGCTGCTGCCAGACAGAAAAATCCATGTCCTTGCTGTCAATTTGTGCCACTTGCTCACAAATAAGCGCACAGTCCTTGAATTGAGCTCGGCCTTGCGGGCCAGCCAGCGACGGCATCGCCGCCAACAACTGCACCACGTCCACCTGCGCCGCCGTGTAGCCCACGTTGTCTGTCGCACTGGGCGCTTTGCCAGCAATGGTGCCGCCCGTGCCCAGCACAATAATGAGTTTGCTATGGTTTTTTCGCATGAAGTCAGCCAGGTGGGTTGGTTTTTTGCTACAAGTTTGATTGTAGAGAAACATATTCCATCCATTTTGCTTGCAATTGCGTCAAAACTGGTTAAAAATACAGTTACTGGTTATCTAAACAGGAGCAACGATGAACGACATGCCCGGCTTCAGCGATAAATTCACCATCAAACTCACCGCGCGTCAGCAGCAAATTTTAGAGCTGATTCAAAACGCCATCGCCCGCACCGGCGCACCGCCGACGCGGGCTGAAATTGCGACCGAACTGGGCTTCAAGTCTGCCAACGCCGCTGAAGAACACCTGAAAGCCCTGGCCCGCAAAGGCGCCATCGAGTTGGTCAGCGGCACCTCGCGCGGCATCCGGCTCAAAGGCGACACGCTACAGCTCATCAACGCATCTCGCTCTAAACAATTTTCCACACAATTTTCGCTGCCAATTCCCAGTCTGTCGCAACTTTGCCTGCCACTGATTGGTCGCGTGGCTGCTGGCTCACCCATCTTGGCGCAGGAGCATGTCGAGCAAAGCTACAGCATTGAGAGCAGCATGTTCCGCCACAAACCTGACTACTTACTCAAAGTCAAGGGTATGAGTATGCGTGATGCAGGCATCATGGATGGTGACTTGCTCGCTGTGCAGACCGCCCATGAGGCCCGCAATGGTCAAATCGTGGTCGCACGCCTGGGCGAGGAAGTCACCGTGAAGCGCTATCGTCGCACACACAATCTCATTGAGTTGCTCCCTGAAAACCCCGATTTCAAAATCATCGTGGTTGACCCAGAAGAGCCGTTTGCCATCGAAGGTCTGGCGGTTGGCCTGATTCGCAACACCATGCTGATGTAACGCGAATGGCGCGATGATGGCGCCACATTTTTTACCGCAACAGGTGGCGGGCGTATGGCGCATAGTCATCACCCTGTAGCGGCCATTAGTTTCAAATCCTGCCTATGTTCAACCTCTGAATTTTTAGGAGTTTCGCATGGGAACCACTGGTTTTAGTTCTGCTTTTTCCTCAAATTTAACCACTGTCGTCGGCGCTGTATTGGCGGGAGTCAAGCGGCTCTGTCAGGCGCACAAGCGCAAGAATGCATCGCCTAACGCCGTCACCCTGCCGAGTTTGCCTGTCACGTTTGAAGTGCAGCGCCCACTGCAGCCTCTGCGCGTGATCCGTTTTATTGATGCTGACTTACCGGCTGCCAATGCGGGTCGCATGGTCATTTCAGGCCGCATGTCCGACGTCTGTGCTGAATTGGATCGTCTGGCTGCTTAATAAATCCAGGTCCGATGCGTCCAGGTAGCCGTGTAGGACATCTACTACGGCGACTTGCGCTGCTGTCCGGTATGCAATGTACCGTGCGTTGCTGATACTTACCTCACCACATGACAACAAGGTTCGATGGTGGGTTTGGTATTGACAGCTATTTCTACAGCTATTCTCAGGGGACATCCATGAACGCACTTTTGAAAACAAAAACCGCGCTGGCGACAGCCACTTTTGCCGCAGCAGCCACCTTGCTTGCTGCTACGCAAGCCGTAGCGCAAGTCACTTTTTACGAAAACGATAACTTCCAAGGTCGCTCGTTCACCACGAAGCGGCAAATCGGTAATTTAGAGCGATGGGGCTTCGATGACCGCGCTTCGTCAGCCGTGGTTCTGAGCGATCGCTGGGAAGTTTGCGAAGACGTTCGGTTCCGTGGCCGGTGCGTCATTTTGCGTCCAGGCCGGTATCCATCACTGGCAGCCATGGGCATCGACGACGGTGTTTTATCGGTTCGAACCGTGAACAAGGGCGCACGCTACGATGAAAATCGCTACGCGCCGCCTCCTATTCCGGTCTACGACAACCGTCGTCGTAACGGCGAAGAATTATATGAAGCGAACATCACCGCTGTGCGCGTAGTCGTTGGGCCGCCCACCCAGCGTTGCTGGGTCGAACGTGAACAAATCGTGCAAAACAGTGGTAGCAACAATGCTCCCGCAGTAATTGCGGGTGCTTTATTGGGCGGCATTCTTGGCCACCAAGTTGGCGGCGGACGTGGTAACGATCTCGCCACGGCGGGTGGCGCTGTAGCAGGGGCCGCCTTAGGTTCCAACCTCGGTAGCAACAGTGGTGGACAGGTCGTAGTGACCCAAAACGTCCAGCGCTGTACCAGCGTACCCAACCAAAACCATCCCGACTACTGGGATGTCACCTACCTCTTCCGGGGCCAGGAGCATCGCATCCAGATGAGTACACCTCCTGGTCGCACCGTGACCGTGAATCGTTTGGGTGAGCCGAGGTCTTAACGTCTCTTCAAGAGAATTCCACGATGAATAGCACCGCATTCTTAGTCGTGTTCCTGGCCGTTTTACCGGTGTTTGGCCTCGCTGCATGGGTATGGTTGGACGTTATTTGCGCGGATGCCGAACTGCTTTCATTTTCCAGCATTGACCATCAAAAAGAATTTTCATGAACAAACATCTCAACCTCAAAGCTTCCCTCATGGTTGCAGCTTGTGCCACAGGCACGGCCAACTGCCTGGCGACGGCCAAAGTGACATTCGGCAAATCCTGAATTAATTCCGCAGGCCAACGACGCCGTTCATGCTACTCAAACCATGAGCCTGGGTGCTGTTGCCCGTGATCCGCTGCCTGTTCTTTTTGATGGTGGCTATCGTCCCCAAATCGACTGCCGCGGCGTAACATTAAGTAATCTTGCGGGTCACTTTAAAAATACACTGGGAGCAAGGCACAATATCGCTATGAATATTGTGATCCTCGACGACTACCAAGATGCTGTGCGTAAGCTGGACTGCGCCGCCAAGCTGGATGCCTTCAATGCCAAGGTCTACACCAATACCGTCAAAGGTCTGGGACAGTTGTCACTACGTTTGAAAGACGCGGACATCATTGTGCTGCTTCGCGAACGCACCACACTGTCACGCCAACTCATTGAAAAACTGCCCAAACTCAAACTGGTTGTACAAACCGGGCGCATCGATGCCCATGTCGATGTAGCCGCCTGCACCGAACGCGGCGTTGCTGTCGCCGACGGCACGGGCTCGCCTACCGCGCCAGCCGAACTGACGTGGGCGCTCATCATGGCCGCGATGCGCCGCCTGCCGCACTACATCAGCACCCTCAAACATGGTGCCTGGCAGCAGTCGGGCCTAAAAACCACAGCCATGCCGCCTAATTTTGGCATTGGCAGCACCCTCAAAGGGCGAACTTTAGGCCTATGGGGCTACGGCCATATTGGCCAATTGGTCGCCGGTTATGGCCGCGCTTTTGGCATGAATGTGATGGTCTGGGGCAGTGAAGAATCACGTCAAAAAGCCAGAAATGACGGCTTTGCCTCAGCCACGACCAAAGAATCTTTTTTTTCGGCCTGTGATGTCGTGTCCTTGCATTTGCGACTGAGTGATGAAACACGCGGCGTTGTCACCTCCAGTCTCCTGTCCCTGATGAAGCCCACCGCCTTGCTGGTCAACACCGCTCGCGCCGAGCTGATTGAATCCGATGCGCTGATCTCGGCCTTGAATCGTGGCCGCCCCGGCATGGCTGCGGTGGACGTATTTGAAGTCGAGCCCGTGCTACAGGGCCAAGCGCTGTTAAGGCTGGAAAACTGTATTTGCACGCCCCACATCGGCTTTGTCGAACAAGACACCTATGAGAGATACTTTAGCGCGGCCTTTGATAATATCCTTCATTTTGTCAACGGTACACCGACGAATATCGTCAACCCGGAGGCTTTGCACATTCGGCGTTGAGGTTTACTTCGCCAAATAGTGTGCTACCCCACGCCCCGCCGCCGCCCCGCTGGACAAACAAGCGGTCAGCAAATAGCCGCCGGTCGGGGCTTCCCAGTCCAACATCTCGCCTGCACAAAACATACCCGGTACGTTTTGAATCATCAAAGCCGGGCTCAAGTCCGCAAATGCCACACCGCCAGCGCTGCTGATGGCTTCGTCTAGAGGGCGCGCTGATGTGAGGTGAATCGGCAGTGCCTTGATGGCTGCCGCCAGCGTTTCAGGCTGGTTGAACGCTTCTTTGCTCAGCATTTCATGCAAGATGGCCGCTTTGATACCGTCTAACTTGAGGCGGCTCTTCAAATGACTCGACAGTGAGCGCGATCCGCGCGGATGCCGCACCTCGGCCAGCACCTGCTCAGGCGACTTGCCGGGGAGCAAATCCAGGTAAAACGTAGCCCGGCCATGCGCAGCAATATCCTCACGCAGCCAACTTGACGCGGCATAGATCAAGCTGCCCTCGACCCCCGTGCTCGTTGCAACAAACTCGCCTTGCCGAGAAAAACGGGGGGTTAAAGCATCATCAGACCGCACGGTGATGGCTACCGTCTTAAAGGGCACACCGGCAAACCGGCTGGAAAAATGTGCCGTCCAGCCCGAACGCACCTCGCCGCCAGCATCGCCATTTGCAGCGCGTCCCACATCAAAGCCACAGTTGGATGGCAAAAGCGGCTTCACATCCACCCCGCGCTGCACCAGCAGGGGAGCCCAGGCACCGTCCGACCCCAGCCTCGCCCAACTGCCTCCGCCCAAGGCCAACACCACGGCATCGGTTTGCACGGACACCGGCCCTTGCGACGTGGAAAACTCCAAATTGTGAGGCGACGATGGTGGGTCTTGCACGCCATTTACCCAACCCAGCCAGCGATGCCGCATGTGAAATTGCACCCCAGCTGTGCGCAACTGGTGCAGCCAGGCGCGCAACAGCGGCGCAGCCTTCATGTCCTTGGGAAACACCCGCCCCGATGAACCGACAAAGGTGTTCACCCCCAACGCCTGCGCCCAATCTTGTACCTCTTTCGCGCCAAACTCCTTGAGTAAATCGGCCATTCGCTCACTGCGCACGCCATAGCGAGAAATGAACGGCCCAAAGCCTTCAGCGTGCGTGAGGTTCAACCCACCCTTGCCAGCCAGTAAAAATTTGCGCCCTGCCGACGGCATGGCGTCATACACGTCCACCTGCAAGCCCGCCTGCGCCGCAACCTGGGCTGCCATCAAACCGGCAGGGCCGCCTCCGATAATGGCGACGCGTTTGGAGGCACCGTCAATCAAACTTTTATTCACAATAGCTTTCATTCAATCTCCACCAACTGACCCGAACCCGTTAAAAATGCCGCTTTAACGACAACATCTGCTTGACTCGCCTGCACCGCCACACGGTAGGCTTGCAACTGCGCCACCAACTCAGGCTGGTGCTGCGGCTGGTTGGTTGATTTATAGTCCAACACCCACCAATGCCCCGTATCGAGACGGCGCACCAAGCGATCCAGGCGCAGCAATTGACCACCAGAAAAGAGTTCGACTTCATTGCCCTGCCAGTCAATCAGTTCTGGATGCCAACTCCAGGCCCCCTCACCCGCCACAATGCGCTGCGCCATCGCCACCGCTTGGTCGGCTTGCGCGGGGCTGAGCGCGAACTCTTGCGCCACGGCTTTGACAGTGGCCGGTTCAAAACGCTGATCGCCAACTGTCTTTGCATCCGTTTGAACGGGCAACCACTGCAACAAACGGTGCATGGCTTGCCCTATCCGCGATTCAGCTGATTCAGGCAACGCCTCATCCGCTATTATATTGATAGCGGATGAGGCATATTTTACGCCGGCTATAGGCGCATTTGTAACATTTTTTAACACTGGAAGCACCAAAATCTCTATGTTTGCTGATTTTGCCTCGTCAGGTTTTGATCCATTCAACCCTTCAGTGGACAAAAGTATCGGTGGCATCAACCCTTGCAGGCGCTGCCACCAGGTCACGCCAGACTCGCGGTAAGGTTCAACGCTGGAGATCAGCAGTTGCTGCTTGGCGCGGGTCATCGCAACGTACAAGGCATTGAGTTCCTCACGCTTGCGAGCGGCCATTTCCACTTTAAGCGCATCCACCAGACTGGGTGCAGGGCGGCTTTCACTGGCTAAAAAGACAAAACTCGTGGGCGTTTCAGACTCACCCGGCCAGTCCACCAGCACACTCATGGTTGCCGCTTTGGTGGGCAGCGCGTCAGTGTCCAGGATCAGCACCAGCTCGGCTTCCAAACCTTTGGCACCGTGGATGGTGAGCAATTTGACGGCGTTTTCGTCATTGCGAACGGGCGCTTTGACCGTTTGGGTCGCGTCCACCATGCCGGGTTCACCCGATTTGCTGCGACCCGACTTCATGGCGCGAACAAAGGCGTAAGGCGTGGCGTAGCGGGCCGCATTGATGTCCAAGGCCGCGCTCAAGAGTGCCCGCAAGTTGGCCAGCACGCTTGGTCGCAGCGTGGGGGGGGCGGCGCTGGAAAAACGCGCCAACACATCGCCATCGTGAAAGATGGCATCTAACGCATCATGCGGCGGCCAACTGTCTAGCCACCCCTTCCAGCGTGACAAAACAGGGCCTATCCAGCGTAATTCATCAGATAGTTGCTCTGAATTTTGTAGCAACTCATACCATGAGGTGCGTCTCGACGGGTCTGCTCGCTGCAACAAGGCCAGCTCCACCAAAGCGGCATCATCCACGTTAAACAGGGGTGACTTGAGCGCTCGCGCCAGCGACAGATCATGTGTCGGCGACACCAAGGCGTCTAACAGCGCGATCACGTCCTGCACTTCGGGTGCGTCGGCCAACTCGGATTGATCGGGCTGCTGACTCGCAATGCCCAAGGTTTGCAGCTCTTCCTGCATCACCGACAGCCGCGCCCGCTTGCGCGCCAAGACCATGATTTCTTTGGGATTTCTCCCATCCTGGAGCTGCTGCGCGATGAATTTCGCGGCTTGTCGGCATTCCAGCGTAATGAGTTTTTCCTCAAAAATCACGCGTGGCGTGGTCAGGCTGTCGCGCCAGACGGGTGCAGCGCCACCCGAAGTCACCTGATTTGTTACTTGCGTCAATGCATCACGGCAAATTTTCGGCAAGCGCTGTACCGAACCCGCGTCTTTCATCTGCGTGCTGTGGTCACGGAAATCTTGGTAGTCACCGGAAGTTTGTGCGCTTTGCATCACGGCGTTGACGGTAGCGATCACCTGGGTGGCGTTGCGCCGCGTGTGGTCGCAACTGAGCAAATCGCCAGCCAAGCCATCCACCACAAAAGCCTGCGCTGCCAAAAACACCTGCGGCTCGGCGCGGCGAAAGCGGTAAATACTCTGCTTGGGGTCACCCACGATGAAGACGCTGGGCGCGCCATCCGAGGCGCTGCCGGTGCTGCTGCCCGCACCCGCGTAGCCCGACAACCACGCCAACTAAGCTTGCCATTGCAGCGGGCTGGTGTCCTGAAACTCGTCAATCATCAGATGCTTGACGCGCGCGTCCAGCCGCTCTTGCACCCAGCCGCTGATGTCTACGCTTGAGAGCATGTGCTGTGCAGCGCGCTCCACATCGTTCATGTCAATCCAGCCGCGCTCGCGTTTCAATGCCGCAAACTCGGTATTCAAAAGGCGTGTCAAGCGCGTCATACGCTGTTGGTGCAGCCAAGCCAGGTGCTGCGTTTGTGCATCGCACAAGGTTTTCAGCGCCATTTCCGCTCGCTGCGCCGCTGGATATTTCAGCAAATGCTGCGTCAAACGGTCTTCAGTGGCCACGAAAAATGCCTTGCGCAGTGCCATCAGTCGCACTAATCCGGCGGGCGACTCATAAGCTGTGATGATGGCTTGCGCTGCGTTTTGAGGTGTTTTGAGCTTCTCACTGCCTAACTCACGCGCCCACGCCAGCCAGTTTTGACGCGCAGTTTCAGTCTCCAAAGCCGCAGCGGGCGTCTCAAAGTCAGCGAACGCTGGGTACAACTGACCAAAATGCGGGACCGACGACTCCAGCACCCCGTTTTGATCGGCCAACACAAACTCAACCCGCTTGGAGAGCGCTTCCTCCAAGGCTTTGAGCGCCTGCGCACGACCATACTCCTGCACCAAGTCCTCAAAATCTTGCCGCGCTGCCGGTTCTGCTAACAAAGTTGCAAAAAACCGCCGCCACACCCCCGGCACAGCCAGTTTGTCGTCCTCTAACAACTGGTAATTGGCAGGTAAATTCAAATCTTCCAATACCGACAGCGGCGCGGTCCGCAATAACGCCGCAAACCAGCCGTGAAAGGTACGGATTTGCACCCCGCGCCCCTTGCCGAGCAGCGTTTGATATAAATTTTGCAGCACCTCCCGCTTATGATTCGCCGACTGAGGGCTCATTCCCCTCAAAACCAGCTCTTCTTCGAGCTTTTCAAGCGGCGCAGCTGCAAACTCCGCCAGCCACTCCTGTAGCCGCAAGCGCATCTCACCAGCGGCTTTTTTGGTGAAGGTGATGGCCAGGATTTCATGTGCCTGGGTTGTCTCGTCTTCAAGCAAAGCACGAAGCATCCGCGACACCAGCATCCAGGTCTTCCCCGCCCCCGCGCAAGCTTCAATAGCAACGCTGCGACGCGGGTCGCAAGCAATGGCGTAAAACTGGGCACTGGAAACAGACTTTCCGTTTAATTCGTAAGCAGCTTGTGTCATCTGGCGATCCCCCAAAAATCCTTCCGACACAGCCCACGCGCCGCGCAATAATCGCAGGCCTTGCCCTCCCCCAGCGCTGGTAAAACCGCCCCTTCGCCGATCCGCTGCATGTCGTCCAAAATCCCTGCAATCAAAGCATCTCGGCTGTCCACAATATCCTCCTGTTCAAAAGTAGCGCTGCCGTCTTTTTCACCGACATTGACATACGCCGCCCGCAACGAGTCCGCATCCACCAGTGCCCCGTAAAACGCCAGTTGGGTGTCCTCTAAAGGCTCTTTCAAACGATTCCTCGTGACACCTGCGTTTTCAGTCTTGTAATCCAGCACCATCAGTGTGCCATCCAGGAGGCGGTCAATCCGGTCAATCCTGCCCACCAAGGTCAGCCCACCCAATGGCATCTCATTCCAAGTCTCTGATTGGTCAAACTGCCAACCTTGTGCCTCATGGCCAGCGAGCCAGTCTAAATACCCACCCTGTAGTTTCGGCCACGTCGCCGCCCACGGTAAAAAGGCATCAACAGGCAGCTTCATAGTTTTCGTGACTTGCTCTGCTGCTATATTTAGCATAGCAGATCTGTCAGTTAAATCGCTGGTCAGTGTCACATTTGAGCTCGCTTTTAGCTGTTCGTGAAAGTGACTCAGCACAGCGTGCAACCAGAGCCCAAAGTCGCGCTTACCCAATTCTTCTTCCAACTCATCGTTTTCTTGCAAACCCAGTTGCTGAAGCGCAAAAAATTGATAGGGACAGGTTCGCAATTTGTCATAGGCGCTGGACGACAAACGCGCCACGGGCAACTGATCACCCACGGGCAAAGGCCTCATCGTGGGTGCGGCTGCAAGCTGCCGAACTGGCCTGGGCTCAGTCGCCGTGGTGATGGGCTGCGTGATTCCCAGTGTCAAAGCCAAACTTTGCACCAAAGCGCTGGCCAGCAAGGGCTCGCCGGTGCTCTCAGTTTGCCGCCACAGCACGTCGCACGCCGGCGTTTGCAGCGCACACTGCCAAGCCAAGCGGGTCGCCAGGGCTTGCTCTTCACGGGTGGTTAAGCCCAGTCCTTTGCGCTCAGCCGCCGACCACAGCCCCGGTAAATCCGGTGAAGGGTTCAGCCGCACCTCGTCACAGCCGGGTAACACCGCTGCCGCAAACGAACGGGCGAGCAGCTGGCTCATGGGCAAAATCACGACTTGGACAGCTTGTGCGCTATTCTCACTATCTGGATAGGCGGGGATAAAGTTGGCGGCCTCCAGTGCCACGTCCACCCAGGCGCTGAATTCAGACAAACTCAAACGGCGCTGCGCTTGCGGCAGGTCGGTAAATTCAAGCTCGCCGCCCTCGAACAAACGCAGCACGGATACCACTTTTTCACCCGCCAAATCCGCTAACAGACCGGCCCACTGGCCGCTGGCTTGCAACAGCTCGCGCAGGGTGATCAGCCAATTCGCCAGGGGACGCGGCTTTTGGAGCGGCGCGCGCAAGCTTTCAATCAAAGCTGCGGTTGACTGTGCTGCTAATTTCAGATCTGTGGGGCGGTCTGTTGGTTCGGCTGACACGACAGTGGCCAACGCGGTCTGCGCCCAAGCCTGCCAAACGGTGGCACCTGCACGCCGGAGCTCTTTTTCCAGTGCCTGCACCTGCACCGTCGTGACAAACGAGGCGTTTTTGAGCCAATCGAGCACACTGTCCGCGCTCGCATTCCACGCGCAAGCGGAGAGACTGACCATGACATTCGCTGCTGCGCGGGTGGTGGAGAGCTTCCAGCCATTCTCGTCGCGCACCACCACATGTTGCGTTGCCAGCATGGCACGGATGCGACGTGTCAAGGCACGGTCCGTCGCCGCCAGCGCCACGGGGATGCGGCCAGCCTCGATGTGACGCAACACGCAAGCAGCGGCACGCTGGGCTTCGTCTTGGGCATCTCCTGTTTTATGAAGAAATATCTCGCCTAACTTGTCACCACAGCTGTCGCCCGTTTGGGCACGCTGTTGTAGCAGTTGCACAGGCAAACACACCGCTTGCTCGCCCCAATGCCGCGTCAACGCCTGTATCAAGGGGTCGCGTTGAAAACCCTCCAGCACCAGCAGGCAGTCCACCTTAGATTTAACCAAAGCATCCTCAAACAACACATCACTGGCGTAATTGCTGATGGATACCCAAGCCAGCGCCAAGCTTGCCAAAGCGCTTTCCCAATTAAGCCACTGAAAAACAGGTGTCGCCATGCTGTTGAATACACCTGACCGTGCCTGCTCAGCCCACGCCAGTCGCCCACCAGGCGCAACCGCTGCGGCGGCGCTGGCGAGCTGGTGTGCGGCCTCGACCAGGCGCCCCGCCAGCAGGTCGCGCCGGGCATCATCTGAGCCTGCCAGACCGGCTTTTTCAATCAAACTGGTGGCGGTCAGCACATCCCGCGCGGCCTCAAAACTGATGTCACCCGCCTCAAGCGTGAAACCACGCACTTGGCTGGCCCAGTTTTGAGTGGTTTGAAA
>JASJPN010000011.1:0-1836 GCA_031426635.1 Polaromonas sp.
GTGCGTATCGCAATGGCCAGATCCATTTCTCCGCCAAACGACAAGTAGCCGCAGGCGCCGCCGTAAATGCCGCGCTTGGTTGGCTCTAACTGGTCGATCAATTCCATCGCCCTTACCTTGGGCGCACCGGATAAAGTGCCGGCGGGGAAGGTGGCTTTCAGGACATCGAGATTCGATAAATTCGCTTGCAAGACGCCTTCGACATTCGATACGATATGCTGCACATGCGAGTATTTTTCGATGACCATTTTGTCTGTGACTTTGACGCTGCCGGTCTGCGCGATGCGCCCGATGTCATTGCGTGCGAGATCAATCAGCATGACGTGTTCGGCGATTTCTTTTGGGTCGGATAGCAACTCAACGCCTAGTTGCGCATCTTGTTCCGGTGTCGCGCCGCGTGGGCGGGTGCCTGCCAGCGGGCGTATCGTGACTTTTTTGTTGCCGTCATTCAGAGTCTCGTTGCGCACCAGGATTTCTGGCGAGGCGCCGATGATCTGCATGTCGCCGAAATTATAGAAATACATGTAGGGCGAAGGATTGAGTGAACGCAGCGCGCGGTATAGCGAGAGTGGCGAATCGACATAGGGTTTTTTGATGCGCTGGCCGATCTGCACCTGCATCAGGTCGCCCGCCATGATGTATTCCTTGGCTTTGGCAACCGCGGCCAGATAGTCGGCCTTGGCAAAATCGCGGATGCTGTCGGTGCGCGTCGAGGCCGAAGTGACCGGCGCATCGACGCTACGGCGCAGCATGGCGCGCAAGTCTTTCAGGCGCTGGCGCGCTTTCGACCAGGCTTCCGGCTGAGTGGTATCGGCATACACGATCAGATACAGCTTGCCGGAGACATTGTCGATCACCGCGAGTTCTTCGGTCAGTAATAATTGAATATCGGGCAGACCCAGATCGTCTTTCGGCGCCGAGTGCTCCAGGCGCTTTTCCACATAACGCACCGCATCGTAGCCAAAGTAACCGGCCAGACCGCCGCAAAAGCGTGGCAGACCAGGGCGCAGTGCGACCTTGAAGCGAGCTTGAAATTCGGCGATGAAGTCGAGCGGATTGCCCTCAACGGTTTCTACGACGACGCCATTTTTAAGCACCTCGGTGCGCATCCCGTAGCTGCGTAATAAGGTGCTGGCGGGGAGGCCGATAAACGAGTAGCGGCCAAAGCGTTCTCCCCCCATGACCGACTCAAGCAAGAATGTATTTTTGCCGGCGTGCTGGGTTTGCGCCAGTTTCAGATATAGGGTGAGCGGGGTTTCCAGATCGGCTAAAGCCTCGGCGATCATGGGAATGCGGGTGTAGCCTTGTGCGGCCAGCGATGTAAATTCGAGTTCGGTCATTTTGTGCTTTCAGCCGTCATGAAAACGGAGCCTGAAGGTTCAGGTTCCAGATTTAGCGGGTAAGACAGGGTAAAAAAACTATCAGAAATAACGCAAAGGATGGACGTTATTCTGCGTGGCAAAGGATTAAGCTTGCCAGCGTCGCCACAGCCAGGCCTCAAACGTGCCTGGGATCATTGCGGGATGTTTTTTGTCGAGAAACATTCTGGGGTGTTGAACGTTATTAGATGTTAAATAATTAGCGGGAAAACAGTCGTGCTGCTTCCAGCAAGGAGGCAACTATACCATCGCTTTCGACATTTTGTATAGCCTGGCCATGATTGTAACCGTATGGTACCAGAAGCACCGGGCAGGCCGCCGCACGTGCCGCCTGCGCGTCATTGGAGGAGTCTCCAATGGCCAATACCTGCGATGGGGCTAAATCAAAGTCCGTGCAGACTTGCAATAAGGCAACCGGATCTGGCTTTTTATGTGCGAAGGAGTCGCCGCCATAGGC
>JASJPN010000011.1:1846-2216 GCA_031426635.1 Polaromonas sp.
TGCATAATGATGTCGGTGTCGCTGAGTTTGCCGTCGCCGCCATAGGCAATGTCAAAATAATCGGCCAGTTGTTTTTTAGCTAGCAGCGGCAAAGTAAATGCTAGAGGTTTGTTGGTCACGCAGGCAAGGCGTAAGCCGCATGCACGCATAGACTGTAAGCCTTCAATAACACCTGGATAGAGTGTGCTGTAGTCGCCGTTGATGGAGAGATAGTGTCGTTGGTAGGATGCCATCGCGGCTTCAAAATGCTGTTCTATTTTTTCGAGAGTGAAATTAACAGAAAGTACTCGTTGAATCAGATCTTCTGAGCCTTTACCGACAAAACTCTAGATGAGATCAATATCAAGCGGCGCAAGATAGAATTCTGCCC
>JASJPN010000012.1:0-10496 GCA_031426635.1 Polaromonas sp.
GCATCGAAGGCTTTGCAGGCCGCGGCTGCCTCATACAATTTGGTGGCTTCTTGCATGCGCTTGGCGCCTTCCAGCATCACCATGCTGTTGGCTTGCTCAATCATGGCAAGGGCTGAGCTGA
Source organism: Polaromonas sp. (assembly GCA_031426635.1). Taxonomy (GTDB): domain Bacteria; phylum Pseudomonadota; class Gammaproteobacteria; order Burkholderiales; family Burkholderiaceae_C; genus Aalborgiella. Next base: position 122 of record JASJPN010000012.1, read on the forward strand.
GGTTGAGCTTCAGTGCTTCTTGCAACAGCTTGAAGCTGGTGTCTTTTTTGACACCATAGGTCATGCTGCCAATGAGCGAGCCCACTTTGTCAATCACTTCGGCATGAAAAGCACCCAGTGCAATGTGTGCGTCAGCGTGCCTGGGCTGCAATTGAATTGATTTTTCCAATGCCTCTTTGACCTTGCCGCCCAAACCTTGCGCCAGCGCCTTGGCCACGCTGATGCCCTGGCTGTAGCGACCTAAAGCATAGGCTTGCCAGTAATAAGCATTGGCATTGTTGGGGTTGTTGGGGTCCTCCTGGGCTTGTTTTTCAGCGCGTTCCGCTACTTCCATGAATAAGGCGAGCCTGGTGCTCTCCTTGGCTTCAAGGTAGTTGGCGTAAATGCAGGTGGCTTTGTTGGCCACCGTGATGCCCGCACCGCCCAGTTGAAGCCCCAGTTCGGCAGCTTTCTGGAATTCTCCCGCGTGAAACAATGCCCAAGCTTCAAGCACGTTGACATCTTGGGGCAGAGGCTCGGCGTCACCGGCGTGCAAGTGCGCCCAGTTTTTCTTGACGCTAGCGGCATCGAAGGCGTAGTCACCTGCATGGGGGAAAGGGGTCCATTTGGCCACGTGCGTCTCCTTTGGTGATTTTTCTATAACGCTACATAATAACCAGGTACAACCGAAATCTTACTTCGGACCTGCACCATACGTCCCCACCAAACGCATCAAATGGGTGCGCTGCAGGGGCTCCAAATAGGGCACCAACAAATTGAGTACATGGTGCGCGCCGCGCAATAGCGCAGCTTGCGCATGCTCGGGCTCCAGCGCATGACGGGGGTCGCGCACATACTCAAAACTGAGCCAATAGGTCACCACCACCACCATGCTGGTGGCGGTGGTGTCCACCTCACGCGAATCAATGACCATCGCACCACTGCGGCTCATGCCATCAAGCAGGACTTTCACTGAACGCGTTTTGCTTTTCAAAATTGATTGGAAATGTGTTTCCAGCCGCCGGTTTTTGCTGAGTAAATCATTCAAATCGCGGTAGAGAAAACGATATTGCCAAATCAACTCAAACAAGGTGTGCATGAAGAACCAAGCGTCTTCCACATTACGCACGCTGTCGCTGGCATGGAGCAGTTCGTTCAAAGATCGCTCAAAGCGGTCAAACAAGGCGTTAATCAGTTCGTCTTTGGCGGGGTAATGGTAGTAGAGGTTGCCGGGGCTGATGTGCAACTCGTTGGATATCAAGGTGGTGGACACATTGGGTTCACCAAAGCGATTAAACAGGTCAAGCGTGACCTCTAAAATGCGTTCAGCAGTGCGGCGTGGTGCTTTTTTCACCATGGTTGCAATCCTCTTTGTGGATGACGGCTATGGCCAGTACTCTACCTTAGATAATTTTCGAGATAAATATGTGGATCACACGTGGTTGATAGTTGCATGATGCATTGGCTTTCAGTGGTTGTTCAAACGCCTGCGCACAGTAATGTCGCTGGGCCACTGACCTACCGCAGCGAGGTGGTCTTGCCGCCCGGCACCTTGGTGCGCGTACCTTTGGGTACGCGCGAGGTGATGGGTGTTGTCTGGGCGTTATTCCCGGAAATACCGCCGGAGTTGCCCGGCACGGGTGGCAAGCCGCTTGACATCAAATGCATCACGGCCGAGCTGGGCATCACGCCCTTATCAAAAGCTTGGCGGCAACTCATCAGTTTTACCGCCAGTTACTACCAGCGTTCGTTGGGCGAAGTGGCTTTGTCCGCATTGCCACCCCAGTTGCGCACCCTGAACGCAAGCCAGGTTGAGCGCCGGCTAAAAAGAACAAAACTGCCCGATGCCCCGGTACCGGTTGATAAACAAAATGCTGTAAATAAGATAGCATTAAGCGCAGAGCAAACACTGGCTATAGATCAAGTAGGCACTAAAAATGGACCGTTCTTGTTGTTCGGTGCGACTGGCAGTGGCAAAACCGAGGTGTATCTACAAGTGGCGCTACAGGTGTTGCAAAGCGATCCCTCGGCGCAAGTGCTGATGATGGTGCCCGAGATTAATTTGACGCCGCAGCTAGAGGAGCGCGTGCGCGAGCGCTTTTGCCGGTTGTATGGTGATGAGGCCGTTGTCTCCATGCACAGCGGCATGACGAATCCGCAACGTCTGAAAAGCTGGCTGGCAGCGCACTCTGGCACAGCGCGTATCGTGCTCGGTACACGCATGGCTGTGTTCGCGTCGATGCCAAATTTAAAGCTGATTGTGGTTGATGAAGAGCACGACCCCAGCTACAAAAGCCAGGACGGCGCACGCTACTCGGCGCGCGATTTGGCGGTGTATCGGGGCAAGCTCGACAACGCCAAGGTGATTTTGGGCTCCGCCACGCCCTCGTTTGAGAGCTGGTACCACAGCCGTCCCGCCGGGGAAGGGGGGCGCTACCAGCGCCTGATCATGGCTGAACGCATTGGCGGTGGTGTGCTGCCCAAAGTGCTGACCGTCAACATGGAGCATCAGCCTAAAAAGACCGTGTTGTCACCGCCACTTCTGGCGGCCATTGCCGAGCGCATTGCGCGTGGCGAACAGGCCATGGTTTTTCTCAACCGCCGTGGCTACGCTCCCGTGCTGCACTGCGGTGATTGTGGCTGGAAGAGCGAATGCCCGCATTGCAGCGCCTACCGCGTGTTTCATAAAATCGACCGCACCCTGCGCTGCCACCACTGCGGCTTTACCCAGCGCGTGCCGCGTGCCTGCCCCGCCTGCGGTAACACCGACATCAGCACCATCGGGCGCGGCACCGAGCAACTGGAAGAACACTTGGCCGATTTGTTGTCTGGTGTCACGCGCCCTGATGGCTCCCCCGTTCGCATCGCCCGTATCGATGCCGACAGCACCAAATTCAAAGGCGCTTTGCAGCAGCAACTGGCTCAGGTACATGCCGGTGAGGTCGATGTCTTGGTCGGCACGCAAATGATTGCCAAGGGGCACGACTTTCGCAACATCACGCTGGTGGCCGCCGTCAACCCTGATGGTGCGCTGTTCTCTAGCGACTTCCGCGCACCAGAGCGCTTGTTCAGCCTCTTGATGCAAGCCGCAGGCCGGGCAGGGCGCGAGGCAGCGCAGGGCGGGCGCAGCGAAATGTGGATTCAAACTCACCATCCCCTGCACCCGCTGTATCTGGCCTTGAAGAAGCACGATTACCCCGGTTTTGCGGCAGAGCAGCTTAAAGAGCGTGAAATGGCCACCCTGGCCCCGTTTGGCTACAGCGCCTTGGTGCGCTCGGAGGCGCGTACGCAAGAGGCCGCGCAAGCTTTTTTAACCGCTGCCAGCGCTCAAGCGGCAGGTTTGGCCGATGTGGTCGAGGGCTTCGAGCACATCATCCTCTATCCTGCCGTCCCCATGACCATGCAACGCGTCGCCAACGTCGAGCGCGCCCAGATGCTGGTTGAATCTCACTCCCGCAAAGCGTTGCAACAGTTTTTGAGTCGCTGGCATGAAGTGCTACGAACCACCAAACAAAAGGGTCTGATCCGCTGGGCGGTGGATGTGGACCCGCTGGTGATTTAGAAATCCTACAAAAGCCAAGCTTTTAAGGCCGCAGCAACGCCACGGCCCCTGAAAAAGTCAAAAATGCCAGCGCCGTAGAGACCAAAATAATCCGTGCAATGCGCCCGTTGTTGGCGCCAAAGCGTTCGGCCAGCAGTGACACGTTGCTGGCGCTGGGCAGGGCAGCAACCAACACCAGCACGGTGAGCGCAAAGTTGTCCAGCGGTACGCCGATTTGTTTGGCTGCCAAGCCCACCAGCAGGACCAGCAGCGGATGCAAGAACAGCTTGATGAGGGCGACGGGTAAATAGTCGCGCAGCGGCAGGCGCTCGTGGGCGTTCATGTGTGAACGAGCCAGTACTGCGCCAATGGTGAACAACGCGACCGGCGAGGCTGCGTCGGCCAGCAGGCCCAGAGTGACAGCCATTGGCTTAAAAAGCTGCAAGCCCACCGCCGATGCCAGAGCACCGAGCAAGATCGACCATGGCATCGGGTTGGCAAACACGCCTTTGAGAGCATTTTTGGCCGCTTTGCTAAAGCCATGCTCGTCAGCGCCGTCGAGTCTGGACAGCGCAATGCACAAGGAACTGGTTATGACCATGTCCACCACAATCGTCACAATCGCGGGCCCTGCGGCACGCGCACCCAGCAAGGCCACCAGCAGCGGCACACCCATGAAACCGGTGTTGGGGAAAGCCGCCACCAAAGCGCCCAAAGAAGCGTCATTCCAGCGGATGCGCTGATTCTTGGTCACAGCGATGGTAAATCCAACCATCACCAATGCACAAAACAAATACACCCCGAATACGCTGGCATCAAGCAACTGTGCAATCGGTGTGGAGGAACCAAATCGGAACAACAAGCACGGCAGAGCGAAAAACAGCACAAAACTATTCAGCCCGGGAATGGCGGCGTGCGGCAGAACGCCCTTGCGGGCGGCCACATAGCCGCACAGCACGAGGGCAAAAAAGGGGAAGGTGATTTGCAAGACGTTGAGCACCGCCGTATTGTGCAATATCTGCATGTAAGTCCTTGGTGCAGACTTTTGTGCCGTGGATGGCCCTAAAATCAATCAAATACCTTGCCGGAGACAACCATGCGAATTCTCATTGCCGAAGACGACCAAGTCTTGGCGGACGGGCTCTTGCGCACCTTGCGTAGCGCGGGTGCTGCCGTCGATCACGTGCCCGATGGCTCACAGGCTGATGCTGCATTGATGACCAATACCGAGTTTGACTTGCTCATTCTTGATCTGGGCTTGCCGAAAATGCATGGCCTTGAAGTGCTTAAACGGCTGCGCGCGCGCGGCTCCAAGCTGGCCGTCCTGATTCTTACCGCCGCCGACAGCGTGGAAGAGCGTGTCAAGGGTCTGGATTACGGTGCAGACGACTACATGGCCAAACCTTTTAGCCTGCAGGAGCTGGAAGCCCGCGTCCGCGCCTTGACGCGCCGTGGCATGGGCGGCGCAGCCAGCACCATCAAGCACGGGCCGCTAGAGTACGACCAGGCGGGCCGCGTGGCCACGATTGATGGCAGGATGGTGGAGCTGTCTGCGCGTGAACTGGGTCTCTTGGAGGTGCTGTTGCAACGCAGTGGTCGCCTGGTGAGTAAGGATCAACTGGTCGAACGCCTGTGCGAGTGGGGTGAAGAGGTGAGCAACAACGCCATTGAGGTCTATATCCACCGGCTGCGCAAAAAAATTGAAAAAGGGCCGATTCGCATCGCCACCGTGCGGGGTTTGGGCTATTGCTTAGAGAAAATTGCGCATTGAAATGATCTCCACGTGACATTCAGGTGACGGTTTGGAATAGCCAGTACAACATGTCTGTTTTTAAGAAAAAGTTAACGGCTCCGAGCATTTTCCGGCGTGAGCAGCGCTCGCTATTTGGCGAGATTTTGGACTGGATGCTCACGCCTTTGTTGCTTTTGTGGCCGGCCAGCCTGGCTTTGACGTGGTTGGTGGCACAAAACATTGCCGACAAACCGTTTGACCGCGCGCTGGAGTACAACGTCCAAGCGCTGGCACAGCTGGTGGTGGTTAAAAATGGACATGCGCAGTTCAATTTGCCCCAGCCTGCGCGAGAGTTGTTACGCGCTGATGATTCCGATCAAATTTATTATCAGGTCATCGGCTTGCGCGGCGAGTTGCTCAGTGGTGAGAAAGACTTGCCCGAGCCGCCCGAGAGCATCAAAACGTCGGCGTGGGAGGTCAAGCTGCGCGATGAAGAAATCCGGGGACTGCCGGTGCGTGTGGCGGCGATCTGGATTCAATCTGACACACCCGGTGCCCGCGACGCCCTGGTGCAGGTGGCAGAAACACGCGAAAAACGCTCGGTGTTAGCCACTGAAATTATCAAAGGCGTGATGCTGCCGCAGTTCGTCATTTTGCCATTGGCTGTGCTGTTGGTGTGGCTGGCGCTGGTGCGGGGGACGCGGCCTCTCAACCAATTGGAGGCGCGTATTCGGGCTCGCAAGTCGGATGACCTGAGTCCACTCGATGAGACTTCGGTGCCGCAAGAAGTGGTGCCGCTGGTGTCGTCAGTGAATGGCTTGTTAACGCGGCTGAAGGACTCCATGGCTACCCAAAAGCGATTTTTGGCCGATGCCGCCCATCAACTCAAAACGCCGCTGGCTGGGCTGCGAATGCAGGCGGATTTGGCTTTGCGGCAAAGTACCAGCACGGACGATTTGAAGTTGTCTTTGCAGCAAATTGGACGCTCCAGTATTCGCGCCACCCATACGGTAAATCAGCTGTTGGCGCTGGCACGTGCTGAAGGGGGTGGCAACGTTCTTGTGCAACAAGCCTGTGACCTGGCCTTGCTCACCCGCGACGTGGTGCAGGACGCTATTCCCCACGCGATGGATAAGCACATTGACCTTGGGTTTGAAGGCGCGCAGGTGGGCGACCCCGGCGTGATGGTGCAAGCCAACCCCACCTTGATCAAAGAGTTGGTACGCAACTTGGTTGACAATGCGCTGAACTACACCCCATCCACGATCGATCACCCCGGCGTGGTGACGGTGCGTGTGCTGGCTGACGCTTATGGGCAAGCCCTGCTCTTACAAGTTGAAGACACGGGGCCAGGCATTGCGGAAGCTGAACGCGCGTTAGTCATGCAGCCGTTTTACCGTGTTTTAGGCAACAACACAGATGGTTCCGGATTGGGTTTGGCGATTGTGCAAGAGATCGCCAAGAAACACGCCGCTACCTTGACCGTAGAAGATGCCAGGCTAGGCCATGTTCCAGCTGGCGCGTTGTTCACGGTACGGTTTTTAGCCAATCCGTAACGCTGCCATCAGCTTGTCTTTTGATCTGCAAATTAGTCAAAATTTAACCAGTATCTTGGCTTTTACAAGGTAGCAGAGGTTTGCCAGCCAGTTGAACGCGCAGGGCCGTGAGTCTGGCGCGCGTGGACTCGTCCACAGCGGGTACGGTGAGCTGAAAACCCATTTTTCCAGGCTGCTCTTGCAACACCCTGGCTGTGCGCACACCTTGCTTGACCAGGCGACTTAACGCTTGGTTGGCGGCGTTTTGGCTGGCATGGCTGCCAAGAGAAATCCCAGGCTCTAATGCGACTTCCGTCAACACCTCAAAAGGCACTTTGATTTTGGTCAGCTGTGACTTTTTAAGATCCCGCGTGTTGTTGTCTGGGTATTTGCCCATATAGACAATCCAGCGCGTGGGCAGGGCCGTGGCCTCCAGTCGCCAACTGCCGACCGGTAAGTTGGCCGTGAGCGCTTGACGCAGCACAGCGCTTTGCTTGTCGTTAAACACGCCCGCTTGCATGCACATGCTTGGCGCGGCAGTTGCATTTGATACGATGGGTGGTTTGGGCATACCGGGTGTGTCAGCAACGGCATTTGCAGCGATCATGGCTGACACGGGTGCGTCGTTGATTTTAAGAATGTGAATGCGCTCCGGCGCTATTTGTTGATTCAATCTATGGGGTTCGCTTTGCGGCTCAGGTGCCAGCCCCCAGCTGCTGAGCAGGTCATGGGACCAAGCAAAGTAAGCGCCATTGGCCAGTATCAACAGTAGAACAAAAAATCGTAACATGGAATAAATCAGAGCGTATAAATCAGAGAGGCCTGACGCTTACCTCCGCACTGCTAACAAGTTGTACATCAGCGTCCGTGTGCACCAGCAAGGCACCGGCTTCATTGACGCCATGTGCGCGGCCTGTCGTGCGCGCTGTATCGCCGCTGCCATCCTGACCGTCATGCAGCGTCACGGTGCGGTCACGCAGCACATCAAGCGTATTGAAACGTGCTTGAAAGGGCGCAAAGCCATGATCTGCAAAAGCCAGCACGGTTTGAACCAAGGGTAGTGCCACACGTTGCAACACCTCCGGGGCATGGATGTTGGGTAACAGTTCATGCAGCCACGCGGGGGGCGTGCGCAAGGAGGGAGGTGTGGGACGTGTGGGCGCAGCAGATGCTTGAGCCGATGCTGGCTCGCTGATGTTGATGCCTACGCCAATCACGACATAGCGCAGACTATTCGGTTGACTGTGTGGTTGGCCGCCTACCACCGCCGTTTCGATCAAAATGCCAGCCAACTTGCGCTCCTTCAGCCACAAGTCATTGGGCCATTTGAGTCCGATGGCCGGGTGCAAGCTCTGCGCCACACTGACACCCACCGCCAGTGACAAGCCCGACCAATCTTGCGGCGAGAGCGGCAAACCGAGCGAGAAAGTCAGTGCCGGCAGCGATTCTGACGCGCTTGTGCCCAAACTGTGCCAATCGCGCCCCAAGCGACCACGCCCGGCCGTTTGCTGCTCGGCTACCAGCAAGACAGGCTCGATTTTCCCCGCCTTGGCACGGCGCATCAGCTCGCTGTTGGTCGAATCAATGTCGGGCAGTACTTCGACTGTGAAGCCGGGCAGCAGAGGCGCGACGGCTTCCCAAATCGCCTCAGCGGGCCATTGGATGGGCGTGTGCAAGTGGCTCACCGCTCTTGCATGGTTATTATTTGCGACGCTTGGGCGCCAACAAGGTGCCACGGCAGGTTTTGGCGCCACACCAGCACGGGTATTCGGCCTTCAGCTTGGGCGTGTAGCGCTCATCAATCACCAAACCATAGTCGTAATTGAGTTCCTCACCGGCAGTAATGTTGCGCAGTGCTTTGATAAAAACGCGCCCGTTGTCTTCGTCAGCCTCACAACTTGGGGCGCAAGAATGGTTGATCCAGCGCGCCGAGTTACCGTTGACTTTGCCGTCAATCACGTGTTTTTCGTCAATGGAAAAGTAAAAAGTGTGGTTCGGGTCGTTCGGGTCATGCGGGTGGCGGCGCAGCGCCTCGGGCCAGGTAATGACCTCGCCTTTGTACTCAATCAAGGTTTCACCCTCGGCAATATCTACCTCGGCAAACACCCCTTTGCCATGCACACCCGAGCTGCGTACGGCGATGCGACGCCGGGGAGATGCTGGTTTTTGAGGTGCTACAACGACAGGGCTAGTCGAAGTTTTTTTGGGTGCTAATGAAGATTTTTTTACCACGGCTGAAAAATTTGGTATGTTTAGTACGTACGGGTGCGCGCGTGCGCACGCGAGGAATAGGGATTGTAGTCATATGAAAACACTGGTTATTGCCGAGAAGCCTTCAGTGGCTCAAGACATCGTTAAAGCACTCACGCCGGTGGCCGGCAAGTTTGAGAAGCTGGACGAACATTTCGAGAACGACACCTACGTCGTCACCAGTGCCGTGGGGCATTTGCTGGAGATTCAAGCGCCCGAAGAGTTTGACGTCAAACGCGGCAAATGGAGCTTTGCCAATTTGCCCGTCATTCCGCCGCACTTTGACTTGAAGCCGATGGACAAGACCAAGACGCGGCTCAATGCGATTGTCAAACTGGCCAAACGCAAAGACGTGGGCGCGTTCATCAACGCCTGCGATGCCGGGCGCGAGGGCGAGCTGATCTTTCGCCTGATTCAGCAGTACAGCAAAGCCAAGCACCCGGTCTCGCGCCTGTGGCTGCAATCGATGACGCCGCAGGCCATCCGCGACGGTTTCACGCATTTGCGCTCTGACGCCCAAATGCTGCCTTTGGCCGACGCCGCGCGTTGTCGTTCCGAGGCCGACTGGCTGGTCGGCATCAATGGCACCCGCGCCATGACGGCATTTAACTCGCGCGACGGTGGCTTCTTTTTGACCACCGTGGGCCGGGTACAGACGCCGACGCTGTCGGTGGTGGTTGAGCGGGAAGAGAAAATTCGCAAATTCATCAGCCGCGATTACTGGGAAGTTCACGCCTCGTTTGCTGCCGTTGCGGGCGAATACCCGGCCAAATGGTTCAACCCAGCGCACAAAAAAGACGCAGACGACGCTGAAATCAAGGCGGATCGTGTCTGGTCCCAGCGGGAAGCGCAGGCTATTGCCGACGCCGTGCGCGGGAAAAAAGCGACTGTCACCGAAGAAAGCAAGCCCACCACGCAAGCTTCTCCCCTGCTGTTCGATTTAACCTCGTTGCAGCGCGAGGCCAACGGCAAGTTCGGGTTTTCTGCCAAAACGACGCTCAGCATCGCCCAGAGCCTTTATGAACGCCACAAGGCTCTGACCTACCCGCGTACCGATTCACGTGCGCTACCCGAGGATTACGTCCCCGTGGTGCGCCAAACCTTCGAGATGCTGGCCGGCAGCGACATGCGCCACCTCGCCCCACACGCCTTGACGGCGATCAACAACAACTACATCAAGCCCAGCAAACGCATCTTTGACAACGCCAAGGTGAGTGACCACTTCGCCATCATCCCAACCCTGCAGGCACCGAGTGGATTGAGTGAGGCCGAGCAAAAGCTGTACGACCTGGTGGTGCGCCGCTTCATGGCGGTGTTTTACCCGAGTGCCGAGTACCA
>JASJPN010000012.1:10596-14668 GCA_031426635.1 Polaromonas sp.
ACCGAAGGCAAAGTGCTGGTCAAACCCGGCTGGCTGGCGATTTACGGCAAAGAGGCGGCAGAGGAAACCCCCGATGCCGAAGGCAAAAGCGCTACCAATTTGGTGCCGGTCCAGCCCGGCGAGAAGGTCTTGGCCGAAACAGTGGAGCCCAAAGGCCTGAAAACTCGCCCACCGGCGCGCTATTCGGAGGCAACGCTCTTGGGCGCGATGGAAGGTGCTGGCAAAACCGTGGAAGACGACGAACTGCGCGAAGCCATGCAGGAAAAGGGCCTCGGCACACCTGCCACGCGCGCGGCGACGATTGAGGGTTTGATTAACGAGAAATACATGTTGCGCGATGGTCGCGAGCTGATTCCCACGGCCAAGGCCTTCCAACTCATGACGCTGCTGCGCGGTTTGGGCGTGGAAGAACTCTCCAAAGCCGAGCTTACCGGCGAATGGGAGTACAAGTTGGCGCAGATGGAGCACGGTAAACTCAGTCGCGACAGCTTCATGGCCGACATTGCGACCATGACCGAGCGCATGGTGAAAAAAGCCAAAGAATACGACCGCGACACCATTCCGGGCGACTACGCCACACTCCAAGCACCGTGCCCCAATTGTGGTGGCGTAGTGAAGGAAAACTACCGTCGCTACACCTGTACGGGTAAATCGGGCGACACCGAGGGCTGCGGCTTCTCATTTGGTAAAACCCCTGCTGGCCGCACCTTTGAGGTGGCTGAGGTAGAGCAGTTTTTGACCGACCGAAAAATCGGCCCCCTGGACGGCTTTCGCTCCAAGGCGGGTTGGCCTTTCACGGCCGAGATGGTCATCAAATTTGACGAAGAAACCAACAACTACAAGCTCGAATTTGATTTTGGCGACGACAAAAATGCCGAAGGTTCGGGTGAGATCATCGACTTCAGCGGTCAGACCAGCCTTGGTGCCTGCCCCAAATGCGGCAGCGCTGTGTTTGAGCATGGGAAAAACTACGTGTGTGAGAAGTCGGTGCCGACGATGGCGCAAGCCACGCCGAGTTGCGATTTCAAAAGCGGTCAAGTTATTTTGCAGCAGCCGATTGAGCGTGAACAACTGACTAAATTGCTGGAAACCGGCAAAACCGATCTGCTGGACAAATTCGTCTCCATGCGCACCCGACGGGGTTTCAAAGCGCACCTGGCTTGGGACAAGGAGGCTGGTAAAGTCGGCTTTGAATTCGCACCTTCCAAGTTTCCGCCACGTAAAACGGCGGCAGGAGCCGCTGCCAAATCACCTGCCCGAGCGACCAAAACCCCGTTTGGCAAGGCCGTGAGCGCGTTAGCCAAAACGCCAGCGGTTAAAAAAGTAGCGGCGAAAAAGGTGCCAGCCAAGAAAGTAGCAGTGAAAAGTGCCGCTGCCAAAGTAGCCAAGGCACCACGCAAAGTGTCTGCCAGCGGTGGCTTGAAGCCTAGTGAGTCCTTGGCAGCGGTGATTGGTACGGAGCAGGTGCTGCGCACCCAGGTGATTAAAAAGCTGTGGGACTATATCAAAGCCAACAATTTGCAAGACGCTGCCAATAAGCGCGCCATCAATGCCGATGCCAAACTCTTACCCGTCTTCGGCAAACCGCAGGTGACGATGTTTGAGTTGGCGGGCATCGTCGGAAAACACCTGAGTTGAGCATAAAAATAGCAGCAAATGAGCACGTAAAGAAGTGCTTATTTGCTATTTATTTTATAGCAATATAACCAATAAATACGCCGGATAATGGCATATTTTTGTCTAAAAACACGGACTTTCTTTCAGGCTGCCTGCTTCTCCACATGTCCTTGGCGGGTGTAGAGAAAGTCAATGACCGCCTGTCGATAGCGGGCATATTGGGTGCTCTTGGCTAATGCGACGCGATCCCGTGGGCGGGGTAAATCAACCGTCAGTACCTCGCCAATCGTCGCTGCGGGGCCGTTGGTGAGCATGACGATTTTGTCGCTCAGCAGCACGGCCTCGTCCACGTCGTGCGTCACCATCACCACGGTGCTTTGCGTTTGCGCCACAATCGCCAGCAACTCGTCTTGCAGTTTGGCGCGGGTCAGGGCATCGAGCGCGCCAAAGGGCTCATCCATCAACAGCACTTTGGGCTCCATGGCCAGCGCCCGTGCAATGCCGACGCGCTGCTTCATGCCGCCTGAGATTTCCCCGGGACGTTTTTGCGCCGCTGCGGTCAAACCCACCAGTGCCAGCGCCGCGTCGGTACGGGCTTTGAGCTGCGCTTTGTTCTCTGATGGTGCGCCGGTGCTTTTTGATGCAGCTCCAAAAACGCGTTCCACGCCCAGGTAAACGTTCTCAAAACACGTCAACCACGGTAGCAGCGAATGGTTTTGAAATACCACGGCGCGCTCGGGGCCGGGGCCTGCAATCTCGCGGTTGCCCAGCAGCAGCACACCCTGCGTCGGCTGTGTCAAGCCGGCAATCAGGTTGAGCAGCGTCGATTTGCCGCAACCCGAGTGCCCGATAAGTGTCACAAACTCGCCTTTGGAAACCGTCAAATTGATATCTTGCAGAGCACAGAAGGTGCCTTTTTTGGTCTTGAAAGTTTGCACGACGTTGGAGATGTCGATGTATTTGCTGTTGTGATTGTTATTTGACGAATCGATCATGATTTCACCTCTTCAAAAGTAAATGCAGTGGCGAGTTTGATCAGGGCGTATTCCAGCACCAGCCCAACCATGCCGATGATAAAAATGGCGATGATGATGTTTTTGACGTTCAGGTTGTTCCACTCGTCCCAGACCCAAAAGCCAATCCCCACGCCGCCGGTCAGCATTTCGGCAGCCACGATTACCAGCCAGGCGGTGCCCACGGCCAAACGCACACCGGTCAGCATGTAGGGCAGCACCGAGGGAAACAGGATTTTGGTGACGATCTTCCACTCGGACAAATTCAGTACCCGCGCCACGTTCATGTAATCCTGCGGCACGCGCTGCACACCGACGGCGGTGTTGATGATCATCGGCCAGATCGAGCAGATGAAGATGGTCCAGATGGCGGCCGGGTTGGCGCCTTTGAACACCAGCAGGCCAATCGGCAACCAGGCCAGTGGCGACACGGGACGCAGCAGGCTGATGAGCGGGTTGAACATGCGGCTCAAAAACTCGAAGCGCCCAATCATGAAGCCGGCTGGAATGCCTACCGCTGCTGCGAGGCCAAAGCCCACCGCCACGCGCTCCAGCGACATCAGGATGTTCCAGCCCACGCCTTGGTCGTTCGGTCCTTTGCGGTAAAACGGATCGGAAAAAATATCCATCGCCTGCTTGAAGGTGTCAAGCGGCGACGGAATACTGCTGGCCGTTGAGATGGACACCAAGGCCCACACACCAATCAGCAGCGCCAGACCCAGCAGGGGCGGTAGCACCGCCATCCACAGGCTGCGCCAGTCAAGGCTGGTTTTGCGTGACATTATCTTGACCTCAGGCATGAATTTTGAAGTTATCGGCGTATTTTTTCGGGTCCTTGCCGTCCCACACCACGCCGTCCATCAGTTTGGTCGTGCGCATCACGTCTTTGGGCACGGGCGTCTTGCTAGCCGTTGCCGCCTGTTTGTAGAGGTCGATCTGGTTGACCTGCTTGGCAACGGCCAAATAATCAGGGTGGTCGTTGAGCAAGCCCCAGCGTTTGTGCTGGGTCAGGAACCACATGCCGTCGGACAGGTAGGGGAAGTTCACCGCGCCGTCGTTGTAGAACTTCATGTGATTCGGGTCATCCCAAGTCTTGCCCATGCCGTTCTGGTAGCGGCCCAAAATGCGCTGGTTGATGGCGTCCACGCTGGTGTTGACGTAAGACTTTTCAGCGATGACCTCCGCCATCTTGTTCTTGTTCTGCAAGCTGGCGTCAATCCAGCGGCCGGCTTCCAGAATGGCGGCGGTCACGGCGCGCGCGGTGTTGGGGTATTTCTTGACGAAGTCGCCGGTGGTGCCCAGCACTTTTTCCGGGTGGTCTTTCCAGATGTCCTGCGTGGTGGCAGCGGTGACGCCAATGCCGTCAATGATGGCGCGGTGGCCCCAGGGCTCACCGACGCAGTAGCCGTCCATGTTGCCGACGCGCATGTTGGCCACCATTT
>JASJPN010000013.1:0-1284 GCA_031426635.1 Polaromonas sp.
TTCGTATGATGTCGTCATGGTTTGATTTTCGCCTGCTTCTGGCAAGAATGTGGCACTATTTCCGTGTTTCGCCAGAGCTGCAGACCCCACAGGCATGCGCTTGCCCACAAACACTGTGGCAATCACCGCCAAACCGAATCCGAGCGTGGTGGCGTCTAGTGTTTCACCCAGCAGCGGCACGGCGAACAGCAGGCTTAAAAACGGCTGCACCAGTTGCACCTGGCTGACCCGCACCGCGCCGCCCAGGGCCAAACCGCGATACCAGGCGAAAAAGCCCAGCCACATCGAAAACACCGCCACGTAAGCAAAACCCCACCAGCTGCTGGCGCGGATAAGTGCGGCGTCTGCCGGCTGGTTGAACCAGGTCAGCGGCAAAGTAAAGGGCAGGGAGAGCACCAATACCCAGCAAATCACACGTTCCGCGCCCAAAGATGGCGTCAAACGCGCGCCGCCAATGTAACCCAGTGCAGCGCTCGCCATCGCCAACAGCAGAAAGACGTCGGCCAGATGCAAACTCGCGTGTCCTGTTCCGTCCAGTGAGCGTATCGCCATAAAACCCAGCACCAATAGCGTGCCCAGCACCGCGCAGATCCAAAACCCCACGCTCGGCTGCTGGCGGAACCAGCGAGCCGCCACCACCGCCGTTGCCAGCGGCAGCAGGCCGGTGACGACCGCGCCGTGTGTGCTGGGCACATATTGCAGCGCCAGCGACATGAACAGCGGGAAACCCACCACCACGCCACCGGCCGTGAAGCCCAGCAGCGCCCATTCGCCAACATTGGGGATTTTCCAGGCCATACCGGGCTGAATCCGGCGTGAATATTGCCATAACAGATACAAAATTGATAGCAATCCAGCCACCGCAGCACGTCCAAAAGTCACAAACCAGGGCGACAATTGGGGCACAGCAGCCGAGCCAACCGCCAGCTTGGTCATGGGCAGGGTGGCGGCAAACAGGGTGACGCCGACCAAACCCATCCAGAGGCCTTTTTTGACGTTGTGGGGGGATATGTTCATGGCGTTCACATCAAACCGTCGCCAGCCACAACAAATACCCCACACCCAACACCTGGACGGCGAGGCGCAAACCCGGCACGGCCAGGACCAAAGCCCCCACCCCGCCAGCGCACAGGCTGAACAACAGCCCCCAGCCGACCGGCCACGGCGCAGACAAAGGTCAGCGAGCGCCGCAGGCCAAAGTTGGCCGCCAGCGCGGTCGACAGCGTGGTGTTGGGGCCGGGTGTAAAGCTGGCTGCGGTGGTCTGGAGCAACAGGGCGCTGAGT
>JASJPN010000013.1:1294-2190 GCA_031426635.1 Polaromonas sp.
ATTTATCCCAAATTAACCATTAGAAACACTTCCGTTCGGACTGAGCTTGTCGAAGTCTTCGCGAACCCTTCGACAAGCTCAGTCCGAACGGGCTTATAGACAATCTCGGTTTATCGTGAGAGGTAAGGCAAGCTTGCATTCAAAGTAGCTTCAGTTTATGCTGCAAACCATTACACAAGCAGTACAGTTAAGCAGTTCAGAATTCGATGCTGTATTGCCACCCACGACAACACACTACAACTTTGCCATGTTGACCAAAAGCAGTTCTTACACCCTGGCCGATCAGCTTTGTGCACGCTTTGCCGACCGCATCCGCAACCGGTTGTTGGCCAGCGGCGCGCGTTTGCCGTCCGTGCGGCTGTGCGCACAGCAGCAACAGGTGAGCCCGTCCACGGTGGTGGCCGCGTACGACCAGTTGCTGGCGCTGGGTTTGGTCGAGGCGCGCAAAAACCGCGGCTTCTTTGTCCGCGACCTGGGTTTGGAGAAATCCAAAGTTGAAGTACAAAATTCGACATCAGCCGGCGTATTTACCGCCTATACTGCTATTAAAAATATAGCAAATGTTGATGCAACAAACAGCGTCACAGCACCTGCAGCCATCGCCCGCCCGGTGAACGCCGCCATGCTGATTCGCGGCATGTTTCACCAGACCAACAGCAAACCGCAGCCAGGCATGGGGGTGTTTCCGCCGGACTGGCTGGCCAGCAGCTTTTTGTCTGCCGCCGTGCGCAAGGTGACAGGCAGCGTTGCGCTCAACAAGTTTTCACTGCAGTATGGCGAGCCGATGGGGGATGCCGGTTTGCGGCAATCCTTGTCCAACAAGCTCGCGCTGCTCCACATCCAGGCCGCGCCCGAGCAAATCATCACCACCGTGGGGGCCACGCATGCGCTCGACA
>JASJPN010000014.1:0-18488 GCA_031426635.1 Polaromonas sp.
TCTACACAAACAACCAAGGCCCCGAAGGGCCTTGGCTTAACTTAGCGGCATTGCCGCAAGACGGTGCTTTTTTTTGACCCGTGCTGGTCAATTATTCCCCCAAACCGCTAAAGTATGGGCATGAGTGACACGTACTATCCACCTACTCCAGGAACCAAAAAATCCTTAGACCCGACCGCGACTGCCAACGCAACGGCAGCCAGCTTTGCCGCGTTAACTGCAAAACTAGACTATTTGGACGCAACAGATGTAGAAGCTGTTCGCCAGGCTTACCGCTTTGCGGACGAAGCGCATCTGGGCCAACTGCGCAATAACGGCGAACCTTATATCACCCACCCCATTGCAGTGACGGCACAGTGCGCGACCTGGAAACTCGATGCACAGGCACTGATGGCGGCTTTGTTGCACGATTCGATAGAAGACTGCGGCGTAACCAAAGCCGAATTGATTGAACGGTTTGGTGCGCCAGTGGCTGAGTTGGTGGATGGACTAACCAAGTTGGACAAGCTTCATTTCACCACCCGCGAAGAAAATCAGGCGGAGTCCTTCCGGAAAATGCTCTTGGCCATGGCCAGAGATGTACGCGTCATCCTGATCAAGCTGGCCGATCGTAGCCACAACATGAGAACTTTGGGTGATATGCCGCGCGACAAGTGGAAGCGGATATCGTCTGAGACCCTGGATATTTACGCACCCATTGCCCATCGACTAGGCCTCAACCAAACTTATCGTGAGTTACAAGATTTGGCCTTCCGCCATCTTCAACCCTGGCGTTATGAAATACTCTCAAAAGCCGTTGCCAAGGCACGCAATCGGCGGCGTGATCTCATTCTTGACGTTCAAACTCAAGTTGAAGCGGCGTTCGCATCACTGAACATGCCGGTACAAATCATCGGCCGTGAAAAATCACTCTACTCCATATACAAAAAAATGGATGGCAAGCGATTAAGTTTTGCCCAAGTCACGGATATTTACGGTTTTCGCGTCGTGGTGCCATCCACCATCGACTGTTACACCGCCATGGGTTTAATGCATCAAATGTACAAACCTGTGCCAGGAAAGTTCAAAGACTACATTTCCATTCCGAAGCTCAATGGTTACCAATCCTTGCATACCACACTGGTCGGTCCAGCCAGCGTGAATGTGGAGTTTCAAATTCGCACCCACGCCATGGATGTGGTTGCTGAATCTGGCGTGGCAGCGCATTGGCTTTACAAAACCAATGACCTGGGTAGCCAAGCCACTGATCGCATGAGCACCAAATGGCTCCAGTCCTTGCTTGATATTCATGATGAAACCCGCGATGCAGCTGAGTTTTGGGATCACGTCAAAATTGACCTGTTCCCCGATGATGTGTATGTATTTACGCCTAAAAATAAAATCATGGCGATGCCCAGAGGTGCCACGGTGGTTGACTTTGCGTATACCATTCACAGCAATGTGGGGGACCACACCATTGGCGCCAAAGTCAACGGACATCAAGTCCCATTGCGGACAGAGTTAAAAAATGGTGACATCGTTGAAGTGCTCACCCTGCCAACGTCTAGCCCTAATCCCGGCTGGCTAGGGTTTGTCAGGACAGGCCGAGCACGCTCCAAAATACGGCATTACCTCAAAACCATGGCACAAACCGAGTCCGTTGACTTGGGTGAAAAGCTATTAACGCAAGCCATTCGCGCCGAAGGTTTGCAACAACTGCCAGATTTAAGCCCCGGTTACCTGCCCATTTGGGATAAGTTGTTGCGATTCACCGGCAACCGTGACCGTGCCGACCTGATGGCCGATATTGCCCTTGGCAAACGCATTGCCAGTATTGTGGCCAAACGTTTGGTGCATTTGTTAACTGACAGCGGTGAAAAGCTGGATGCTTTGTTGATCACGCGTGAGCGCTACTTCACGCATGAAAAAATTTCTCAAGGCGCCATCATCCTTGATGGCAGTGAAAATGCCTCCGTTCAATATGCAACTTGCTGCCGACCCATCCCTGGGGATCCAATTTTGGGTTATCTCGGCCGCGGGGAGGGCTTAACGATTCATGTGAGCGATTGCTCCTTGGTCAAGCGCTTGCAAAATAAAGATGCAGAACGTTTTATCTCAGTGGAATGGTCTGACGAACCCGTTCGGAGTTTTGAGGTCGGTGTGCTTGTGACAGTTGTCAACGGGAAAGGCGTTTTAGCAAAAGTAGCTGTCGCTCTGGCCAGCTCAGAAGCTGATATTTCGCATATGGACATGGGTAACGAACACGCCCAAGATACAACCGATCTGCGCTTTATCATTGAAGTGCGCGACCGTGCTCATTTGGATGCCGCGCTTAAAAACTTAAGGCGAACATCATCCGTCTTGACAGCTGAGCGTATTTCCCCAACAAGCTCAAGCTTGACCCTGGAACCATGACTGCCCTTTTTACCAGCGTTTGGCCATCCATCCAAAGTTACCCAGGCCGATGAGGCGCAGGGTAAAGGACGGCGATGATTTCAATGTCCTGCATGCCAGCAGGTGTGCTTAAGCGAACAACATCGCCCACATGGGCTCTGAGCAAGGCCCGCGCTACAGGAGAAATCCAACTGACTTGCGACTGCATGTTATCCGCTTCATCAATGCCCAGGATGGTCACGGTACGCTGCAAACCAGCCTCGTCTTCGTACGTCACGGTGGCGCCAAAGAAAATTTGGTCATCCCCGTGGTGGTGACTGGGGTCGGTGATTTCAGCGATCTCCAAGCGTTTGGTCAAAAACCGAATGCGCCGATCAATCTCACGCAAGCGTTTTTTACCGTAAATGTAGTCGCCATTCTCAGAGCGGTCACCGTTTCTAGCGGCCCAATGAACAGCTTCCACGACGCGTGGACGCTCATCGTCAATCAGAGACAACAGCTCAGCGCGTAATCGGGCATAGCCAGCGGGGGTGATGTAATTTTTGCCGCCGATGGGCAGGGGCGGCAAGTCAACATCGTCGTCCTCATCAGCATCCGACTCTTTGGTAAAGGCTTTGCTCATAAAAACACCCAAGGCACGCACTTGGCAATCAAAAAAATGGTGGGACGTGTAGGACTTGAACCTACGACCAAAGGATTATGAGTCCTCTGCTCTAACCAACTGAGCTAACATCCCGCCTTGAACACCATGAACATGATGTTCAACCCCGTATTGTAAATGCCCTATTTGTTGTGACTGAGCGCATTACTGACCAATTTTGAGGTGATGTCCACAATTTGGATCATTCGGTCGTAATGCATGCGCGTCGGGCCAATGACGGCCAAGGTGCCAACCACCAGTCCATCGACCTCGTAAGGGGCACTCACCACCGACAAATCTTCGATCGGCACGACATGGCTTTCGCCGCCGATGTAGATGCGTACGCCTTCGGCTTTGCTGGAGGTGTCCAAAAGTCGCATGAGCTGGGTTTTTTGCTCAAATAGGTCAAAAGCGCGGCGCAATTGGCCCATATCGGTCGAAAAATCGCTCACCGAGAGCAAATTGCGTTCGCCAGCGATAACCACTTCATCCTGCTCCTGACTCAATACCTCGGAGCTGACCTGGACGGCGGTTTGCATCAGGTTGGCAATTTCACCCCGCAGTTGATCGACTTCGGTTTTCAGGCGTTCACGCACCTGCTCGATAGCCATGCCAGCGTAATTGGCGTTCAGAAAATTGGACGCTTCCAGCAACTGGCTTGGGGAAAAGTCGGCCTCGGTGAAAATCACGCGGTTTTGCACATCGCCATCGGGGGACACAATGATCACCAGATAGCGTTTTTCTGATAAACGTAAAAATTCGATGTGTCGAAACACCGAGGTGCGTCTGGGCGCAATCACCACACCAACAAATTGCGACAAGTTCGACAACAGCAAAGCAGCGTTGGAAATGACTTTTTGCGGTTGCTCAGCGGCCAAGATTTGGGGTGCCAAATGCTCACGCTGCGTCGTCAGCATGGTATCGACAAACAAGCGGTACCCGCGCGTGGTCGGAATGCGTCCCGCCGAGGTGTGCGGGCTGGCAATCAGCCCCAGCTCCTCTAAATCGGACATCACATTGCGGATGGTGGCAGGTGACAATTCCAGGCCGGAGGCACGCGACAAAGTACGCGAACCAATGGGTTGACCGTCGGCAATATAGCGTTCAACCAGCGCTTTTAGCAATAACTTGGCTCTATCGTCTAGCATGAGGTCATTTTAATGATGTAATTTGCCCTATGTCTTCCAAATTGGTTTCACATTTTCCTAAAGTCGCACTGATTGGCAAATTTCATGCGCCCAGTTTGCTTGGCAGCGCGAGCGTGCTAGAGGACATTGCTGCGTTTTTGGTGCGGCAAGGCTGCCAAGTGGTGCTTGAAAGCGGCACCGCCGCGCAAAACGGTATCACCCAGTACCCGACCCTGGATATTCCGGGTATTGGCGAGCAATGCGACTTGGGTCTGGTTGTAGGCGGCGATGGTACGATGCTGGGCATTGGCCGCCAGCTCGCTCCTTACGGCGTGCCGTTGGTTGGTATTAACCAGGGACGCCTTGGTTTTATCACCGATATTCCGTTAGAAAATTACCAAAACACCCTCACGCCGATGCTGATGGGCGCGTTTGAAGAGGATCACCGCAGCCTCATTCACGGCAAAGTCATGCGTGATGGCAACTGCGTGTTTGACGCGCTGGCGATGAACGATGTGGTGATTAACCGAGGTGCCAGTTCAGGCATGGTGGAGTTGCGGGTTGAAGTGGATGGCCGCTTTGTTGCTAACCAGCGTGCTGATGGTTTGATTATTGCCACACCCACGGGCTGCACGGCCTATGCGCTGTCGGCGGGTGGGCCGCTCCTGCACCCGTCGATTCCAGGCTGGGTGCTGGTGCCAATTGCCCCACATACCTTGTCAAACAGACCCATTGTCCTTGCTGATGCTTCCGAGGTAGCTATAGAAATAGTAGCAGGACGAGATGCGAGTGCCAATTTTGATATGCAATCGCTCGCTGCCCTGAAAATTGGCGACCGGATTTTGGTGAGCCGGTCAAAGTACACCGTACGGTTTTTGCACCCCACAGGCTGGAGTTATTTTGATACGCTACGCAAAAAACTGCACTGGAACGAAGGAGGGTCTTAAGCATGGCTTTGAAGCGGATGGCGCTGCGTGATTTTGTCATCGTGCGCGAACTCGACATTGATCTGTCGGATGGGTTTACCGTCCTCACCGGCGAAACCGGTGCGGGCAAGTCGATCTTGATCGACGCTTTGCAACTGGCTTTGGGTGCGCGTGCTGACGCCACTTGGGTGCGCGAAGGCGCCAGCCGTACCGACGTCAGCGCTGAGTTTGAAGTCCCCCTTGATCGCCAACCCTGGCTGGGCCAATGGCTGATTGAAGCCGGGTTTGATGAGGTTGAAGCGGATAACACCTTGCTGCTGCGTCGCACCGTGGACGCTCAGGGTAAAAGCCGCGCCTGGATCAATGGCAGCAGCGCCACGGCGACGCAGCTTAAAACCTTGGGTGATGAGCTGGTCGATATTCATGGCCAGCACGCTTGGGCGACCTTGAGCCGCCCGGATGCCGTGCGTGGCCTGCTGGATGCTTATGCGGGCAACACTTGCCAGCGCTTGAGCAAGTGTTGGGTCGAATGGCGGCAAAGCAGCAAAGCGCTCGGCAACGCGCGGCAGGCGCTTGACACTTTGCAACATGAGCGCGAGCGCGTGCTATGGCAGATTTCCGAGGTCAGCAAGCTCGCACCCGGTGCGGATGAATGGGATGATTTGAATGCCCAACACGCCAAGCTGTCCAATGCGCAATCGTTGCTGGAAGCTGCGCAAACTGCGTTCAACGCCTTGGAAGAAGATGAAAAAGGTGACAGCGGTCTGAGCACGGGTGTCCTTGCTGGTTTGGTTAAAGCCCTCAACGCGCTACAAAGCAGAGAGCAAATAGAGCCTGAATTCAAAGTGCTGGCTGAGGTTTTAGCCTCCAACCTGGCGCAAATTGAAGACACCGCCCACAGCTTGAGCAGCTATTTACGCAAAACCGAGCTGGAGCCTGAGCGACTGGAACAATTGGATGAGCGCTTGTCACTCTGGCTGTCCTTGGCGCGGCGCTACAAACGCACACCCGCTGAGCTGCCCGTCTTGCTCGCCTCGTGGAAAGAAGAGCTGACTCGCTTAGACGCATCGACCGACTTGGCAGCGCTAGAAGCCTCCGAGCAAGCCAGCGCCAAGGCTTACCGGGCTGAAGCGCTGGCCATTTCCAAAAAACGGCAAAAAGCCGCGCCAAAACTAGCTGCCGCCATCACAGAGGCCATGCAAGGCTTGGGCATGCAGGGTGGCGCGTTTGAGGTGGCGTTGAGCCCAACCGAATCCCCCACGGAAGCCGGGCTGGAAGAAGTCAGCTTTTTAGTGGCAGGACATGCTGGCAGCACGCCGCGGCCGGTGGGCAAGGTGGCCTCGGGCGGGGAGCTGTCCCGCATCGCCTTGGCGATTTCAGTGGTCACCAGCCAGCTGGGCACGGCGCAAACCTTGATTTTTGATGAGGTGGACTCGGGCGTGGGTGGTGCGGTGGCCGAAACTGTGGGGCGACTGATGAAGCAACTCGGCATCGACCGGCAAGTGCTGGCCGTGACCCACCTGCCGCAGGTGGCAGCTTGCGCGGATCATCATCTCGTCGTGGCGAAGCAGCTGGTTGGCAACAGTACCGAGAGCAGCGTCAGCCCAGTAGGGGGCAAGCAGCGCGTGGCGGAGGTTGCCCGCATGCTGGGCGGCGAGCGGGTGTCAGACGCCACGCTTGCGCATGCTACAGAAATGATAGCTACTCAGTCAATAAATACGCTGGATAAATCCATATTTACCTCTAATTATCAGACATTACCCGAGGTACGGGTATGAGTTTGGAGTTGGTCTTGATCACCGGCATGTCAGGCTCTGGCAAATCGGTAGCGCTGCATGCACTCGAAGATGCCGGCTTTTACTGCGTCGACAATTTGCCGCCTGAGCTGCTGTTGCCTTTTATGGACTTGGAGCAACAACTCGGGGCCAAACATGTCGCCATCGCGATGGATATTCGCAGCGCCTCCTCTCTGCCCATGGTGCCGCAGCTGTTGGCCGAGCTTGGCAAGCGCAAATTAAACATCAAATCGCTGTTTTTAGACGCCACCACCGACACCTTGGTGCGCCGCTTTTCCGAGACGCGGCGTAAACACCCGCTATCGAACACCCCCGATACGCCAGCCGCCCTGGATACAGCCGACTCAGCATCCCAGAGCGAGCCCAGCCTGCAGCACGCTTTGGTTGAAGCCATCGAATTAGAGCGCCATTCTCTCGCCGAATTGCGCCAAGGCGCGCACATCATCGACTCCAGCATCATCCGCCCGGCGCAGCTGCAAGCCTACGTAAAAGCCCTGATTTCAGCACCACTCAGCAACTTGACCCTGGTTTTTGAGTCTTTTGCGTTCAAACGCGGCATCCCCCTCGACGCGGACTATGTGTTTGACGTGCGCATGTTGCCCAACCCCCACTATGAGCCCGAGTTACGGGATTTAACGGGACGAGATGCCCCCGTGGTTGACTTCCTGGAGCAAGTGACCGAAGTGTCTGAAATGCAGGCAGACATTGCGCAATTTGTAGGCAAGTGGCTGGCCGCCCTGACGCGCGACCACCGCAGTTACGTGACGATTGCAATTGGATGCACCGGCGGACAACACCGCTCGGTCTACCTCGTTGAGCAACTGGCCGCTGCTTTCGCTAGCCAAGACAACACCCAAGGCAGCCACTGGGTCACACTGAAACGGCATAGAGAATTAACGGCAACGTGAATTAGCCAGCCGTTGATTCCAGTAATTTGCGAATCGGCGCTGGCAAACCCAGTGTGGACCAAGCGTGTTGACCAACCCATTGCCCCGTGAGGGCCAAATGGTCATTTTTCGCATGGACTAGCTCGATAGGGTGCAGATGCAAGTCTTTATGCGTCAGCACATGCTTGATGACGGCACCGCCCTGCAAGTGCTTTACCTCGACTTGCGGCACAGCGGCAGCAAGCGTCTCAAAACTGTCAAATACGGGCAAACAATACAAGCCCGCCCACACCCCCGGCGTGGGTCGCTGCGCCAGGTACACCGCACCGTCTGCGCGCCTGGCCCACAGCAGCCACAGCGACTGGCTGCTGCGCTTCAAGGTGCGACTTTTCACCGGATAGCGTTCAGGCTGCCCCTGACTACGCGCCACACACAGCGTTTGCACCGGGCACAACAGGCAATTGGGTTTGCGCGTGGTACACAGCGTTGCGCCCAAGTCCATCACACCTTGGGTGTAATGCGGCATCACTTGCCATAAATCATCATGCGGCAACAGGTCGGTGGCGATGCGCCACAGCGCGCGCTCATGGGCGGTTTTGGCTAAATCTGCGTCAAAACCCAAAAGACGCGTCAATACACGCTTGACGTTGCCATCCAATATCGCCACCCGCTCGCCAAAACACAGTGACGCTATCGCCGCTGCGGTGGACGGCCCAATGCCTGGCAAGGTTTGCAGAGCGACAGCATGCTTCGGGAATTCGCCGCCATGCAAAGACACCACATCTTGCGCGCAGCGGTGCATATTGCGCGCACGGCTGTAATAACCCAAACCGCTCCACAGTCCCAGCACCTCGTCCAGGCTGGCAGCCGCCAGGCTAGCCACCGTCGGATGCATGGCTAAAAAACGCGCGAAATAGTCTTTCACCGTGGCCACTTGCGTTTGCTGGAGCATGATTTCTGACAGCCACACTTTGTAAGGATCGCGCGTGTTTTGCCAGGGCAGATCATGCCGCCCATGCGTTTTTTGCCAGCCTACGATGGCCTGTGCAAACTGAGCAGACTGCGGATGGGTGACTGTTTCGGCAATATTCATGGTTGAGTCATGACTTGTTCAAGGTTTCTGGCAGCGCATGCAAAAGAAGGTCGAGCGCTGACCCTGGATGATTTTTTTAATCATCGTCTGGCAGTTGAGGCAGGGCAAGCCAGCACGGTCGTAGACCTTGGCTTCAAGCTGAAAATAGCCACTCTCCCCTTTGGCACTTGAAAAATCTTGCAAGGTGCTACCACCCTTGGCAATGGCGCGGGCTAACACGTCACGAATCGCTTCGTGCAGCTTGCTTGCCCGCGCCAGGCTAATCCGTGAGGCACGGGTGGTGGGACGAATTCCGGCCATGAACAATGCCTCGGAGGCATAAATATTGCCCACGCCCACCACCAACTCCCCCCCCAACAACACTTGTTTAATCACCACATTGCGTCGTTTTAACCCTGCAGAGAAGCTTTTGACATCGAAATCATCAGTCAACGGCTCGACGCCTAATTTACCAAGCAGTTTTTGGGCGATCGGCGATTGTTCCGACGGTGCATACACCACCGCACCAAAGCGGCGCGGGTCGTTCAGCCGCAGCAATCCCCGCGTGGTTTGCAGGTCAAAATGGTCATGCGCGCCGGCAGCCGGGACGGCCAAGCCAAGCTGTCCGACTTGACTAAAGCTCAAACTGCCCGACATCCCCAAGTGCATGAGCAGCAAACCCTGGTCCAAATCGAGTAACAAATATTTACCTCTGCGGCGCACCTGTAGCACCGTTTGGCCCAGCAAGGCATCAGGCTCGCACTGCAGAGGCCAGCGCAGGGGTTTGCCCAGCCGGACAGCCAAGACGCGGGCACCCGCGATGTTGGACGCAAAACTTAAGCGGGTCACTTCAACTTCGGGCAGTTCAGGCATAGTGCGAGTAGCAGGTCATGGTGATTTTCAAACAAACAAAGAAGTGCAAGGAACGTCATCAGATTTATACGCATGAATTATCATGTTGATATGAAGCATATTCTCCCCACTTTGCACGCATTGCGTCGCCCGCTTGCTCAGAACGGTGCCAAAACCAAGCGGCCTGCCATCCGGCGATGGCAAATCGTGCGCCTACTCGGATTAACCTGGGTCTTGACCGTTTATGCGCTGCAACCCGCACGGGCCCAAGTGGTTATAGTGCCTCAATCAACCGTAGCCGCTGTTCAACTCACTGATTCAGCGCCCAATTCAGTCAATAACTCTGAACTCGATGCCGAGTTGTTTTACAACATTCTTTTGGGTGAATTGAGTCTGCTGAACAATGAGCCCCGCGCCGCCTTCGCCTTGATACTGGACAGCGCCAGAAAGACCAAAGACGAGGCCTTGTTTCAGCGCGCCGTAAGCATCGCTTTGCAATCGCGCTCGGGCGAGTCGGCACTGACTGCCGCCCGAGCTTGGCGACTAGCGGTACCCGAATCCATAGCGGCAGCACGCTATGTGGCGCAAATCTTGATTGCCCTGAACCGCACCGATCAAACGGCCAAGGCTGTGTCTGATTATTTGGCCTTGTTTTTCGCCAGTGAAGCCAACCACACAAGCAGTGCCGTTAAACGCGACGAAGCCCTGGCCTCGGTGGCAGATATTTTTACACGCGCAACAGACAAAGCTGCGGCGGCTCTGGTGGCCGAACAAGCTTTATCAACCTACTTAAGCAACCCAGCCACGGCCGTCACGGCCTGGACGACACTGGGGCGCGTACGCCTTGCTGCGGGCGACAGCAGTGGCGCACTGGAAGCCGCCCGCCGAGCGCAGGCGCTACAACCCAATGCGCCTGAGCCAGCGCTGCTGGCGTTAGCGATGATGGGGCCCAAAGTACCGCTGGCTGAATCAATTGTTAAACAATACCTGGGCCATCCCGCGAATCAACCCAAACCTGAAATTCGCCTGGTTTACACCCGCACGCTACTGTCCAACTCGCGCTTTGCGGATGCTTTGACGCAAGCACTCAAACTGAGCACGGAGTCACCTGACTTTGCACCTGGCTGGCTGATTTTAGGCAGTATGCAATATCAAGAGAGCCAAGACAACAACGACAACAAGGCAACACAGGCTCAAGCATCTTTGAAAAAATTTATTCAACTTACCGAACAACTGCCCGCTGAACAACGCCATCCAGGCTTATCCCGCGCCTATTTGTTGTTGTCCAAAATTGCTGAAAACAACAAAGACCTCAATGCAGCCCAGGCTTGGCTAGCCAACATTGACAGTTCTGAAGAAGCGTTTACTGTGCAAAACCGCCGCGCTTCGCTCTTAGCCAAACAGGGCAAGCTTGACGAAGCGCTGCTGCTGCTCGGCGAGTTGCCCGAAAACAGCGCCGATGATGTGCGCCTGAAGCTCTCCGCCCAGGTACAGCTGCTGCGCGATCACAAGCAATACCAAAGAGCCTATGACTTGTTGGCAAAAGGCATTGCCAGTCTCAATGCAGCGGTGGCACCGAACGGCCCAGACCCGTCAGACCTGTCCGACCTCAATTACGACCTGGCGATGCTGGCTGAAAAATTAAATCGCCTCGACGACATGGAACGCCTGCTGAGATTGGTCATCGCCGCCAAGCCTGAAGATTCCCAAGCCTACAACGCGCTGGGTTACTCCTTGGCGGAGCGGCGCTTGCGCCTGCCCGAAGCCAAAACGCTGATTCAAAAAGCGGTGCAATTGTCCCCCAACGACCCTTTTATTGCCGACAGTCTGGGCTGGGTAGAGTTCCGCATGGGGAATGTGAGCGAGGCACAGCGTATCCTGGAGGCCGCTTTTAAGACCAAGCCGGATGCTGAGATTGCGGCGCATCTGGGCGAGGTGCTGTGGTCTCAAGGCCGCAAGACCGAAGCCACTGCCATCTGGAAAGCTGGGCTGCAACTCAATTCAAGCCAGGCGACTTTGCTTGAAACATTGAAACGCCTAGGCGTCAAACCGTGACCCCCAGGCACTGTTTTGGTCGTGTTTGGCTAAGTTCATCCGTTCTATTTGCTACATTTTTAATAGCATCTTGCGCTCAATATACACCGACCAGGGACGAATTAGTCATTAAAGATACATCGACCAGCACGACCTTCAGCCGCCAAGGTCGTTTATCGCTACACGTTGATTCAGAGCCGCCACAATCTCTTTCTGGCGCCTTTCTCATCAGCGGCAATGCAGAAACTGGCGATTTGACATTGAGTACGCCATTCGGTGGCACGCTGGTCAAGCTGTCCTGGACACCCGAGCAGGCGAGCTTGAAGTCCAATAGCAACACGAGCTATTACGCCTCTGCCAATGCCCTGGTAGAGCAAGTGACCGGCACCGTGCTACCACTAGCGGCTTTGTTTGACTGGCTCGCCGGGCGAGACACACCAGCACCCGGCTGGCAAACGGATTTATCACAGTTTAGCCACCCGGACAGTCCGCGCTTCATGGCAAAACGCACAGAACCGCTACCGGTCGTTGAACTGCGCATTGTGCTGGATCAGTGATAGCTGTTGTATCCCGGGACAAACAGGCATCAAAATACCAAGCTCAAATCACGGCGCAAAGAGCTCAAGGTTTATTGATGAGAATACACGGGCATGGACGACATGGGTGCAAAATATGCAAACATAATCGCCAACCACCTGCTTAAATACACTCATTATTTAACAAATATATACGGCATACCGTCGGAGCTATCTTTTCCAAGAGACAAAGAACAACGTGAGGTTGATTGTTGCCTCGTCACAGGTGGCGTGATTGAATGTATTATTGAAATTAAATCCAAAAAATCAGCGCTATCGCCACATTTAAAATACTTCAAATAAAAACCATCTATTAACCATGCCTACCATCTGGTATTTGAAGACGGGGTGGATGAAGAGCACAAAGGCATACATGTGATTGTGCGATTAGGGTGTAGAATTCAAAACGATTAACCGCGCTAACAATAAAGGTATTACCATGAGCAAAATCAACGTATTGATTGTCGGGCTTGGGCGTGTTGGTGGTAAGTTCTTTCGGGAACTGCAACTATTGGGTGCGGAGAAGGTCACCATTCTTGGCGTGTGTGAGCCAAACGAGAACAACCCTTTGTTAATAGAAGCCAAAACAAAAGGCATTAATTGTTATGCAGATTATTCAGCGGGTATTCGTGAGCTAGGTGAGCAGGTCGACGTCATTATGGATACCTCAAATTCGGACGTGGTTAAAAAAGGCATGCGTGATTTGATGCAAGAAACCAATAATCATCATAGTGTCATTGTGCCCATGTCAGTCAATTATTTAATGTGGCACTTATTGCCCAATGCCGAAACAATCGAACATAGTGATCATAAAAACATAGGTTACTAATGCCACTAATGCCGGATGTTACTAAGAAGCCGGCCTCTTGAGGAAACCAGGGTCAGGCACCGTACCATCCAATTTATTTAGGCGACGAAGCCTGCGTAAGAAATATGAAATTCTTGTACGACGTGCCCGCCCCTGCGAAACTGAATCTGTTTCTGCACATCACTGGGCGGCGCTCGGACGGCTATCACCTGCTGCAATCGGCTTTTATGCTGATTGATTGGTGTGACACCTTGCATTTTGAGCGCCGTGCAGACGGGCGCATCAGCCGCGCGGATCTGACCAGCACGTTACCCGCAGATGATTTGGTCGTGCGCGCGGCACGTGCGTTGCAAACCTTTGCCGCCACGCCATTAGGAGCGCACATCAGCATCGCCAAATCCATTCCTGCACAGGCCGGTATGGGCGGCGGCTCATCGGATGCAGCTTCATGCCTGCTGGCCTTGAACCGCTTATGGAAATTGAACCTGTCGCTCTCTAAATTAGTGCAAATCGGCCTGCAACTAGGGGCAGATGTGCCTTTTTTTCTGCATGGCCAGAACGCTTGGGTGGAAGGCATTGGCGAGAAAATTCAACCCTTGATCATCCCCAAAGCGCGGTTTGTCGTCGTCAAACCACGCGCCGGATTAGCAACAAATACAATTTTTAGCGACCCGGACCTGATTCGCGATACTGGAACTGCTATAATTTCAGGCTTTGCTGCATATCCATTTGACTTTGGTCGAAATGACTTGCAGCCAGTCGCACAGAAGCTGTGCCCAGATGTTTCGAGCGCCTTGGATTGGCTGTCACATCAGGGCCTGCGGCCTCGGATGACTGGCTCGGGTAGTGCGGTATTTGCACATATAGCTGATGATGCATTAGTAAAGTTTGCAAAATTTAATTTAGAAGCTGCGCCTAAAGGTGCCGTCGTTAAAATTTGCGATAATTTGGCCAGCCACCCTTTGAAGGGTTGGGCAGTCGAGTAATTTATGGAGCGTCTGGTGAAGGCTTTAGTGAAGAGTTGAGAAATTCAGTGGCTATTTTTTGAAATAGTCACTTTGAAAGTTGTTGGTGGTTGGTTGATGTTGAAAAATATGAACCAGCAACCTGTGTAGGGGCGTCGCCAAGTTGGTTAAGGCACTGGATTTTGATTCCAGCATGCGAAGGTTCGAGTCCTTCCGCCCCTGCCAAATTTATTGTGTAAATTTGCCATAGAAACATATCGTTAACATCCTGCTAACTTGTTGTTTTGGCAATTTTTAAAGCTCATCTCATTCATGCAAGCCCACACTCCTGACTTTCTCGTTTTTACTGGCAATGCCAATCCCGGCATGGCCGCTGACATTGCTCAGCATTTAGGCATTTCTCTCGGTGCGGCGCATGTTGGTCGCTTCTCCGATGGCGAAGTCACCGTTGAAATCAAGCAAAACGTACGTGCCCGTGACGTGTTTGTCGTGCAATCGACCTGCTCACCCACCAACGAGAACCTGATGGAACTGCTGATCATGGTCGACGCGCTCAAGCGTGCTTCAGCCGAACGCATCAGCGCCGTGATTCCGTATTTTGGCTATGCCCGGCAAGACCGCCGTCCGCGCTCAGCCCGGGTGCCCATCACCGCTAAGGTGGTGGCTAACTTGTTGCAAACCGTGGGTGTGTCGCGTGTTTTGACCATGGATTTGCATGCCGATCAGATTCAAGGTTTTTTTGATATTCCCGTGGATAACATCTACGCCTCGCCCGTATTGCTAGGCGATTTGCGACAAAGAAATTATCAGGATTTGATAGTCGTCTCGCCTGATGTGGGCGGTGTGGTGCGCGCCCGAGCGTTGGCCAAACAGCTCGGCTGCGACATGGCGATTATTGACAAACGCCGCCCTAAGGCGAACGTGTCCGAGGTCATGCATGTCATTGGCGAGATCGAAGGTCGTAACTGCGTCATCATGGATGACATGATTGACACCGCAGGGACCTTGGTCAAAGCGGCTGAAGTCTTGAAAGAGCGCGGCGCTAAAAAAGTGTACGCTTATTGCACCCACCCCATCTTCTCTGGCCCAGCCATTGAACGCATTACGCAGGGCGATGCTTTGGACGAGGTGGTGATTACCAACACCATCCCCTTAAGTGCAGAAGCTGCCGCCTGCAAAAAAATACGCCAACTCTCCGTGGCACCTTTGATTGCTGAAACCATTCAGCGCATTGCCAACGGTGAGTCGGTCATGAGTTTGTTCTCCGATCAAGAGCAGGATGCCTTGTTCTGATCTGAGACATCACGTAGATCTCGAAAAATTCTTTTTGACGGTCTTTTTTAAATCGGAATCACACTGGTCGCGGTGGATTCCCAGCTAGGAGTTAATTATGAAATTCGTCGCTTTTGAGCGCGCAAAGCAGGGCACGGGTGCGAGCCGCCGTCTGCGTATCTCCGGTCGTACACCGGGCATTATTTACGGCGGTGCTGGCAAGCCAGAACTCGTCGAACTCGACCACAATGCACTGTGGCATGCACTGAAAAAAGAAGCGTTCCACGCAGCTATTTTGGACATGGAATTGAACGGCAAAGACAGCAAAGTCTTGCTGCGCGACGTGCAATACCACCCGTTCAAGCAACTCGTGCTGCACATTGACTTCCAGCGCGTTGAAGCCGACCACAAGCTCACCATGAAAGTGCCTTTGCACTACAGCGGTGACGAGTTGTCGCCAGCGGTGAAAGCCGAAAACTGCATCGCCAACCACGTGGTCACTGAAATCGCTGTGTCTTGCCTCCCGGCAGACCTGCCTGAATTCATTGCTGTAGACTTGAGCGGCTTGAAGAAAGGTACTTCACTGCACTTGAGCGCACTGGTCATGCCTAAAGGCGTGACAGCTGTGATCAACGGCAAGAACGACCCGGTATTGGTGTCCGTGGTGGCTTTGGCTGCGCCTGAAGTGGTGGAACCTGCCGCTACCGCGGCTCCAGCCAAGGGCGGCAAACCAGCTGCCAAGGCGCCTGCCAAGAAGTGATCTAACACCATCCGTTAGATCATTCAACAGCCCACCTCGGTGGGCTGTTTTTATTTCAGCATCCAACCTCACAGCTATGATGACAGCCATGATCAAACTCTTTGTTGGCTTGGGCAACCCGGGCCTGGATTACGCGGCCACGCGGCACAATGCGGGGTTTTGGTGGATTGACGAGCTGGCGCGCGAGCTCAAGGTGACGCTCAAGATGGAAAAAAGCTACCACGGCTATGTGGCACGCACCACGCTGGGCACGCAAACCATTTGGTTGCTGCAGCCGCAAACCTTCATGAATTTATCTGGCAAATCGGTCGCTGGTTTGGCGCGGTTTTTTAAGATCGCCCCCGAAGAAATTTTGGTAGCGCACGACGAACTCGACATCGCACCGGGCCAAATAAAAATGAAACTGGGCGGCAGCCACGCCGGCCACAACGGTTTACGTGATATTCATGCCCAGCTGGGAAGCGCCAACTATTGGCGCTTGCGCATTGGTGTAGGGCACCCTGGCGTGAAGTCTGAAGTGATCAATTGGGTCCTGAAAAAGCCCTCGCTGGAGCAGCGTCAACTGATTGACGAGGGCATTACACGCAGCCTCAAAGCCGTGCCTGACATGGTTGCCGGTGACATGGACAAGGCCACGATGGTGGTGCATACCAGCAAGCCGCCACGGCTCAAGCCTGAACGCCAGCCCGAACGCCAACTGAAGCCGCAGCCTCTTGCAAACGCCGATATTTCGCCCACAATGCTTCCTGACTCTCCACATACTGCGGATTGAGCGGAATGCAGGCGACAGGGCAGACTTGCACGCACTGAGGCTCGTCAAAATGACCCACGCACTCCGTACATTTGTGCGGATCAATCTCGTAAATTTCTGAGCCCATATAAATCGCGTCGTTCGGGCACTCGGGTTCGCACACGTCGCAATTGATGCACTCGTCGGTGATCAAGAGCGCCACGTCAGACTCCCGCCGATGTGTGAGCCGCCTGCAAAGCCAGGGCCACATTGGCGCTGACCATTTGGCTCACGTCCCCGCCCAGCTTGCTGATCTCACGCACCAAGGTGCTGCTGATGGGTTGCACCTCTAGCTCAGGCAGTAAAAAAACAGTTTCCACTTCGGGACACAGTTTGCGGTTCATGGCAGCCATCTGTGCCTCGTAGTCAAAATCGGTCACATTGCGTACCCCTCGCACCACGGCCATTGCGTTCTGAGCTTTGCAAAAATCCATGATCAAGCCATCAAACGGTAGGATCATGACGTTTGCTATGGATTGTGTAGCTACTCTGGCAAGTTCCATACGGGCATCAAGGCTAAGCAGCGTCTTTTTATGATGCGCCACCGCCACGGCAATGATCAGCGTGTCAAACAAGCCTGCCGCACGGCGTGCCACGTCTTCATGCCCCAGGGTGATGGGGTCGAAGGTACCGG
The DNA here is from genome assembly GCA_031426635.1 of Polaromonas sp. Lineage (GTDB taxonomy): Bacteria > Pseudomonadota > Gammaproteobacteria > Burkholderiales > Burkholderiaceae_C > Aalborgiella. The sequence continues at coordinate 17,512 of JASJPN010000014.1, forward strand.
AATAAACCGCGATACGCGATTGTGGAGCCTGTACGGCTTGCTCGGCTTGCGTGTTGGCCGTGGACGGTGGAGGGGCAGACATGGCTTGATTATCCCTAATCTGGTTTATTCAGCTTGCTCGACTGGCAATTTTTGCAGCAAATGGTAGTGCACCATGCCCGCTTTTCCCGCTCGGTGAACTTGCAAGCCAAACACTTTTGCCTCTTCAGGCATCAATGGCTTGGGGGCTTCCAGGTAGATGAAACCGGTCTGAGTGAGCGCCAAACTGGCGACTGAGAGCGCCGCATCAAACACCCCTGCCGCATCAAAAGGCGGGTCCAGGAACACCAAATCCACGCTGTTGGCCGGGAGTCGCTTCAATGCGCCTACGCCATCAGCGCGTTCAATTCGCACCATCTTGGCCTCCAATTTGGTCGCTACGGCTTGCAACTGTGCCACCACGGCAGCTTGCTGGTCACACAGCAGCACCTGCGCCGCACCCCGTGAAGCGGCCTCAAAACCCAGCGCGCCGGTACCTGCAAACGCATCCACACAGCGCCAGCCACTTAAATCCTGACCCAACCAGTTGAACACCGTCTCCCGCACCCGATCCGGCGTGGGGCGCAAACCGGGCAGTTTGGCGACCGCCAATTTGGTGCGCTTCCACACACCGCCGATGATGCGTATCTCGCCCGGTGGCGTGCTGGGGCGTTGGATGGGAATGGCTTTCTTTTTGGGGACGATGGGTTTGAGTTTTGACATGCTTTGATTATTGCACCCCACCCAAAACCACGGTCACCATCTTGTCAGGTTGCAATTTGCGTTGAAACGCTGCCTTGATCTGAGCGGTGCTGATGTTGTCAATCTGCTGCGTCCACGTGTCTAAATAAGTCAGGGGCAGCTTGTTCCAGGCGATGTTGGCCACGTTGTCCAGCAATTTTCTGTTGCTGTCGATGCGCAAGGCAAAGCCGCCGACCAGGTTGTCTTTAGCGGCCTGG
>JASJPN010000015.1:0-1796 GCA_031426635.1 Polaromonas sp.
CGTGCGCCTTCGTCCAGGCTAACCAGGCGCGTCGTGCTGCTCACTTCACCGGTGTCTAAATTCGGCGTGCGCTCAGTCACTTCCACAGGTGTGATTTCAGCGCCGAACGCACCCGCTTTCATGGCAGCGATGGCTTTCATGTGCGACTGGTAGGCAAACTCGTCCTGCGCGTCCCTGGAGATTTTCCACTGGTTCGCCACCTTTTCAGCGGTCAGTCCCATACCGTAAGCGATGCCAATATTCTCGTCGTGGTTGAACATGGCTGGCGACAGTGATGGCGAGTTACCCATCATCGGCACCATGCTCATGCTCTCCACGCCGGCGGCAATCATCACGTCGGCTTCGCCCACGCGGATGCGGTCGGCCGCCATCTGGATGGCACTCAGACCGGAGGCGCAAAAGCGGTTCACGGTGATACCGCCCACGCCATGCGGCAAGCCAGCCAGCACCGCGCCAATGCGGGCAATGTTCAGGCCTTGCGGCCCTTCTGGAATGGCACAACCGCAGATCAGGTCTTCAATCGCGTGCGGGTCTAGCGTGGGCACCTGTGCCAGTGCCGCTTGCAAGGTCTTGACCAGCAGATCGTCAGGCCGTGTGTTGCGAAAAAATCCGCGATGTGATCGCCCAATAGGGGTACGTGTCGCGGCAACAATGTAGGCTTCTTGGACTTGTTTCATGATTAATTTCTTTCGGTCAGCTTCAGTTGCGTACAGGCTTGCCGGTCGCCATCATGCCCATGATGCGTTCCTGCGTTTTGGGGTGGGTGAGCAGGGCGCAGAAAGCTTGACGCTCTAAAGCCATCAGATACTCTTCGGTCACCAGCGTGCCGGCATCCACATCACCACCGCACACGACATTTGCAATCAGTGAGGCAATGTGAAAGTCATGCGCGCTGATGAATCCGCCGTCGCGCATGTTGACCAGTTGCCCTTTGATGGTGGCCGTACCGTTGCGACCCGCCACCGCAAAACTGCGTTTGTGCGGCGCACGGTAGCCACTGTTGAACAGTGCCTTGGCTTCGTTGATGGCCACAAAAAGCAGCTCATCCTTGTTCGGCACAATCACATCGGTGTCCAGCAAATAGCCCAGTTTGCGCGATTCAATCGCACTGGTGCCCACCTTGGCCATGGCCGCAGCGGTGAAGCCCTCGGTCAAAAATGGCAGCAGGTCTTTGTGGGTGCTGGTTGATGCATTTTCAGCAGCACGGCGGGCGATGTAGGCCAAACCGCCTGCGCCAGGCACCAGGCCCACGCCGACTTCAACCAAACCGATGTAGCTCTCCATCGCCGCGACGCGTTTGGCGCTGTACACCGCCATCTCGCAGCCACCGCCCAGCGCCAAGCCGCGCACGGCAGAGACGGTCGGCACGCTGGCGTAGCGCAGCTTGAGCATCACCTTTTGCAGTTCATGCTCCACATCGTTGATGGCACGCACGCCCGCCATCATGAAGGCAGGCAACATGGCTTGTAAATCCGCCCCCACGGAGAACATCTCGTCGGGTGACCAAATCACCAAACCTTGGTAGTCCTTCTCCGCCATATCCACCGCCAAGTTCAGCCCTTCAGCCACGTCAGGGCTGATCGCGTGCATTTTTGTTTTGATGCTGGCGATTAAAACGTCGTCATCCAGCGTCCACAAACGAATCGCATCGTCTTCATGCACCGTTTTGCCGGCAGTTTCTGCTTTGACGGTGATTGAACCCGCGACATCTTCCGGAAAATGTTGACGCGAATAAACTGGCAAATTGCGGCGCGCAATGAATTTATTGCCAGAGGCGCTCCAAGAACCCGCAGGGG
>JASJPN010000016.1:0-6971 GCA_031426635.1 Polaromonas sp.
CGAATGCCCGATCGAGGGCATTCCGAACCAGGCGCCCAGCCATCGCTGATTGCGGCTATTTTTAACAGGACGACCGGCGCGCGCCTGTGCGCTGGGCGTTCGCACTCACAGGATGGCCGACGTGACATCGAATCTGGACGCTTACCGGCTGCATGCCGAGCCTTTTTACCGACCGGCTGGCCATGAAGTCGCGCTATACGAGCACGCTTATGCCCACCGCATGCCGCTGATACTGAAGGGGCCGACCGGCTGTGGCAAGACCCGCTTCATTGAGTACATGGCCTGGAAGCTGCAGCGGCCCCTGGTGACGGTGGCCTGCAACGAAGACATGACCGCATCCGACCTGATCGGCCGCTACCTGCTGGATGCGCAGGGCACGGCCTGGCACGACGGTCCCCTGACGCTCGCCGTGCGCTACGGCGGCATCTGCTACCTCGACGAAGTGGTCGAGGCGCGCCAGGACACCACGGTGGTGATCCACCCGTTGACCGATGCGCGCCGCATTCTGCCGCTCGACAAAAAGGGTGAGGTGGTGCATGCCCATCCCAATTTTCAGTTGGTGGTTTCCTACAACCCGGGTTATCAGAGCCGGGCCAAGGATATGAAACCATCTACCCGTCAGCGCTTTGCGGCGCTGAAGTTTGACTACCCTGACGCGGCCATTGAAGCCGATATCGTGGCCCATGAGGCGTCTGTCGCGCTGGACGTGGCGACCCGCCTGGTAGGCATTGCGCAGCGCTCGCGCGCCCTGAAGCACCATGGCCTGGATGAAGGAATTTCGACGCGCATGTTGATCTATGCCGGTGTGTTGATCGGCTCCGGCGTCGATCCGCTGGAAAGCTGCGACATGACCATGACCCGCGCGTTGACGGATGACCCGGACATGGAAACGGCACTGCGTGGTTTCATCGAAGCCTATTTCGGCGAGTAAGAGATGGGCGGCCATGACAGACGAAGACCAGCTCGATGATCAGCGTACCATTGAGGCACTGCACGGCGAGGCTGGCGCTGACACCCTGGCGGCCTCGCTGCCCTCGCTGGCGCTGTTGCTGCATGGCCTGTGTGGACGCGAGATCCAGCTTCAGCCACGGCGTCAGAGCACGCTGGAAGGGTTGTCTTTGCGGCCGGTGTTGACATCGACCCATTTGCTGCTGCCCGATGACTACACTGCCCTTGATGGCCCTGATCGTTACCGTCTTTACCGCGCCGCCGTCGCGCACGCCGTGGCCCACCTTCGCTACTCGACGGCGGGCTGGCCGACCCTGACGCTTAAGCCCATGGGAATTGCCGTGGTGTCGGCGATAGAAGATGCCCGGGTCGAAAGGCTGCTGGTGCGTGACTACCCGGGGGTACGGAGCTGGTTTCTCGAATTTCTTCGGCGCGGCGTTAAACCTACCGAGTTGGGGTTTGCCGCGCTGGTCGGGCGCATGAACCTGGCACTGATGGATCCGCACTACCAGGACGACAACTTCTGGGTCAACAAAGCCCGCCATTTGTTTGAAGAGCAGGCGACCAATTTGACGGACTACGCGGCCTTTCGCCGCCTCGCGTCCATCTTGGCGAATGACCTCGGCCAGATGCGCGTGCCATTTCGCGCGCAGCGTTATGTGGTGCCCGAAGCTTACCGTGACGACAATTCTTTTCTTTGGGACTTCAACGAACCCAATGCCCCGGCACCCGAGCCACTGGACCTGCAGGTCAAAGCGCCGCAGCGACCGGATGCGGCTGCGCCGAATGAGGCAGAGAGCCAGTCGATGGCGGCCGAGATTGAACTGGGCCGCCAGACTTACCCGGAGTGGGACGCCGAGTTATCGCTAATGCGCAGTGACTGGTGCACGGTGATTGAAAAGCGGCCCGCCTGGCAGGGCCAGCGCGCCACTGTGACACGGGACGCGCCGGCCCTGCCGCTGCTCCCGCTGATACGCTCGCGGCGTTTGAGTCGGCGCCAGCGGCTGCGCCGGCAATGGGAGGGCGATGACATTGACCTGAACGCAGCGATTGAGGCCGTGCTTGATCAGCGGCTTAAACTGTCTCCGGATCTGCGGCTTTTTACCCGTGCCGGATGCGAAGAGCAGGCATCGAGCATCCTGGTGTTGCTGGATCTCTCCGAGTCGACCAACGACTGTCCCGGCGCCAGCATGGAATCCATTCTCGATATCGAAAAAAAGGCAGCCCTGCTGCTCGCTCAGTCAGTGACTGACAGCGGTGACCGTATGGCGGTGCACGGCTTCTCCTCCAACACGCGCGCGGAAGTCAACTACTACCGCTTGCTTGAATTCGGCGCACCGCTGAACGCGGTTGCAGTCGCCAGGATCCGGTCGATACCGGGACGTTATTCGACCCGCATGGGCGCTGCACTGCGCCATGCAGTCGCTTGCCTGTCCCATGAGCCGAACGATCATCGCGCCATTGTGCTGGTGACAGACGGCGCGCCGTCGGATATCGATGTGTTCAAGGCGGGCTACCTGATTGAAGATGCGCGCGCCGCTGTACAGGAAGGTCGGCGCGCCGGTGTACAGACCTTTTGCGTGGCGCTGGACCCGCAGGCCGATCCTTACGTGAGAAGAATTTTTGGCTGGAACAACTACCGCATCGTCGATGAGCCGAACAGATTACCGGCTCAGTTGTCCACCTTGTACAACCGACTGGCGGCACCATGAAATCAAACCGGCAAACATGTAGCACAATGGTGCTATCAAGCGCAGCAGCACAACCCCATTGGCAAAAAGGCAAGAACAGTGGCAAATAAGGATCCCATTCGCGTCGGCGTTCTGTTCTCGGAAACCGGGGTCACTTCGACGATAGGTCACTCCCAGCTTCAGGGTACGCTGCTGGCAATTGGCGAAATCAATGAGGCTGGCGGTATTGACGGCCGGGAAATTGTCCCGGTGTGTTATGACGCCCGCTCGTCTCCGGCGATTTACGCAGCGCTGGCCGAACGGCTGATTGTCAAGGACAAGGTCAACGTGATCTTTGGCTGCTATATGTCGAGTAGTCGTAAGGCCGTATTGCCGATTGTTGAAAAATGGAACAAGCTTTTGTTTTACCCTACTCTTTATGAAGGGTTCGAATTTTCGAACAACATCATTTATACCGGTGCTGCGCCGAATCAAAACAGCGTGCAATTGGCCGAATTCATGACGTCGAATTTCGGTGCGCGGGTTTATCTGATCGGGTCTAGATACATCTACCCCTATGAGTCCAACCGCATCATGAGCGATTTGGTTTTACAGCGCCCCAACAGCAGCAAGGTGAGTGAACGCTATGTTGAGCTTGACGCCTCTGAGAGGGATTTTCAACTGATCATGGCCGACATTCGAGCGACGCAGCCCGATTTCATTTTCTCGACGGTCGTCGGCGACTCGACTGCCAGCCTGTACCGGGCCTACGCCGAGGCGGGGTTCAACCCGAAGAGCATGCCTATCGCCAGCTTGACGACATCCGAGGCTGAAATATCGCAGATGGGTGCGGATGTTGCGTTGGGACATTTCACCGCAGCGCCTTACTTTCAGTCAATCAACTCGGAAACCAACCTGCGCTGCCTCGAGCGCCTGCGCAAGCGCTTCGGGTCCGAGTGTGTTCCCAATATGTGTTGGGAGGCGGCCTATTTTCAGGCCCACATTTACGCCAATGCCCTTCGCTACGCGGGTCAGGACGATATCGGCCAAATCCTGCCGTACATTCTGGGCAGCGAGTTCGAGGCGCCTCAGGGCCGGGTGCGCATCGACCCGACGAATCACCATACCTCGCTTTATCCGCGTATTGGCGTAGCCAATTCCAGGGGGCAATTCACCATCGTTCGCGAAGCCACCCGGCCGGTGCGTCCCGATCCCTACATGGTCACCCATTCGCTTGGTGACTGGACGGCCTCCCTCAGTACGCTGGAGCTGTGAATTGGAAAACGGTACACAACGACGAGTAGTGCGCATGACGCCGCCCCTGTTAAAAGACCTGCGTACGCTCAGGATCGCCGTCTTTCACCCTGACGACACTGATGGAAGGCAGTTGACTCAGCAATTGCAGCGCATCGGCTGTCAGGTTCAGGCTTTCTGGCCGCCGTTGCCGGCGCTGCCGGTGGGCATTGACGTTATTTTCCTGGCCGTGCGACCAGAGAGCATGGACGCGGAGTTCGAATGGCTTAAGGGTGAAGACGTTCCAACCATCATTGCGGTGGTGACCTATGAAAACCCCACCATCGTCGAAACCGTGCTGCATATCGGGGCGCAGGCCGTTCTGCCTAGCCCGATCCGGTCCTTCGGTCTGCTGTCCGCGCTGGTGGTTGCCCGCTGCGTTCATGGCGACCTGAAAAGCCAGGCGCGGCGCTTGCGCAAGCTGGAGGCCAAAGTTCTCGGCGTGCGGCAGATTGCGGAAGCCAAGAGCATCCTTGTGCGCACGCGTCAGATCACAGAAGACGCAGCCTACGACCTGATACGGGACCAAGCCATGAGCAAGCGCGTCACGACAGAAGAGATCGCCGCGGCCATCATCAATGCGAATGAAATTTTGTCGCTTGGACGGCCTTGATGAAAAAAGGGCGAGTAGTCAATAATGATCAACCAAAAATTCAATAGCATTGTTCGACATGATTCGAATAAATGGGATGAATGGGTGCAACTGTTTGAGATCGAACAATGAAAATCGTTTGTTTGCAACGCTTTCAAAATCGATAAAGTACGCCGCCTTCGACTTTCACACGGTCGCCAATGCGAATGTCGTTGATATTTTGGTAATCGAACTGTCTGATATCGCCGTTGTCAAAGCGTACGCTGATGCGGTAGATGTTGCTTACGCCTTGATTGCTTGCTTCTACAGCATTACCGATCACCGCGCCGCCGACCGCACCTAGTCCCGTCGCTGCAACACGTCCGGTACCACTGCCGAACTGGTTGCCAACCACGCCACCGATGACGGCACCGATGACGGCACCGCTTCCCGACGTGCGTGGTGCGACTGGCACCACTTCAATGCTGAGCACGCTTCCCAACTGGGACATGCTGCGGACCGAACGCGGTGCGTAGTAGTCCACAGAATCGTAGCTTGGTAAGTAGGATACACAGCCCGACATAAGCACCGTCACTGAAGCGGAAAAAAGAATGGCAAACATACGTGTTTTCATGGGGAGCCTCTTTGGTTGATGTTGTTGAACGGTTTAAATGACACGCAACGAAAGCGTCTGATTCCAAGTATCCTGTTAGCAAGGTGTACCGTGAATCGGCACTACGCTACTTGGCACCTCGGCTACGTGCCTTGTGACTGTAGGTTCACATGCCGCGCGTGTCGGCATTCGGGATATCCTACGCCTGTGAGGCGGGCTACGCAAGCGCATAGCCAGTACCCCCAAAGCCCAAAGGCGGGCAACGAACTCCTTAAGACGCAGGTCGAGCGGGCGGCGCCCCCGCCGTTCGAGCATGATTTACCAAGTCGCGAGAAACAACTTCTGAAACTCGGCCACCATGAAGGTGCTTGACCACCTCGCCACAACCGGCGAGTGCCACAACCATCATGCCAATCAATGGAACACTCAAACGCGGTCGCACGCGCCTAACCACAAAGCTGGAACGACACGTCAAAGACGCCCCATCAACAGCAACACAACAATGATGACCACCACCAACCCCAAGCCGCCGCTGGGTCCATAGCCCCAGCTCTTGCTGTGCGACCAACCCGGAAAGGCACCAATCAGCATCAGGATCAGGACGATCAACAGTATGGTTCCCAAGCTCATGCGTTTCTCCTTGAATTTTTATTAAATAGATTTATTTGGCTGGTTCCGTCGGTATCAAGATCACCGCCGTGCTGCCAGTCTTGCCCGTATCACCCTTGCTGCCTTCACTGCCCTGGATACCGGTTGCGCCCTGGCTGCCTTCGCTGCCGGTCGCACCCTTGCTACCTTGGTCACCGGTTGCCCCTTGCGGACCCGCAGGCCCCGGCACAGCAACTGGCGTTGCAGGAATAATGACGGTGGGGCGGTCACAAGCGCTGAGGCCTAGCGTGGCGAGTAAAGCCGAAATCAGGATCAGATGGTTCATGGTGTTTCCTTTAAAAATATAAAACCGTTGTACGGGTAGCATCGAACTATCCGCGAATCAACCAACACGACAGAGTTATCGCACTTGGCATATTGCCAGCATAAATGTGCGCCGCACTTTGTTCAGTGCGATAGCGAACATAGCTTCATTTATTTCCAGATGGAGATGCCCGGTGACCTCGTCCATGCTGTGCAAGACCGACCACTGTTGCACGCCGCCATGTTGTGATGGCAACTCGTACCGGAGAATTTCGTAACCGCAAAGGCGGTCGTGAATGAAGCCAGCACTGCTGCGGGTCTGATGGGGGCTGATGCTGATACGATGGCGCATCCGATCCCGGCACCGCAGAGAACCCACCGATGAACTCATCCGATGAAAACGCGTCAGCTTACTTCGAAAACAAGGCACTTGTGCTGTTGTTGGTCGCCGTCTCCCTCGCCTTCGGGTGGATCCTGTTGCCGTTCTACGGGACGATTTTATGGGGCTCGATCATCGCGCTGCTATTTGCGCCGTTGCATCACCGGCTACTGCCGCGATTAAGACACCGGCGCACGGCAGCGGCGCTGCTGACGCTGTTGTTTGTGCTCGTCATCGTTATTCTTCCGTTTGCGATCCTCACCGCCGCGCTGGCACGCGAAGCGGCACAGGTCTACGAGCAATTGCAGTCTGGCGAGTTGAATCCGGCGCGTTATTTTCACGGGGTGTTTGACGAACTGCCCAACTGGATGAAGGTGCTGCTCGATCGCTTTGGTTTGGCCAACTTCGCGACCCTGCAGCGTCGGCTGGCTGCCGCTCTGACGCAGGGCAGCCAGTTCATCGCGACACAGGCGCTCAGCATCGGTCAAATCACCTTCGAATTCGTCGCCAGTCTTTTCATCACCCTGTATCTGGCATTTTTTCTCATTCGCGATGGCGACCGTCTGGCTCACGTCATGCGACGCG
>JASJPN010000017.1:0-7507 GCA_031426635.1 Polaromonas sp.
CACCCCATACTCCCTTAGCAGGGGAGCACCTTCGGCCACTCGGTCACGTTTCCTGTTTTTCGAAATTAAACCGTATTATCTCACGACTTACGGCTCAATTGAAACGGTGGGTCGTCAAATTAATTGGCTAATGAGGCCACGGGTTGGTCGAGGTCAAACACCTTATGGAGTGCGCGGACGGCCAGTTCCATGTATTTTTCGTCAATCACCACAGAAGTTTTGATCTCTGAGGTCGAAATCATTTGGATGTTGATGCCTTCCTCGGACAAGCAGCGGAACATTTTGCTGGCAATGCCGACATGGCTACGCATGCCGATGCCGACAATGGAAACTTTGCAAATTTTGGCATCGCCGATGACTTCTTGTCCACCCAATTTTGGCAAAACTTGCGTTTTTAACAAATCCATGGCTTTGGTATAGTCGTTGCGGTGTACCGTGAAACTGAAGTCGGTTTTGCCTTCTTTGCTGACGTTTTGGATGATCACATCGACTTCAATGTTGGCATCGGCCACGGCACCGACGATTTGGTAGGCAATGCCTGGCGTGTCGGGCACGCCGAGCACGGAAATTTTGGCTTCGTCGCGGTTGAATGCGATGCCTGAGACAACGGCTTGTTCCATTTTTTCATCTTCCTCAAAAGTAATCAGGGTGCCGGACGCGGCCTCCTCGTTGATGTCAATATCCCACGATGTGAAGCTGGACAACACCCGCATCTTCACCTTGTATTTGCCCGCAAACTCGACAGAGCGAATTTGTAGCACTTTGGAGCCCAGTGAGGCCATTTCCAGCATCTCTTCAAAGCTGACGGTGTGCAAGCGTCGCGCTTCGGGCACGACACGTGGATCAGTGGTGTAGACACCATCGACATCGGTGTAAATCAAGCATTCGTCAGCCTTCAAGGCGGCTGCCACGGCCACGGCCGATGTGTCTGAGCCGCCGCGCCCCAGCGTGGTGATGTTGCCCAAGTCGTCCACGCCCTGAAAACCAGTGACGATGACAACTTTGCCAGCGTTCAAATCGGCGCGTATTTTTTTGTCGTCAATCGATTCAATGCGTGCCTTGGTGTGGGCACTGTTGGTTTTGATAGCGACTTGCCAACCGGCGTAGCTGACGGCCTCCAGGCCTTCGGCTTGCAAAGCAATCGCCAAAAGCGCCGACGAAGCTTGCTCGCCAGTGGAGGCCAGCATGTCAAGCTCGCGACCGTACGCGTCACCGGGTTTGATGGGCGATAACTCCTTGGCCAAACCAAGCAGGCGGTTGGTTTCGCCGCTCATGGCGCTGGGAACAACGACCATCTGGTGGCCGGCACGGGCCCATTTGGCGACGCGTTTGGCGACCAGACGGATGCGCTCGGTCGAGCCCATCGAGGTGCCGCCGTATTTATGAACGATCAAGGCCATAGAAATATTAGAAGAAATTAATTTGGATAGGCACAACACGTGCAAAAGCTAGGGATTGTACCAACCCATCCCAACGCTGCCTGACGCTGGTCGGCGTGAATGGACAACGCGCGCGACCGCCAAATTAGTCAGTGAGCCAGACGAGCTGCGCCCCCTGGCGTTGCACAAAGCCAGCTCCCACTTTGATGCGAATATGATGCCCACGGGTGGTGCAAGCAGCGATTTGACTCAATAATTCATTCAATTGAGCTGTACTGGGCGTGGTTTGGTGACTGGTTTTAAGCCATAAGCGCAGGGCATTGGCCTGCCGAGCGTGCGAAAACTGCTGTATTTGACGGATGCTGGGCGGCTGTCCCATCTGTTTCAGGTCTTGCTCCGCCACTTCTTGCAGCAAAACTTGGGCCTGCGCTGCATGTGCTGCACTGCGTGCAAAGGTCTCGCGAAACTTCGGGAAAGCTGCGTCCAGGACCGGCATCAAACGTACGCGGATGCGGTTGCGCGTAAATTGCTCGTCCAGATTGGTGGGATCTTCAATAAATGGCGCACCCTGCGGCCCAAACCGCACTTGTCCAGCCAGCCAAGTACGAATATCGGCGGCCCGAACGCCTAAGAGCGGCCGATAGTAAATCATGCCGTCACGCTCCCACTGCGCTGGCATGGCAGACAAGCCTGGCAGCCCGGCCCCCCGACTCAGCGCCAGCAACAGCGTTTCCACCTGATCGTCCAGATGCTGCCCAAGTGCTATTGATTTTATAGCTAAACAAGCAGAATTATTAATGGCTATCGCCTTAAAAGCATCATATCTCGCTGCACGCGCAGCCGCCTCAGGACTTTCACCGGCTGCATGCTTGGCATTCACCCGCAAGACTTGCAAGGGCACGCCAATCTGGGCGCAAAACGACGCGCAGTGCGCGACAAAATCGTCTGCAGCCGCCTGTAAGCCGTGGTGGACATGGATGGCACCAACCTGACCCGGCCATTTTTGAACACAGGCTAAAAGCAACGCGGTGGAGTCTGCGCCACCGCTATAGGCTACCCCTAGAGGCAACAGGGGATGAAACGAAGCCATCGCAGCATCAAACGACTCACTCATAGGTTAAAGACTCAAAAAGGCTCTGCACCATCTTTGAAAAAAATCACATTCTGCCGCCAAAGCAGACTCACGGGCCAGTTCTTGGCCAAAAGACTTTGAAAAATGGGTTCAATTTCACGGGTGGTTTTGGCAGACAGCAACGGTGAACGAACTTCTAACAACTTGCGAATATAGGCTAAATTGCGTGCCTCATCGCGGGTTGGTGCCTTGTCCTCAGCACCGAAAATGAGCGGGACTCCGGGGAACAGGGGCACCAAATTTTGCACATAAGCATCTTTGGTACCCGTCCCGCAACCCAATAAAACAACCGTGTTGACCTGGCTAAATAAGTGGCGGCTCTCAGTCAAAATATCCGCAAATTCAAGCACTTTCGCTTGCGTTAGTTCGCCTCGGTAGTAGCCTAGCTCGTGATGCCCTGAGACAACCAGCATATCAAAAGGTTTGTCCTTTTCGCTTTCAAGCAATGCCAATAACTCCGCTTTGAGATCGTCGGCAGAATATCCACCCGTGGCCTGAACGCGGTCTAATTCAGCTTGGCGAATACGGTCATAAACTTCGTCGCAGCGGTCATTTTTCTTTTTCCCCGACACCGCACAGTCCTGCGCTTTAAGAGTGAGTTTTTCAATTAAAGCATTGGCTTGCAACACGGCCAATCGCTGTTTGGGGGAGATGCGCGCATACGATGGCAGCACCACGATGTCCGAGGTCGTGCCATTGCGGGATTTTTTAAACACCGCAATTTCACTTTCAGCGTTGTTAAAGTCAATAAACAGCGTGCGTGCGTACCCCAAAGCAGAAAAAAAATACAGGCCAAAGCCAAGCGACAAGAGTAAAAAACGTAACATTGAGTAATCATACTCAATGATGTCCCCGTCTCTGTGCGACAGGCAACAAAAGGCTTACTTTATGCGCTGGTTGGCTGTCATGTGTGCGGACGCACGCTGCTAACTATTTTTGACTGGCCTTGGCATCAGCCTTGATATCTGAAAATTTGCCGTAGCTTTGCAGGCGGTCATAACGCCGGTCCAACAGTTCCTTGACCTTCAAGTCGCTGACCTGGCGGTAAGCATCAACCAGCGCCCGCTTTAAGAATGCCGGCATCTGCCTGGGATCGCGGTGCGCGCCGCCCACGGGTTCATTCACAATTTTATCGACCACGCCCAATGCTTTGAGGCGGTGCGCGGTGATACCCAGCGCATCAGCCGCTTCTTGCGCTTTGTCAGAGGTTTTCCACAAAATAGAGGCGCAGCCTTCGGGACTGATGACCGAATAAATAGCGTACTGCAACATAACCAATTGGTCGCACACCGAAATGGCCAGTGCCCCCCCTGAGCCGCCCTCGCCGATGATGGTGGTGATGATGGGCACTTCCAGCTGCGCCATTTCGAAAATGTTGCGCCCGATAGCTTCAGACTGGCTGCGTTCTTCGGCATCAATGCCCGGATAGGCACCGGGTGTATCCACAAAAGTGAATACCGGCAACTTGAACTTTTCAGCCGTTTTCATCAAGCGCAGTGCTTTGCGATAGCCTTCGGGCTTGCTCATGCCAAAGTTGCGGATCGCGCGCTCTTTTGTGTCACGGCCTTTTTGCTGCCCAATCACCATGCAGGCCGCACCGTTGAAACGGGCCAGTCCACCCACAATGCTCAAATCGTCCGAGAAATGGCGATCGCCGTGCATTTCGACAAAGTCGGTGAAGATGTCGTGGATGTAATCGAGCGTATAGGGCCGCTCAGGGTGACGCGAAATTTTGGTGATTTGCCACGGCGACAAATCGCTGTAAATGTCCTTGGTGAGCTGCAGGCTTTTCTTTGCCAGTTGGTCAATTTCCGCAGAAATATCTACGGCAGACTCGGTTTGCACATAGCGTAACTCTTCAATTTTGGCGTCGAGCTCAGCAATAGGCGATTCAAAATCAAGAAATGTTTTTTTAGCCAAGGAAGTTTCTCCAGGGTTTTATTAGTAAGCAACCGGCATCGGATCGAGAGAGCGCCAAATATACCAAGTTGCCACGGTGCAATACGGCGTCCAGGCAGCGGCCACCTCGCGTGCATCGCTGCGACTGACTGCCTCGCCCGAGAAATAGCTCTTGCTGATGCCGTTGATGAGGCCAATGTCGTCGAGTGGCAGCACATTGGGGCGCAGCAGGTAGAACATCAAAAACATCTCAGCCGTCCAACGGCCAATGCCGCGAATGGCCACCAATTCAGCAATGATGGCTTCGTCATCCATGTCATCCCAAGTCAAGCTGTGGATGGAGCCTGAATCAAAATGGACAGCCAAGTCGACCAAATATTCTACTTTGCGCACACTCAGACCCGCTGACCGCATGTCATCGACCTTGAGTTTGAGTATGCTGGCAGGTGCCATGCTGCGCGGCAACAGTGCAAAGCGATCCCACACCGTCTGCGCCGCTTTGACCGAGATTTGCTGCCCCACAATGCTGCGCGCAAGCGTCGTGAACGCGTCCCCACGTGAACTCAAGCTGACATCAGGAAACTGCGCGATGAGCCGCTTCATGACGCGGTCCTTCTTGCTCAGATGCTTACAAGCATCTCCCCAGTAAGTAGGCACCGTGACATCAGGTTCGCCATTTATAGAAGCTTCTGATGCAGCCTTCTTTGCTATTTTTTTTGTAGCTATCACGTCAATATTTACGCTGGATAAGTCTTATTTTTCTTGTCGAACACATGATTAAGCAGCTTCCCAAGTCGTGCCTAGCGGCGAATCTTTGAGCACAATGCCCTGCGCTAACAGCTCTTTACGAATATCATCGGCCAAAGCAAAGTTTTTGGCTTTTTTAGCTTCCAGGCGTTGCTCAATCCTAACCTGTATCGTCTTTTCGTCAAGACCGAGCGGCCCACCAGATTGCAAAAAAACGGTGGGTTCGCTTTGTAACAAACCAAGGCAACCGCCCAAGGCTTTCAGCAAGCCCGATAGCTCGGAGGACTTGCTGATATTGACCTGCGCCGCCAATTCAAACAACACCGCAACCGCCTCTGGCGTGCCAAAATCCTCGTCCATAGCGGCCTTGAAGCGCGCCGCGAAGGGCTGCTCCCAGTCAACAACGACCTCAGACGGCTTGACCAGGCCCAGTGCGGTGTACAGCCGCTTAAGCGCGCCGCGCGCATCGTCCAAGTGAACATCACTGTAATTCAAGCCAGAGCGGTAATGCGTGCGCACCATGAAAAAACGCACTGTTTCAGGATCGTATTTAGCCAGCACCTCACGAATGGTGAAGAAATTGCCCAAGCTTTTAGACATTTTTTCGTTGTCCACCCGAACAAATCCGTTGTGCATCCAAAATTTGGCTAGCGGTTTGCCAGTGGCTCCTTCACTTTGGGCGATTTCATTTTCATGATGCGGAAATTGTAAATCAGCCCCGCCACCGTGGATGTCAAAGGTCTCGCCCAGCGTGGCACAGCTCATGGCTGAGCACTCAATATGCCAGCCGGGACGCCCTTGTCCGTATTTACTTTCCCATTTCGCGTCTTCGGGCTCGGTCGGTTTGGCAGATTTCCAAAGTACGAAATCCAGCGGATCCTCCTTGCCTTCGAGCACCGCTACGCGCTCGCCGGCACGCAACTCGTCCACCGATTTGCCTGACAGCTTGCCGTAGCCGGGAAACTGGCGTACTGAAAAATTGACATCGCCGCTGGAAGACTGGTAAGCCAAGCCTTTTTGCTCTAACTGGGCAATCAACGTCAACATTTGCGGCACATAGTCTGTAGCGCGCGGCTCCAGGGTGGGTGTTTCTATCTGCAAAGCACCAATGTCTTGGTGCATGGCTGCAATCATTTCGTCAGTCAGCGCGCGTATGGTGATGCCCCTGTCCAGCGCGCGTTTGATGATTTTGTCGTCAATATCCGTGATGTTTCGCACGTAAGTGACTTTATATCCACTGGCTTTGAGCCAGCGCAGCACAATATCAAAAGCCATCATCATGCGGGCGTGGCCAATATGACACAGGTCATAAATCGTCATGCCGCAGACATACATGCGGACATGGCCCGGCTCAATGGGTGAAAACTCTTCCGACGCACGCGATAGCGTGTTGTAAATGCGCAAACTCATGTGGGCTGGATGGTGGGGGATTGAATGATGACCTGGCATTATTATCGAAGTTACCCACATAAGGTCCATGAGGTAAAAAATTTGCTGCCCCATCGTGATGGGTACGCCACCCAGTGTAGCGACCAAAGTGGCCCTTGTTACGGGTACAATGCCGTCGGTATTGGAGTTATCCCGCTCCATCATTCACTCATCGCCACCAAAGACGTTTTTGTGTTTTGGTGAAACAAACATCCGTTAGAAAAGAATATCCATGCGGCACTCTTGGTCATTCAACTTCTTGTCCACTCCGATGAATTTGGCACGTTTGCTTGCGCCAGGTATCACGTTGTGTGCCTCTCTGTTTGCGCTGACGGTGCATGCCAGCGATATTGACGAAGTTAACCAGTTGTTAAAAACCGGCAAGCAGACGCAAGCGCTGACAAAGGTCGAGCAAGCTCTGAGCAACAAGCCGCGCGATCCGCAAATGCGCTTCCTCAAAGGCGTGATTCAGACCGAACTCGGCCAACCCAATGACGCGATCGGCACGTTTACCCAACTCACGCAAGACTACCCAGAGTTACCTGAGCCGTACAATAATTTGGCCGTTTTGTATGCCGGCTCTGCCCAATTTGACAAAGCTCGCGCAGCCTTGGAGATGGCCATTCGAGCCAATCCCGGTTACGCTACGGCGCATGAAAATTTAGGCGATGTTTATGCCAATTTGGCCAGCCAGGCCTACAGCAAAGCATTGCAACTCGGCGGTACCAGTTCTGGTTTGCAACTCAAGCTCACGTTGATACGTGAACTGTTTGCTCCCACAGCCAAGGGCCAAAATCCTGGTGCGACCCAAACGATGCCCGCCACCACAGCGCCTGTGGCCAAAGCCACTACACCCGCACCGACACCCACGCCACGGTAAATTCATCAAACATTTGAACCGATTGTCGATCGTATTCGGTGC
>JASJPN010000018.1:0-4054 GCA_031426635.1 Polaromonas sp.
TACAGGTACGCCTGAAGGTGTGGCAGCTGTGGTGACGGGCGACACGATGGTGGGCCATGTGACCGGACTGACCACGCTAACGGTTCAGGTCAGCTGAGTGAACTTGCTAGAGAATCTGGCGCGCTTTTGTGCGATTCTGGCTGGTATTTTGCTTACCGTCATGACTTTGATGATTTGTCTGAGCTTACTTGGCCGCAACACCATGGGTTTGACTTTAGCTGGCGACTTTGAACTCACCGGCGTTGTGGCTGGTGCGGCCATTGCCCTCTTCATGCCGTGGTGCCAAGTCAAACGCGGCAACATCATTGTAGATTTTTTCACAGCCCAAGCCAGTGACCAAACCAATGCCCTGCTTGACCGATTTGGCGCTTTGCTGCTCGGTTTGGTCATGGCCTTGTTGGCCTGGCGCGCTGTGTTGGGTGGCATGAATGCCTATGCCACCCACTCCGGCACCATGATGCTGGGTTTTCCAGAATGGGTGGTTTACGCCGCAATGGTGCCGCCGCTGGTGCTGACGGCGGTGATTGGCGTGGTGCAAGCCGCCATCGGCATGCCACGGCCCAACGATTCGGATGTCGATGAATTGAGCGCCGTGACATGAGCCCCCTGATGCTCACCCTGATTATTTTCGCCATCATGCTGATGATGATGGCGGTGCGCGTACCGATTGCCGTGTCGATGTTTGTTGCAGGCGCAGTAGGCTACATCATGCAGGCGGGGTGGGCGCCACTGGCTGGTTTTTTAAACACCCAAGCTTTTGCGCGTTTTGCCAGTTACGATTTGTCTGTGATTCCCCTGTTCATTTTGATGGGCAACTTGGCTACTCAGGGCGGTATCTCCAAAGCCTTGTTTGGCTTTGCCAGCATCGTCATGGGGCGCTTTCGCGGTGGTTTGGCGATGGCATCGGTCATGGCCTGCGCCGCTTTTGGGGCCATTTGCGGCTCCTCGGTCGCCACAGCGGCGACCATTACCTCGGTGGCTTTGCCTGAAATGAAGCGTCACGGCTACTCAGGGCGTTTGGCGACCGGTACGCTGGCGGCCGGCGGCACCTTGGGGATTTTTATTCCACCGTCGGTGCCTTTGGTGATTTATGCTATTTTGACCGAGCAAAACATCGCCAAATTATTTGCTGCGGCGATGGTGCCCGGCATCATCGCGATGGTGGGTTACATGGTTGCGATTGCCATTTACGTGCGCCTGGTGCCCGGTCATGCGCCAGAAATTGACGATGCCGCGCCCAAAATGACGTGGGCTGCGGTGCTGGGGGTTGCACCAATTGCCGTCGTGTTTTTCATTGTATTTGGTGGCATTTACGGTGGCTACTTCACGCCCACCGAAGGCGCAGCCGTTGGCGCGGCGACGACGTTTATCGCGGCACTGATCAAACGCGAAATTACCCTTGAAAAATTCAAACATTGCTTTTACGCCACGGCTGAAGGCTCTGCCATGATCTTTATGATTTTCTTGGGTGCCGACTTGATGAATGCGTCACTGGCGCTGACGCAGGTGCCCAACCAACTCGCCGCCATGGTTGGCGGCTGGGGGATGTCGCCCCTCATGGTAGTGAGCGCGATTTTGCTGTTTTATGTGGTGCTGGGCGCGGTGATGGATGAGTTGAGCATGCTGTTACTGACGATCCCGATCTTTTTCCCCATGATCATGGGTTTGGATTTTGGCATGTCTCAAGAGTCAACCGCCATCTGGTTTGGCATTCTGGTACTGATGACTGTTGGGTTTGGTTTGTTGGCTCCGCCGGTCGGCCTGAACGTCTACGTCGTCAACGGCATGGCCAAAGGGGTGCCTATTTCCGAGAGCTACAAAGGCGTGATGCCGTTCTTGATCAGCGACACCCTGCGCACCCTGCTGCTGCTCTTTTTCCCTGGTATTTCGCTGTGGCTCGTACAATATTTGAATTGATTTATTTTTCGATCCTGTTTTTAGAAACTAGAAACCATTTTTTCATGATTCAACGCAGAGCCCTTCTCAAGTCCAGCGCCGCTGTGGCCTTGGGCGCACCCGCACTGGCCGCTTTGGCGCAGCAACCGGTGGTCACGCTCAAGTTTCACACCTTCATGGCACCACAGTCCAATGTTTGGCTGTCCATGCACAAGCCTTGGATGGACAAGGTAGAAAAAGAATCTGGCGGACGCATCAAATTTGAAGGCTACCCTGCCATGCAGTTAGGTGGCACACCTGTGCAGCTGTACGACCAGGCCAAAGACGGCGTGGTTGACATTGTGTGGACACTACCGGGCAACACCGCTGGCCGCTTTCCACGCATTGAGGTGTTTGAGCTTCCGTTCATGATGTCCAACGCCGAGGCTACCTCCAAAGCATTTTGGGAATATGTGCAAACGGTGGCCGCTGACGAGTTCAAAGACACCCAGGTGTTGGCCCTTCAGGTACACGGTCCCGGCGTGATTCACACCACCGACAAACCCGTCAAAACGGTGGCTGACTTGCGCGGCCTCAAAATGCGCGCGCCTACAAGGCAAGTGACCAAATTGATGGGTATTTTGGGTGCTACGCCGGTCGGCATGCCGCTGCCGAGTATTCCAGACGCGCTAAGCAAAGGCACCATCACAGGCTGCGTTATTCCGTGGGAAGTGGTGCCTTCGGTCAAAGTGCAGGAGCTCACCAAATACCACGCCGAGTTCGACCCCGCAGGCGGCGCGCTCTACACCACCACTTTTGTCATGGCCATGAATAAGGCCAAGTACAACTCGCTGCCGGCAGACTTGAAAAAAGTCATTGACAACAATTCAGGCATGGCAACTTCGGCCTGGATGGGAAAAACCCAGCAAGGCAACGATGTCATTGGCCGCAAAGTAACCCAAGACCACGGCAACACCATCTTCACGGTTAGCCCCGCAGAGGCGCAAGAATTCCGCCGCAAATCACGCACGATCGAAGTGGAATGGGTCGCGGACATGAACAAACGTGGTTTTGATGGCCGCCAACTGCTGGAGACGGCGCGCAACTTGATTGCGAAGCACACCAAGCCAACCAAGGTTTGATGTAAAAAGGCTTCATGCGAAGCCTTTTTTTCTTTGAAGATGACCAATGACACTGCGCCGATGATTCACAGAACGCCCATCAAATACTGCAAAAACTGCGGCTCAGCCACGGTTTACCGCCAGCCTGACGATGGCGACACCAAAGACCGTGCCATCTGCACGGTCTGCCATACGGTGCATTACGAAAACCCTTTGATGGTGGTCGGCACCCTGCCCGTCTGGGGCGAACAAGTGCTGCTGTGTCAACGTAACATCGAACCGCGCCTGGGCAAGTGGACGCTGCCCGCCGGCTTTCTGGAGCTCAATGAAACGGCAGCCGAGGGCGCAGCGCGTGAAACCGTGGAAGAAGCTGGCGCCCAATTTGAAATGCAAGAACTGTTCAGCGTGCTCAGTGTGCCCAGAATCGGACAAGTGCATCTGTTTTACCTCGCCAAACTGCTGAGCGACCAATTCGATCCCGGCTACGAGACCAGTGAGGCACGCCTGTTTAACGAGCAAGACATTCCGTGGGAAGATCTCGCCTTCAGAACCGTCAAAATCACCCTGGAACACTACTTTGCGGAACGCCATCGTGGCCAGCATTCCGTGCATCAACTCGATATTGTTTAGCCTAAAATAAACCCATCAGATAAGATTGACACATCAAATTGGCACCTGGCCAGCGTATTATATGGGTTAACCGCTACAAATAGTATAGCAGTTATCAACCCACCACTTCGGCAGCACTACGAAACGCCTCGACCGCTGCGGGTACACCGCAATAAATACTGGCGTGGAGCAACACCTCTTGAATTTCATTCACCGTGGCACCGTTGTTCAACGCACCGCGCACATGGCCTTTCAGTTCATGCTGTTTGCCCAAGGCCGTCAGTATGGCAATGGTGATCAAACTGCGGGTTTTCAGATCTAGCCCGTCGCGTTGCCATACGTCGCCCCACGCATTGCGCGTGATGTATTGCTGAATCGGCAGGGTGAAGTTGGTAGCTTTGTCAAAAGCGTTAGCCACAAAGTCTTCGCCCATAACCTGTTTACGGGTG
>JASJPN010000019.1:0-24701 GCA_031426635.1 Polaromonas sp.
GCTTTCACCGGTTCAAAGAACCGGTACGGTGTCTCTGAACGAAGGGCGCTGCATCAGGCGCTCGTACTGTGCGGCCAAAACGGGGTATTTTTGCTGCCAATTGAAGTCGTCTGCAAAACGCAGCCCGATATAGCCCAGCGCACTGGCCACGGCGATGTCGGCCAGGCCGAGCTTGCCACCGTGGTAGAACTCACGCTCGCCCAACTCGTCGCTGAGCATTTGCAGTCCACGATGAATCTTGCCAAACTGACGCTCGACCCAGGCTGGGTATTGCAGTTCGGCAGGGCGTTTGCGGCGTTCGGCGAAGATGCATAGCGCAGCATCTGTCACACCGTCTGCCAGCGCCTCCAGGCGTTTGACGGCGATGCGGGCGTGCAATTCAGTGGGCACCAGTTGGCCCACCGCGCTGATACCGTCGAGGTATTCAACAATCACGCGCGAATCAAACAGCGCTGTGCCGTCGGCCATGATCCATACCGGCACCTTGCCCAGCGGGTTGACGGCGATGGTTTTGGTATCTTCATTCCACGGCACGTCCAGCACCGTTTCAAAGGGGACTTGCTTTTCAGCCGCAACAATGCGCACTTTGCGTGCGTAGGGACTGGTCGTGGAGAAATACAGACGCTCCGGGTTGCTTGGGTTCATGGTTTTTTTCCTGAAAGGGTGAGATAAATGCAAATTGTAGCCCTCAGGCTGCCGCGCCAATCTCCAACTCCTCCAGTTGCTCGGCTTTGCGCGCCAGCAGCAGCGCCTCAATCACCTCGTCCAGATCACCCAGCATGATGAACTGTAGTTTGTACAGCGTCAGGTTGATGCGGTGGTCGGTCAGGCGGCCCTGCGGGAAGTTGTAGGTGCGGATGCGGTCGCTGCGGTCGCCGCTGCCGACCAGGCCTTTGCGGGTGGCGGCCTCGACAGCGGCTCTTGCTGCGCGGTCTTTTTCGTTGATGCGGGCAGCGAGCACCTTCAGCGCCTGGGCTTTGTTGCTGTGCTGGCTACGCCCTTCCTGGCATTCGGCCACGATGCCGGTGGGCAAGTGGGTCACGCGCACGGCGGAGTCGGTTTTGTTGATGTGCTGGCCGCCAGCGCCACTGGCACGGTAGGTATCAATGCGCAGGTCGGCGGGGTTGATGGTGATCGCCACCGCCTCGTCCGGCTCGGGCATCACGGCCACGGTGCAGGCGCTGGTGTGGATGCGGCCTTGCGTTTCGGTGGTGGGCACACGCTGCACGCGGTGGCCGCCGGACTCGAATTTGAGCTTGCCGTACACGTTCTCTCCCTCTAAGCGGAGCACAACTTCTTTGTAGCCGCCCATCTCGCCTGCAGATTCACTGACGATTTCGACCTTGAAGCCGACACGTTCGGCGTATTTAACGTACATTCGCAGCAAATCGCCGGCAAATAGTGCCGATTCGTCACCACCGGTGCCCGCCCGAATCTCTAAAAACGCGTTGCGCTCATCGTCGGGGTCTTTGGGCAGCAGCAGGCGCTGCAAGTCGTCTTCTAAATGGGCAATATCGGCCCGTGCATTGGCAATTTCTTCCTTTGCCATCTCGGCCATGTCCGCTTGCGCGGGGTCGTCAACCATGGCTTGGGCATCAAGCAAGTCCTGCTCACGCTTCAAAAATTGCGCAAATTGAGCCGCGACGATACTGACCTCGGTGTGCTCGCGGTTCAGGGCGAGGTAGCGTTTCATATCGCTGGTAATGTCTTGCTGCTGTAAAAAAAAGTCAAGTTCGCCCAAGCGGATGGGGTAGCGTTCTAGTTGTTGGCGCAGGAAGGGTTTCATAAGGGTTGCATGGCAAGTTGGCAGAGACGGCTTGGAAGGCTTCGACAGGCTCAGTCCGAACCACCGTTCCCCCTGTGCTTGTCGACGGGTAAGTGAGGCGCAACAGCGTCGCTAATTCTCGCTGTCCTGTTCTGAATGGCGTCCTGCATGCCGCTCTTTACGCAAAAACAGCTTCTGCACCATCTGCGCGGTATGTTCGCGGGCGGTCGTATCGCCCGCGTGCAGCTCGGCATACGCGCCGTGCAGCATTTTTTGCGTCAAGCCTTTGGCCAGCGCCTCCAGCACCTCGTCCACCGGCGCACCTTTGGCTAAGAGCTTGCGGGCGCGCGCCAGTTCAAAGGTGCGCCAGTCGTCAGTTTGGGCATTGAGTTGCTGAATCAAGGACACGCTACCCGTGATGGGGTTGCGCTGATCGAGCCAGTGCATGAAGCTTTGTACCCCAGCGTCGATGATGGTTTCCGCCTGCGCCACGGCCGCCTGGCGGTTGGCCTGACCGGTCTGCACCACGCCGGCCAGGTCGTCCACGGTGTACAAATACACGTCTTGCAGCGCTTTGACTTCGAACTCAATGTCGCGCGGCACGGCTAAATCGACCATGAACATCGGGCGGTGTTTACGCAGTTTCAAAGCCCGCTCCACCGCGCCCAGCCCAATGATGGGCAGCGTGCTGGCGGTGCAGCTAATCACCGCGTCAAATTCGTGCAAACGGCTGGGCAAGTCGGCTAAACGGATGGATTCAGCCCCAAAACGGCTGGCTAATTTTTCGCCGCGCTCCAAGGTACGGTTGGCAATGGCGAGGGATTGGGGCGACTTGGCCGCAAAGTGCGTCGCGCACAGCTCGATCATCTCGCCCGCGCCGACAAAGAGCACCTTGATTTGGCTCACGTCTTCGAACAGTTGCCCCGCCAGCCGGACGACAGCGGCCGCCATGCTGATGGAGTGCACGCCAATCTCGGTCGAGCTACGCACCTCTTTGGCGACTGAAAAGCTGCGTTGGAAGAGCTGGTTCAGTGTCGCACCCAGTGCGCCCGCGTCACCGGCAGCGCGTACGGCATCTTTCATTTGACCCAAAATCTGCGGCTCGCCCAGCACCATGCTGTCTAACCCGCTGGCGACCCGAAAGGCGTGACGTGCAGCCAGGTCGCCTTGCAGGGTGTAGGCGTGAGCCCGTAACTCGGCGGGCGTGACGCCACCGATGTGCGCCAGCCAGTCCAGCGTCGGGTTCAGCGGCGCTTCAGGGGACGTCTGCGTGACTAGCCCATTGGCGAGGTAAATCTCGGTGCGGTTGCAGGTGGACAGCAGGGCCGCTTCAAGCGGTGGCTGAGAGGTGCTCAGCGACAAAGTGCGACTCAAATCCGAGCGCATGCGGTGCAAAGTCGGCTCAATTTGGTCGATAGCAAACGCAAACCGCCCGCGTAAATCGAGCGGCGCGGTGGTGTGATTAATGCCTAAAGCCCAGACTGCCATGATGGGATTATAAAATTTGTCACGCCTGTTTCACAGAAGACGACCCAGAAAGCCTCAAAATAGCCAAAAATAGACATGCAACCTGGCGTTTCGTACCCGCCAAACCAGCCATCCCTCCCTCCGTTCTCTATTGAAAGCACCAAGTCACACCATGGGCCCGCTAGATTTCCTCAACCACCTGCTCAACTTTGTCCTACCCGCCGTCGCTTTGGGTGTGATGATGCCGCTCCTTGGTCGTTTACTGTGGCGCAGCGTGTCAGTGAAACGCTCTCTGAAAGCGCAAATGGTGGTGACCACGCTGGCGTGCCTGGCGGTGTTGGTGGCTGGGCTGGTCGTTTTTGGCGTAGACGGCAAGATGGCGACCTATGCCGGCGTGGTGCTGGCCGCGGGCGGGTGTCAGTGGTGGTGGCAGGGTGGGTGGCGGATCAAGTAGGGGGGCCCTAGCCCGCCTGTGTGAGTACCTCGGAGACCCGAGCTCGCAGAACAGGCAGTAGCTCTTGTTCAAACCAGGGATTGCGTTTGAGCCACAGGTTGTTGCGTGGGCTCGGGTGGGGCATGGGCACGATGAGCGGCCAGTGGTTGCGCCAGGCCAGAACCGCTTCGGTCAGCGATGCGCGTTCGGTCGGAAAGTAATAGGTCTGCGCGTACTGACCGATCGCTAACGTGAGTTTGATGTTCGGCAAATGGGCCAGTAATTTCCGCCGCCACGCTGTCGCACATTCTGGCCGTGGCGGTAGGTCGCCAGACTTACTTGTGCCAGGAAAGCAGAACCCCATGGGCAAAATGGCTAGTTGCTTGGGGTCATAGAACGTCTCACGCGATATACCCAACCATTGACGCAGTCGATCTCCGCTGGCGTCGTTAAATGGCAGGCCCGTTTCGTGAACTTTTCTGCCTGGTGCCTGACCGGCGACCAGCATTCGGGCCGAGGAATGCGCTTGAACCACTGGACGTGGGCCAAGTGGCAAGTGTTCGGCGCAGAGCGTACAGGCACGTACTTCACGGAGTAGCGATGTGAGGGAGGTCATGGGGGGTGTGATTGAGGAGGCTCACTTCATCAGTCGCAATTGACTGGCGAAAACAAATCCACCCGATCCGTGATGATCCCATCCGTCCCTAAATCGAGTAGCCGCTGCGCGGCCCACTCGTCGTTCACGGTATAACTCAGGCAACGAAAACCGGCGCTTTTGGCTTGGGTGACGCTGGAGGTGTCCCACAGCGCGTGGTTGCAGACGATGGCCATGCAGTCCAGCACCAGGGCGGTTTCCAGCCAGCCCTTCCAGAGCGTGTTCAGCAGCAGGCCGCGCGGTAAACGCGGCGCAGCGGCTTGTGCGCCTTCCAGGGATTCGGGGCGGAACGAAGTCAGCAGGGGAGGGATGACGGCATCTTTCCACAGCTTTGCGGCATGTTCGGCGACCACTTGACCCGTTTCCCGCTCCGTGCCAGGCGTGGGTTTGATCTCAATATTCAGAAAGTAGCTGTTTTTTAAGCAAAATTGGGCGATATTAGCCAGAGTTGGCAACGGCTCACCTGCAAAACGACGTGAATGCCAGTAACCCGCATCGAGCTGGGCGAGCTGGCTCCACGGCTGTTCGCCCGCGATGCCTTGGCCCGTGCTTGTGCGGTTCAAGGTGTCGTCATGCAGCAAAAACGGCACGCCGTCCGCACTGAGTTTGACATCGCACTCAAACATGCGGTAGCCAAAGCCGGCACCCTGTCGAAATGCGGCCAAGGTGTTTTCGGGGGCGAGCTTGCCTGCGCCGCGATGGGCGATCCAGCGGGGGTAGGGCCAATGGTCGGAAGTCATGAGCATGCGATTTTTTTATAAGAACGTTTCGACAAGCTCAACGCGAACGGATTGACGCAGAGCGCTTTTGGACTACTTTACAGCCGTTTCCCCGTTTGCGCATCAAACTGATGCAGCCTGTCAGCGCGTGGCGTGGCGAAAATCGTGCTGCCAACCAGCGGCACAGCTTGGTTTTCGCCGATGCGGATGATGACGCGCTCGTTGCCCAAAAAAGCGTAGATCAAGCGCTCTGCGCCCAGCATCTCGACCGCTTCGACAAGGAGCGGCCAGCCGCTGGTGGCAATCTTTAAATGCTCAGGCCGGATGCCCACAATCTGGCCATTGACACAGTCTGGCGCGTTAGTGAGCAAGTTCATCGGTGGCGAACCCATAAAGCTCGCCACAAAGGTGCTGGCGGGGCGGCTGTAGACTTCTTCTGGTGTGCCAAATTGCTCCATCACGCCGGCGTTCATGACCATCATGCGCTGCGCCAGGGTCATGGCTTCGACCTGGTCGTGGGTGACAAAGAGCGAGGTAATGCCCAGTTCGCGGTGCAGTTTTTGGATTTCCAGGCGGGTCTGGGCCCGCAGTTTGGCATCCAGGTTGCTCAGCGGCTCGTCAAACAAAAACACCTGCGGCTGGCGCACGATGGCGCGGCCCATCGCCACCCGCTGGCGCTGACCGCCCGACATGTCGCGTGGTTTGCGTTCCAGCAAGCCGCCCAGTTCCAAAATTTGAGCAGCTTTGTCGACCCGCATTTTGATTTCGTCTTTGGGTACTTTGGCAATTTTCAGGCCGTACGCCATGTTGTCAAACACGCTCATGTGCGGGTAGAGCGCGTAGTTTTGGAAAACCATGGCGATGTCGCGCTCGGCCGGTTCCAGGTCGTTGACGATGCGGTTGCCAATGCAAATGTCGCCGCCAGAGATTTCCTCCAGCCCCGCCACCATGCGCAAGAGCGTCGATTTGCCACAGCCAGACGGCCCAACGATGACGATGAATTCGCCGTCCGTCACCTCCGCGTTCACGCCGTGGATGACCTGCGTCGCCATTTTGCCAGCGCCGTAGCGTTTGATGACGTTTTTGAGGGAGATGGAGGCCATGAATCGTGTTTGAAATATGAATAATCGAGTATATATTGCTATAATTTTAATAGCAATTTAGTTAATAAATACGCCGGCTAGAGGTCTATTTGAAGGGGAAAAATATATTTGCATCACTTCTCGGTGTCGACCAAGCCTTTGACGAACCATTTTTGCATCAAGATCACCACCAAGGCGGGTGGCAACATGGCCAAAATAGCCGTCGCCATGACGACGTTCCACTCGGTGTACGACTCACCAGAAATCATGCGTTTGATGCCCATGACGACCGGGTACATGTCTTCCTGGGTGGTCATCAAGAGCGGCCATAGGTATTGGTTCCAGCCGTAGATGAACTGAACCACAAACAGTGCGGCGATGGATGTTTTGGACAGCGGCAGCAAAATATCTTTAAAAAACTGCATCGGGCTGGCACCGTCCATGCGGGCGGCTTCAACCAGTTCGTCAGGCACGGTCATAAAAAACTGGCGGAACAAAAAAGTGGCGGTGGCGGAGGCGATCAGCGGAATGGTCAATCCGGCGTAGGAGTTGAGCATGCCCAAGTCAGACACCACTTGGTAGGTGGGCAAAATGCGCACCTCAACCGGCAGCATCAAGGTGACAAAAATCATCCAAAACACCACATTGCGAAACGGAAAGCGAAAATAGACGATGGCAAAAGCGGACAAGAGCGAGATGGCAATCTTGCCCAGTGCAATGCACAAGGCGGTCACCAAGCTCACCCACATCATGGGCGCTACGGGGATGATTTTGCTGCCCACGCTGTTGGTGCCGCCGACGAGAGCCAGCCGATATGTTTCCAGCATGTGACCGCCCGGCCACAGCGACATGGGGGCCGATTGGGTGATTTGCGCCGCCGTTTGGGTGGACGCAATGAAGGTCAAATAGACCGGAAACGCCACCAGTAGCACCCCAACAATGAGCACCAGGTGGGAGACAACGGTTAAGGCCGAGCGACGTTCAATCATCGTGCATCCGTCATGATCAGTATTGCACTTTCTTTTCAACAAAACGGAATTGAATGACCGTCAGTATCACCACAATCATCATCAACACGACGGACTGCGCCGCAGAACCCCCCATGTCCAACGCCTTGAAGCCGTCGTAATACACCTTGTAAACCAAAATGGCGGTGTCTTTGCCGGGTCCGCCCTGGGTGGCGGCGTCGACAATGGCAAAGGTCTCGAAAAACGCATAAATGATGTTGATCACCAGCAAAAAGAAGGTGGTGGGCGACAAGAGTGGGAACACAATCGTCCAAAAGCGGTGCCACGGGCCAGCCCCATCCATCGCGGCCGCCTCGATCAGCGACTTGGGGATGGATTGCAAACCGGCCAAAAAGAACAAAAAGTTGTAGGAAATTTGCTTCCAGACGGCGGCTAAGACAATCAGCGTCATGGCATTCCCGCTATGGAGCAGGTGGTCCCAGTCCACGCCAGCCGCGCGTAAATAAAAGCTGACGACACCCATCGGTGAAGCAAATAAAAACAGCCAAAGTACGCCCGCTACTGCCGGTGCTACGGCATACGGCCAAATGAGCAAAGTTTTATAGACCGCCGCGCCACGAATAACGCGGTTGGCCATCACAGCCAGTAGCAGTGCCATGGCCAACCCACTGACCGATACCAGCAGTGAAAACACTGCCGTGGTCTTGAACGAGGCCAAATAACTGTCGTCCTCCCACAGGCGCTGGAAGTTAAGCAGCCCCACAAACTCGGTAGAGGTACCAAAAGCGTCTTGTTGCAGCACGCTTTGGTACAGCGCCAGGAAGGCTGGCCAGAAGAAAAACACCAAAATAATCGCCATTTGCGGCGCTATCAAGAGCCATGGCAGCCACTTGGATTTGAAAAAGACACGTTTTCCCATCAAATATGGATGTGGCCAGCGTATTTATTAATTTATAAGCTATAAAAATAATAGCATATAAGGTGTCTGAATGTCCAAACCAAGCCATTCATTGACGCTTATTTACCTTGATTGGCTGTTTGAAAGCGCGCCAGCTGCTCATTGCCACGCTTGGTAGCTGCGTTGAGCGCCCCTGCCGTGGTGGTTTTGCCGCTCCAGACGCCTTCCAATTCTTCGTCAATGATGGTGCGGATTTGCACAAAATTACCCAAACGGATGCCGCGTGATTTGTCGGTGGTTTTGCGAATCATCTGGGTCACGGACACGTCTGTGCCCGGGTTCGCTTTGTAAAAGCCTGACTTGTCGGTCAACTCAAACGAGGCCTTGGTGACAGGCAGGTAGCCGGTGCGCTGGTGGCTTTTGGCCGCAACGTCTGGTTGTGACAGGTAATTGAAGAATTTGGCAACGCCCTTGTACTCATCAGCCTTTTTACCCGACATGACCCACAGGCTGGCACCGCCAATGACGGTGTTTTGTGGTGCGCCGGGCACATCTGGGTAGTAAGGTAGCGTGCCAATGCCATAGCCAAATTTGGAGTTGCGTTTGACGTTGCCGTACAGCGCAGATGAACCGGTCAGCATGGCGCATTCGCCCGAGACGAAGGCGGCGTCAGCCGCGTTGCCACGGCCTTTGTAGACAAACAGGCCCGATTTGGCCATATTGGCTAGATTATCAATGTGGCGCACATGCAGCGGGGTGTTGAAGTTCAAACGGGCATCCATGCCGCGCATGCCGTTGCCTTGAGAGGCAAACTCGGTGTTGTGCCACGCTGAAAAGCTCTCCAGCTGCGTCCAGCTGATCCAGCTGGTGGTGAACGGGCATTTATGGCCACTGGCTTTGAGTTTGGCCGCAGCCAAAGCGACTTCTGGCCAGGTGGTGGGGGCTTTTTCAGGGTCCATGCCCGCGGCTTTGAAGGCGTCTTTGTTGTAATGGAAGACGGGTGTGGAGCTGTTGAACGGAAAGCTTAACATCTGACCGCTGGGCGCGGTGTAGTAGCCGGCCACGGCAGGGACGTAGGCATTCTGGTCAAATTTAACGCCGCCTTCCTTCATGACGTCACCCACCGGTTTGATCGCGTTTTTTGAGGCCATCATGGTGGCTGTGCCCACCTCAAAGACCTGCAAAATGTGCGGTGCGTTACCAGCGCGGAAAGCGGCAATCGCCGCTGTCATGGACTCGTCGTAGTTGCCTTTGAAGGTCGGGACAATTTTGTAGTCCTTTTGGCTGGCATTGAAGTCTTTGGCCAAATCGTTGACCCATTCGCCCAGCGCCCCGCCCATCGAGTGCCACCATTGGATTTCGGTTTGCGCCAGGGCTGGCAGGGTGGTCAGGCCGAGTAGCGCGGCTAAAGCGGTCGCTTTGAAAGCGTGTTTCATGGGAAATCTCCAAAAAATCGGCGAAGATAAAAAATCTGGCCTTGGGTTATAAATTTGGCCACGCCCACACTGTGTTTGGAAATCGGGTCATTCACCAGACTCACTGG
This sequence comes from Polaromonas sp., assembly GCA_031426635.1. Classification (GTDB taxonomy): domain Bacteria; phylum Pseudomonadota; class Gammaproteobacteria; order Burkholderiales; family Burkholderiaceae_C; genus Aalborgiella. Next base: position 9,531 of record JASJPN010000019.1, read on the forward strand.
CGCGGGCGTGATTTGGTAAAATGTAGCCGGCGATTGTGTCCACGTGGTGACAGGGACATGCTGCACTGCGGTAACATTGATACCCCACGCTCATTTGGCAGTTGCTGGGCACACTACAACGATGAACGCTTCAACAACGCTTTTCCCCACAGATTCGACAATGGTTTCGGTTCATGCCGCACCCGATTTGCCCGCCATGATGGTGGGGATGATGGGTGACCGTATCCGCGAAATCCCTTACAACTACACTTCCTTCTCCGACCGCGAGATCGTGCTGCGCCTCTTGGGCGCGCGTGCCTGGGAGGTGCTCAATTTGCTGCGCGATGAGCGCCGCACCGGTCGTTCGGCCCGCATGTTGTACGAAGTGCTGGGTGATATTTGGGTGGTGCAGCGCAACCCCTATTTGCAAGATGACCTGCTGGACAACCCCAAACGCCGCAAATTGCTGGTCGAGGCCTTGAATCACCGCTTATCGGAAGTTGAAAAACGCCGTACACCAGGTGCAGATGCCACCCGGGACGTGCTGGTGGGCGAGTTGATTGCCCTGGTGGCCGGCGCAGTTCAATCATTTGATGCTGTCTTTTTGAAAGCGGCTACGCTGCGCAAGAAGACGCAAAAGACCTTGGGCAAACTCACCGCCTCAGATAACATCAAATTTGACGGCATGAGCCGCGTCAGTCACGTGACGGACGCGACCGACTGGCGGGTCGAGTACCCGTTTGTCGTCCTGACGCCCGACTCCGAGGTCGAGATGGCGGGGCTGGTCAAAGGCTGTATCGAGCTTGGGCTGACCATCATCCCACGTGGCGGAGGCACCGGCTACACCGGCGGTGCGATCCCCCTCACATGGAAAAGCGTGGTCATCAACACCGAAAAGCTGGAAGCCATGACCGAGGTGGAAATGCTGACGCTGCCTGGCCTGAGTGCACCCGTTGCCACGGTCTGGACCGAAGCCGGCGTGGTCACGCAGCGCGTGTCCGACGCGGCCGAGCGCGGCGGTTACGTTTTTGCTGTTGACCCGACCTCGGCGGAGGCCAGTTGCATAGGCGGCAACATCGCCATGAACGCCGGTGGCAAAAAAGCTGTTTTGTGGGGCACCGCGCTGGACAACCTGGCCAGCTGGCGCATGGTGACACCCGATGCGCAGTGGCTGGAGGTGACCCGCTTGAACCACAACATGGGCAAAATCCATGATGCGCCGGTGGCGAGTTTTGAGTTGAACTACTTTGCAGCCGACGGCAAAAAGCTGATCCGCACCGAGCGTTTGGACATTCCCGGCCCGTCTTTCCGCAAAGAAGGCTTGGGTAAGGACGTGACCGACAAGTTTTTAAGCGGTTTGCCCGGCATCCAGAAAGAGGGCTGCGATGGTCTCATCACCAGCGCCCGCTGGGTGGTCCACCGCATGCCGCAGCACACCCGCACGGTGTGTTTGGAGTTTTTCGGCAACGCCAAAGACGCGGTGCCCAGCATGGTTGAGATCAAGGATTTCATGTTTGCTGAGCAAAAACGCACCGGCGTCTTGCTGGCGGGGCTGGAGCATCTGGACGACCGCTACCTCAAAGCCGTAGGTTATGCGACCAAGTCCAAGCGTGCCCACACAGGAACGAGCAACGGTTTGCCTAAAATGGTGCTGTTTGGCGACATTGCGGGCGACAACGCCGACGATGTGGCCCGTGCCACCTCTGAGGTGGTGCGGATTGCCAACTCGCGCAGTGGCGAAGGTTTCATCGCGATCAACCCCGAAGCGCGCAAAAAATTCTGGTTGGATCGCAAACGCACAGCGGCTATTTCCAAGCACACCAACGCCTTCAAGATCAACGAAGACGTGGTGATTCCGCTGCCGCGCATGGCCGAGTACACCGACGGCGTTGAGCGCATCAACATCGAGCTGAGCCTGCAAAACAAGATCAAATTGTGCGATGCCCTGGAAGAGTTCTTCCGTACAGGCAACTTGCCGCTGGGCAAGCAGGACGATGCAGCCGGCATTGCCCCGGCCGAATTGCTGGAAGACCGGGTCGCGCAAGCCCTGGGATTGATTAGCGATGTGCGCATGCAGTGGGGCGCTTGGTTGGCTGACGTGGCCACCCTGTTCCCGCAGTTGCAAGACCATCGCTTGCGCGCGAGCTGGAAAGCTGACCTGCGCGCCAAGCTGCAGGTCATTTTCAACGGCGCCGCTTTTGCGCCGATTTTGGAAGAGTGCAACGCCATTCACAAACGCGTCCTCAAAGGCCGTGTCTGGGCGGCTTTGCACATGCACGCCGGTGACGGCAATGTCCACACCAACTTGCCAGTCAACAGCGACGACTACGAGATGCTGCAAACCGCCCACGCGGCGGTGGCTCGCATCATGGTGTTGGCGCGTAGCCTGGACGGCGTGATTTCGGGCGAGCACGGCATTGGCATCACCAAGCTGGAGTTTATGACCGACGCTGAGCTGCAACCGTTTGCAGACTACAAGCAGCGGGTTGACCCTGAGGGACGATTCAACAAAGGTAAATTGCTCCGAAGCAGCCTTTTTCCAGGTCATTCACCTGGCGATTCAACGCATAATTTGCTACAAAAATCAGAGCAATACAGGCGGGAAAATAAACGGCCAGGTGCTGATTTACCGCATCAATCTGACAATTTGCGGGCTGATTTGACCAATGCCTACACGCCCAGCTTTGGTTTGATGGGACACGAGTCCTTGATCATGCAGCAAAGCGACATTGGCGCGATTGCGGACAGCGTGAAAGACTGCCTGCGTTGCGGCAAGTGCAAACCGGTCTGCGCCACCCACGTGCCGCGCGCTAACCTGCTGTACAGCCCACGCGACAAAATTTTGGCGACTTCGCTACTGGTTGAGGCCTTTTTGTATGAAGAACAAACCCGCCGGGGCATCAGCATCAAGCATTGGGAGGAGTTTGAAGACGTAGCCGACCACTGCACCGTCTGCCACAAATGCCTGTCGCCGTGTCCGGTCAATATCGATTTTGGCGAAGTGTCGATGAATATGCGCAATTTGCTGCGCAAAATGGGGCAAAAGTCGTTCCGTCCAGGCAATGCCCTGGCCATGTTTTTTTTGAATGCATCCAACCCACTCACCATCAATTTGGTCCGCACCGCGATGGTGGATGTGGGGTTCAAGGTGCAGCGGCTGGCCAACAACGTGCTGCGCACATTTGCCAAAAAACAAACCGCTAAGCCACGCCCATCCGTGGGGTTGCCACCCATCAAAGAGCAGGTGATTCACTTCATCAATAAAAAAATGCCCGGCGGTTTGCCCAAAAAATCTGCCCGAGCCTTGCTGGACATCGAAGACAACAACTACGTGCCCATCATTCGTAACCCCGTGGTGACGAATGCTGAAACGGAAGCCGTGTTTTACTTCCCGGGCTGCGGCTCCGAGCGTTTGTTCAGCCAGGTGGGTTTGGCCACGCAGGCCATGTTGTGGCACGCGGGGGTGCAAACCGTGTTACCACCGGGTTATCTGTGCTGTGGCTATCCGCAAAAAGGCAGTGGTCAATTTGACAAAGCCGAGAAAATCATCACCGACAACCGCGTGCTGTTCCACCGCGTTGCCAACACGCTCAATTACCTTGACATCAAAACGGTCGTGGTCAGTTGTGGCACCTGTTACGACCAGCTCCAGGGCTATGAGTTTGACAAAATTTTCCCCGGTTGCCGTATCATGGACATTCACGAGTATTTGCTTGAGAAAAACATCACGCTCGACATGAATACGGGCGCTGGCACAGGCTACCTGTACCATGACCCATGCCACAGCCCGATGAAGTTGCAGGAGCCGATGAAAACGGTCAAAGCGCTCTTGGGTGACAATGTGCTGCAAAACGAACGCTGCTGTGGTGAGTCTGGCACGCTGGGTGTGACGCGGCCCGATATTTCGACCCAAGTGCGCTTTCGCAAAGAAGAAGAGCTGCAAAAAGGTGCCGCCTCACTTCGTGCGATGGGTGTGGTGGGCGAGAAGGCGAACGTCAAAATCCTCACCAGTTGCCCAAGCTGTCTGCAAGGCTTGAGCCGATTTGGCGATGATCTGAATAACGGCCTGTTGGAAGCCGACTATATCGTCGTGGAAATGGCCAACCAAATTTTGGGTGACCAATGGATGCCCAACTATGTCGCTTTGGCCAATAATGGCGGTATCGAGCGGGTGTTGGTATAACTTGAAAGAGGAAAAATATGGCTGGTTTAACTACAGGTTCCCCCACCCCTGAAGCGCTCACGGTACACGCGACATCCAAGGTTTTGGAAATTAAATTTTCCGATGGAGCAAACTTCCACATTCCGTTTGAACTCATGCGTATTTACTCACCATCGGCTGAAGTGCAAGGGCATGGCCCGGGTCAAGAGGTACTGCAAACGGGTAAACGCGAAGTCGGTTTGCTGGGCTTGGAGCCGGTGGGCAATTACGCCGTGCAGCCCAGCTTTACAGACGGACACGACACCGGTTTGTTTACTTGGGATTACCTCTATTTTTTGGGCGCACAACAGACCCAATTGTGGCAAGACTATGAGAGGCGATTAGCAGCGGCAGGATCAAGCCGGGATGCCCCGATGATTGAAAAGTCAGCCCACGGCTGTGCCAGTCATTGAAACGATCGAAGCCAATACAGCTATGAGCCAAACCCATTTCGGTTACCAGTCTGTTGACGAAAAAGACAAAGCAAGTCATGTTCGCGGCGTGTTTGATTCGGTCGCGCCCAAGTACGACACCATGAACGACTTGATGTCGATGGGGCTGCATCGTGTTTGGAAGGCTTACACCGTGTTGGTCGCCAATGTGCATGAGGGCGCACAGGTGCTCGACATTGCGGGCGGAACGGGCGATTTGGCGCTGGCTTTTGCAGAGAAAGTCGGTACAACGGGCCGCGTGGTGCACACCGACATCAATGAAGCCATGTTGCGTGAAGGCCGTAACCGTCTGCTCAATGCGGGGGTGGTGCTGCCCACTTTAGTGTGCGACGCTGAAAAGTTGCCCTTCCCCGACAACCATTTCGATGTCGTCACCGTCGCTTTTGGGCTGCGCAACATGACCCATAAAGACGCTGCTTTGAGAGAGATGAACCGCGTTCTCAAATCCGGTGGCAAGCTTTTGGTACTGGAATTTTCCAAAGTCGCCAAACCCTTGGCCAAGGTGTATGACTGGTATTCTTTCAAAGTGCTGCCGACATTGGGCAAACTGGTGGCCGGAGATGATGCCAGTTATCGCTATTTGGCCGAGTCGATTCGGATGCATCCGGGCCAGGAAGAATTGAAAACGCTGATGAAAATGGCTGGTTTTGGTCATGTGGATTTTCATAACCTTACCGGTGGCGTGGTGGCCCTGCACGTGGGCATCAAGTGTTGATGCGTCATAGTCGTGGTTATTTTGCATAGTTACGCACGTATACCCCTTGGGTTTAGGCAACTTTTCGTCTGTGCCCTTGATAGATACACCCATAGCCACTATATTCAGTGTACGTTGCTATCGACGAGTGTATTTAGTCAAGTTTATTTTTTTGGAGTCTCCATGAAACTGTGGTCCGCAATATTGGTTTGTGCCTTGGCCTTTTCCGGCTTGAACGCGGAGGCAGCGAAGCGCATGGGTGGTGGTGGCTCGTTCGGCAAGCAGTCGAGTAACGTCACGCAGCGCAATGCGACCAATGCACCTGCTGCACCAACGCAAAATGCTACAAATTCTGTAGCCAAACCAGCGCCGGCTGCCGCTCCAGTGGCGCCTAAAAAGCCGTGGGGTGCGATGCTCGGTGGTCTGGCCGCCGGACTGGGCCTGGCTTGGTTGGCAAGCTCACTCGGTTTGGGCGCGGCGATGGGGCAATTCATGATGTTTGCGTTGCTGGCTTTGGGCATCATGCTCGTGGGGGGGATGGTCATGCGGGCGCGGGCTAAAAAGGCCGAGGGCAACTCGGCCAGTGGTGCAAGCTCCAGTCCTTTTGCCTTTCAAGGTGCTGGGCCGGTCAGCCAATCTGCAACCGATGCGGCAACACCGCACCAGTACAGCCCGCAAAATGTGGGTAATGATGCTTCTGCGCGCCCTTGGGAAAGCAGCACAACAGCCTTCGATTCCAGTAAGTCGATGATTGGCTCGGGCTTGCAAACGCCTGCGCCTGGTGGTGCTTCTGCGCTGTCGGGCTCCCAGTCCTGGGGTGTTCCGGCTGATTTTGATACCGCTGGTTTTTTAAGCGCAGCCAAACGCAACTTCGTCACCTTGCAAGACGCGTGGGACAAGTCGGACATCGCCGCCCTGCGGGCCATGATGACCGACGAGATGGCGGGGGAGATCAAGTCGCAGTTAGCTGAGCGCGCTGGGCACACCGGTGTTGGTGCTAACAAAACCGATGTGGTGATGTTAGAGGCACAGCTCTTGGGCATTGAAGAGCAAACCGACGGCTACATGGCCAGTGTCGAGTTTTCGGGCATGATTCGCGAAGAGCCATCGAGCGGGCCGGCACCGTTCCGTGAGGTCTGGAACATGACCAAAGCCAAAACAAGTGGCAGTGGCTGGTTGGTGGCTGGCGTGCAAGCCTTGCAATAAATCGGCAGCTTGGTGACAGGCCAGCCAGTCGATTGCTGGTTTTAAGACCTTCTAGTGAAAAAATCGTTAAATGTCGTGAATAATTGGGGACTATGGCAACACAGTCCCCTTTTTCTATGCTGGACAGCATTTTCAACAACCTCAGCACCCGTCTGCAGCCACCCCACTGGGCGGTCGATGAGGTGCAGCAGCGCTTGGTGCTGTTCGTCAATCATGTGTTGATGCAAGAAAAAGAGGCGCAAGCGCGCCTTGCTCGGCAATCGGGCCGCACCATCAGCCTTCAATGGCGAAGTTTCTCGATGCGTGTGATGGCGACACCTGCCGGTTTACTTGAGCGTGCTGGTCCAGCAGGCGTATCGGATTTGAGTTTGAGCGTGACCCAGGAGTCGCCCGTGGCCTTGATTCAGGCGATGGCCATGGGAGCCAAACCCGGTGTCAAAATTGAAGGCGATGTGCAACTCGCCGCCGAGGTCAACTGGTTGGCCGACCATGTGCGCTGGGATATGGAAGAAGATTTATCGCGTGTTATCGGAGATGCCCCCGCCCATGCGATGGCCCGCGCCCTGCGGCAACTGGCGGGCGCGCTACGCGCTTTCCTGGCATCCAATGGCGCAGTAGCTGCAGGCAGAAAGCCAAAGCCATGAAGCGCGGTCTGCGCGGTGTTTTTATTTTTTGGATTGTGATTCGTTACGGCTTGGACGAGTTGGTGCTCACCAGTTTCCAAAAACCGTGGGTGAACGTCATTGCCCGTGTGTTGTCGGTAGGCCGCAATTTGTCAGCGCCACGCGGTCAGCGTCTGCGGCAAGCCCTGGAAAGATTGGGTCCCATTTTCGTTAAGTTTGGACAAATGTTGTCCACCAGGCGCGATCTGATGCCGCTTGATATGGCAGATGAGTTGGCACGTTTGCAAGACCGCGTCCCGCCCTTTGACTCTGCCATCGCCGTCGCTCATATCGAGCGGGCTTTTCGCAAACCATTGGCTGAGATTTTTACCAGCTTTGACATCACGCCTGTTGCCAGTGCATCTGTGGCGCAAGTTCACTTTGCCACGATCACTGATCGTCAAGGCCGCCATCGCGAGGTCGCTGTCAAGGTGCTGCGACCTGACATGCTGCCTGTGATTGAAAAAGACCTGAGCCTGATGCACATGATGGCGGGTTGGGTGGAAAAATTCAGTTCCGACGGAAAGCGCCTCAAGCCGCGTGAGGTGGTGGCTGAATTTGACCGCCATTTGCACGATGAGTTGGATTTGATTCGCGAAGCCTCCAGTGCAGCGCAGCTCAAACGCAACATGAAAGATTTCGATTTGGTGCTGATTCCTGAGATGTACTGGGATTTCTGTCACCCTGAGGTGCTGGTCATGGAGCGCATGAAGGGCGTGCCCATCAGCCAGGTGCAGCGTCTGCGCGAGGCTGGCGTGGACATCAAAAAGTTAGCCACAGATGGCGTGACTATCTTTTTCACTCAGGTGTTTCGCGATGGGTTTTTCCATGCGGACATGCACCCAGGCAATATCCAAATCAGTTTGGAACCAGCGACCTTTGGGCGTTATATTTTGCTCGATTTCGGCATTATCGGTAGCTTGACGGCGGTGGATAAAGAGTATTTGGCGCAAAATTTCACCGCGTTTTTCAGACGCGACTACAAACGTGTGGCTGAATTGCACATTGAATCGGGCTGGGTGCCCCAGGAGACGCGGGTCGATGAATTGGAGTCGGCCATTCGAGCAGTGTGTGAGCCGTATTTTGACCGTCCGCTCAAAGAAATTTCACTGGGCTTGGTGCTGATGCGCTTGTTTCAGACCTCACGCCGGTTTCACGTCGAAATTCAGCCTCAGCTGGTGTTGCTGCAAAAAACCTTGCTCAATATTGAAGGCTTGGGCCGCGAGCTAGACCCCGAACTCGATTTGTGGAATACCGCCAAACCCTTTCTGGAGAAATGGATGCTAGAGCAGATAGGTCCGCAAAAGCTGTTGGAAGAATTGAAGGCGCAAGCACCACGTTATGCTAAATTATTACCCGATTTACCTGGGTTATTGGCCAACTTTTTAAAGCAAAAACCAGCAGAAAATCGGCGTGACATACAAAATTTACAGGCTATGCACGACTTATTGGCCGAGCAAAAACGCACCAATAAGCTGCTGCAGGGCGTGGTCTACGGCGGCTTGGGTTTTGTCTTGGGGCTGATTGTGATGCAGTTGCTAGTGCGTCTGTATTCGTAGTGTTTTGATGGCGTCATTTTTGCATAGATGCTGTTTTTTTGTTGATTTATGGCTGCAGCCAGCGATTTATAAGCCTAGGCTGCTATTTAATTCATAGCATTTTAATATTGACATGTTACTTACATTCATTGCTCTTTACTTGCTGGCCTCGGTGTGCATCGGTTTGTATGCCGCCAGACGAGTTACAACCACGGCCGATTACGCCGTTGCGGGTCGCAGCTTGCCACTGGCGGTGGTGATTGCCACCACCTTTGCCACGTGGTTCGGGTCTGAAACCGTGTTGGGCGTTTCTGCCAAATTTGTACAAGGCGGCCTGGGTGCTGTCGTCGAAGACCCGGTTGGCGCGTCCATGTGCTTGATCCTGGTGGGCTTGTTTTTTGCATTCAAGTTATATCAAAAAAACCTGATTACCATTGGTGACTACTACCGCCAACGCTATGGGCGGGGCGTAGAGATTTTTTGTTCACTGGTGATCATCGTGAGCTATTTGGGCTGGGTCGCTGCACAAATCACGGCGCTGGGCCTGGTCTTTCAGTTACTTACCCAAGGGGCGATGTCGGCCACAACCGGCATGATCGTAGGAACGGTTATCGTGCTCGTTTACACCTTGTACGGTGGCATGTGGTCCGTTGCGATGACCGATTTCATCCAAATGATCGTGATTGCCCTGGGGCTCATTGCGATTGCCTGGTACGCGGCAGCATTGGCAGGCGGCGCTAACAAAGTAGTCGATTTGGCTGTCAAGCAGGGCAGTTTTCAGTTTTTCCCAACGGGCGGCATCAAAGAGTGGCTGTTTTTTGCCGCTGCAGCCATGACCATGATGCTGGGCTCTATCCCGCAGCAAGACGTTTTTGCGCGAGTCATGTCCTCAAATAACGCCAAAACCGCTGTGCGTGGCCCCATCATTGGTGGTATTTTGTATCTTTTGTTTGCGCTGATCCCGATGTTCGTGGTCATGGCTGCGGTACTCATCATGCCCGAGACGACGCAGGCTTTGCTCAAGGATGATCCGCAAAAAGTGTTGCCTACTTTGGTGATGGAAAAAATGCCTTTATTTTTGCAAATAGCCTTTTTTGGTGCGTTGCTGTCTGCCATCATGTCCACCGCATCCGCCACTTTGCTGGCTCCCAGCACCACGTTTGTTGAAAATATTTTGCGCAACATCAAGCCTGGCATGAGCGATGCTGCCACGCTCAAGGCGATGCGGTTATCGGTGTTGGTTTTTACCGGTATCGTGCTCAGTTATGCCATCACCATGCAAGGTACGCCGATTTATGAATTGGTCTCCGGGGCCTATCAAATCACGCTGGTAGGGGCATTTGTACCGCTGGTATTTGGGCTGTATTGGCGCCGTGGCACGACACAAGGCGCGGTTTTGTCTATTGTTTTGGGTGTGATGACCTGGATGGCATTTATCTGGGCGACCAACTGGTCTGAGGTCTTTCCGGCGCAATTGGCTGGTGTGCTGGCAGCCTTGGTGGGGATGGTGGCCGGATCGCTATTGCCGCAAGTGTTGGGCAATGCAAAAGGACATGTGCACCACTACGTGAGCAGCACGCCGCAAAGCAGCTGAGTCATCTCTGCATCAAGATGACAGCTACATGCTGCCACTGCGGCGGCTAATTTAGCGTAAACATCTATAATGGAAGGTTGCGTAACGCTACCCGTATTGACTCACCTATTCTCTTAACTTATGCCTATCTACGCTTATAAATGCGAAACCTGCGGGCATGCCAAGGACGTGTTGCAAAAAATGTCAGACCCGTTGCTGACTGATTGCCCGGCCTGCGGCAGCGCCAGCTTCAAAAAACAACTGACGGCGGCTGGTTTTCAGCTCAAAGGAACGGGCTGGTATGTGACCGACTTCAAGGAAGGTGGGGGTAAAAACGCAGCCCCAAATAACGCACCGGCAACCGACGCCAAAAGTGCGCCTGGTGAGGCGGCAACTGGGGCCGCAGCAACGCCATCCGAGAATAAAACCGCTGATGCAGCTTCTGTCGCCAGCCCTGCGGCCACCAAGACAGAGGCGGCATCCAAGCCGACTTCTGTAGCGCCCGCAGCGCCTTCTGCGTCTAAAGCCGCGCCCGTCTCGAATGCCTAGGGCAAACTTGGCGCGTGTCTTGATGCATTTGAACGAGAAAATATGATGGCTGCTTTACGTAAATGGATGTTTGCTGGTTTATTGGTCATTGTGCCTTTCGCCATCACCATTTGGGTGGTGGAGTGGATGCTCAGCACCCTCGATAAAACGCTGCTGATATTGCCTGCAGCCTGGCACCCGGACAAGCTGATTGGCTTTCATATCCCGGGTTTTGGTGTTCTATTGGTCTTGGCTATTTTGTTGGTCGTGGGCGCTGTGGTCAGCAACTTTTTAGGTCGCAAGTTGATGGTTTGGTGGGATGCCCTGTTGGGGCGCATCCCGGTTGTTCGTTCCATTTATTTAAGCGTGAAACAGGTTTCAGACACCTTGTTTTCAGACAGCGGCAGCGCTTTTCGCAAGGCTGTCTTGGTGCAATGGCCACGCCCAGATGTATGGACCATCGCGTTTGTCACGGGCGCGCCTGGTGGCGACGTGGGTAATTATCTCAGCGATGAGTTTTTGAGCGTCTATGTACCGACCACCCCCAACCCCACTGGCGGTTATTTTGTGATGCTGAAAAAGAGCGATTGCATTGAACTCAAAATGAGCGTTGACGATGCGCTCAAATACATTGTTTCTATGGGTGTTGTGGCTCCCCACGACCCCGCACACTTCATCAAAAAATAATCGAAGAGAAAATTATGGCAATGCGTACCAACTATTGTGGTCTAGTGACCGAAGCCCTGCTGGGCCAAACTGTGACTTTGTGTGGCTGGGTGAATCGCCGGCGTGATCACGGTGGCGTCATTTTCATTGACTTGCGCGACCGCGAAGGCTATGTACAAGTGGTCTGCGACCCTGACCGCGCTGATATGTTCAAGCTGGCAGAAGGGGTGCGCAACGAATTTTGCATCCAGGTCAAAGGCCTGGTGCGTGCGCGTCCCGAAGGCACCGTCAATGACAACTTGAAAAGCGGAAAAATTGAAGTGTTGTGCCATGAATTGGTGGTGCTTAATGCCTCAGTCACCCCCCCCTTTCAACTCGACGATGACAACTTGTCCGAGACCACGCGTTTAACTCACCGCGTGTTGGATTTGCGTCGCCCTTACATGCAAAACAACTTGATGCTGCGTTACAAAGTGACGATGGAAGTGCGCAAGTTTTTGGATACGCACGGTTTCATCGACATTGAAACGCCCATGCTCACCAAAAGTACGCCCGAAGGCGCGCGTGACTATTTGGTGCCGAGCCGTGTTCATGACGGACATTTTTTCGCGCTGCCACAATCGCCCCAGTTGTTCAAGCAGTTGCTGATGGTGGCCGGCTACGACCGTTACTACCAAATCGTTAAATGCTTCCGCGATGAAGACCTGCGCGCCGACCGCCAGCCAGAGTTCACTCAGATTGATATTGAAACATCGTTCATGGACGAGCAGGAAATCCGTGACATGTTCCAAGGCATGATCACCAGCGTGTTCAAGCACACCATGAATGTGGAATTGGGTGACTTTCCAGTGATGACGTATGCTGACGCGATGCATACGTATGGTTCAGACAAGCCTGATTTGCGCGTCAAGCTTGCCTTCACCGAAGTCACCGATGTGATGGCCGATGTTGATTTCAAGGTGTTTTCTGGCGCAGCCACCATGAAGGGTGGCCGCGTGGTCGCGCTGCGTGTGCCTGGCGGCGCAAAGGAAGTTGGCGGCTTGAGCCGTGGCGAAATTGACGGTTACACCGAGTTTGTCAAGATCTACGGTGCCAAAGGTTTGGCTTATATCAAGGTCAATGAATTGGCTAAAGGGCGTGAGGGCCTGCAAAGTCCGATCGTTAAAAATATCCATGACAAAGCCATTGCTGAAGTGTTGGCGCGTACGGGTGCGCAAGATGGCGACTTGATCTTTTTTGGTGCCGACAAAGAAAAAATTGTCAATGACGCGATTGGCGCATTGCGCATCAAAATCGGCCACAGCGAGTTTGGCAAAAAGAATGGCTTGTTTGAAAAAGCATGGCGTCCGATGTGGGTGGTTGACTTTCCGATGTTTGAATACGACGAAGAAGCCCAGCGCTACACCGCAACGCATCACCCCTTCACGGCACCCAAAGACGGCCACGAAGACTGGATGGTCACAGCCCCCGAGAAGTGTATTTCCAAGGGTTACGACATGGTGCTCAATGGCTGGGAGATGGGTGGTGGATCGGTGCGTATCCATCGTGCCGACGTGCAGCAAAAAGTGTTTGATGCTCTCAAAATAACGCCTGAAGAAGCGCAGATCAAATTCGGCTTCTTGCTAGACGCTTTGCAATACGGTGCACCACCGCATGGCGGCCTGGCGTTTGGCCTGGATCGTATCGTCACCCTGATGACAGGTGCGGAATCCATTCGTGATGTGATTGCCTTCCCTAAAACCCAACGTGCGCAATGTCTGCTGACGCAAGCGCCTTCATTGGTTGATGAAAAGCAGCTGAAAGAACTTCATATCCGTCTGCGCAATGTAGAAGCTGCGAAAACGGCGTAGACGGTGTCAGGGCCTGCTTAAAGCGGCAATTTGACTGAAAAGAGGCCCAGTAGCACAACTGTGCTGAGTACGTAACGAAAAAATTTGCCTATGGCCATGTACAGCAAACATGGCCAAAATGGCAGCTTGAGCCAACCTGCGACAGCACACAGCGGGTCGCCAATGAGGGGTAGCCAGGCGAGCAAGCAAGCTTTGGGACCCAAACGTTCAAGCCACAGCAGCGCTCGGGTGTGGGAGTTTGAGTGTGTATATTTGTTCGCAACGCGGTGTGCGCCATAACCCATCCACCAACTGGTGGCACCGCCGAGCGTGTTACCCACTGTAGCCAGCAAAATAGCGGGCCAAAAAAGCTCGGGATTGAGTTTGATCAAACCAAATACTGCTGGCTCGGAACCCATAGGCAGCAAGGTGGCGCTGATGAACGATACGACAAAGACGGTGCTCAAACCAAATTTTGGCAAGGCCAGCAGCGTGAGTAAGTGTTCTATCCAGATTTCCATATGGACCCGAGTATAGGCAGGACGCGACCGCATGAGATCTGATTGATACAAATAGCTGTCTAATGAATGTCAAAAATCATCTAAAAATATCAAAGAAAGGCTCACTGAATAAATGTGAGGCAGGTACAATCGTGCTTCATTTTTAAGCACCCCCTCATTTCCGTCTGTTGTTATTGCAAACTCTACCAACCCTTTTAACGCATGAACATTGGTCAATACTTGATGCCCAACAATTTGTTTGCCGCTCCGATGGCAGGTGTCACTGACAGACCGTTTCGTGCGCTTTGCAAAAAGTTGGGTGCTGGGTATGCGGTGAGTGAAATGGTGACGTCCAAGCGCGAATTGTGGAGCACGCTGAAAACCTCGCGCCGTGCTAACCACGACGGAGAGAGCGCCCCTATTGCTGTGCAAATTGCTGGCACATCGGCTGCCATGCTGGCTGAGGCCGCAGCTTACAACATCGACAACGGCGCGCAAATTATCGACATCAACATGGGCTGCCCGGCTAAAAAAGTATGCAACAAGTGGGCTGGCTCTGCGCTGATGCAAGACGAGGGCTTAGCTCTGTCCATTGTTGAAGCGGTTGTGGCCGCCTGTGCACCGCGCCACGTACCTGTGACTTTGAAAATGCGCACCGGCTGGTGCCAGTCACACAAAAATGCCGTGGTGCTGGCGCGTGCTTTTGAGCAAGCTGGCGTGCAAATGATTGCCGTGCATGGCCGCACCCGTGAGCAAGCCTACACAGGCGAAGCCGAGTACGAGACCATTGCCGCCGTGAAGGCAGCAGTCAAGGTGCCTGTGGTGGCCAATGGCGATATCACCAGCCCTGAAAAAGCCAGAGCCGTCTTTGCCGCTACAGGCGCAGATGCGGTGATGATTGGTCGTGCAGCGCAGGGTAGGCCGTGGATTTTTCGTGAAATCGCCCACTTTATGAGCACTGGCGCCCATTTGGCACCGCCCTTGGTGGTCGAGGTAAAACGACTCTTGTGTGCGCATTTGTTGGATCACTATGACTTGTATGGCGAGTTCACCGGCGTGCGCACAGCGCGCAAACACATTGGCTGGTATGTGCGTGCCTTGCCCGGCGGCGAGGCTTTTCGCCGCCAGATGAATAACCTGGAGAGCTGCGAGGCGCAGCATGCGGCGGTGATTCAATACTTTGACACCTTGGCCGAACAGTTTGAACGTTTGCCGGAAACCGCCGCTTGCGTTCAAGTGGAGGACGTAGAGGCGACGGTTTGAATGGTTGTCATCAATTTAAAAAAACAAGAAGTATGAGTAAAAAACAAATAGAAGAATGTGTACGTGATAGTCTGGAAGCT
>JASJPN010000020.1:0-2147 GCA_031426635.1 Polaromonas sp.
CATCGACCCGGCCACCGAGAGCCAGGTGACCGACCTGGCCGCCAGCGCGCAAAACCTCGAAGCCATCAAAGCCTTGGTCCCCGGCGAGTTTGGCGCGGTGCTGGGCTACGAGCTGGCGCGGCAACTCGGCGTAGGCAAAGGCGACCGCGTGACGCTGATTGCCCCCAGCGGGCAAGTCACACCGGCTGGCGTGGTGCCGCGCATGAAGCAGCTGACCGTGGTGGGTACGTTTGACTCGGGTCATTTTGAATACGATGCCACGCTGGCGATGATGCACATGGATGATGCGGCCAAGATGTTCCGCTTAGAGGGGCCAACCGGCATTCGCCTCAAACTCAAAGACCTGCACCAGGCCCGGGAGGTAGCCAAGCAGCTCAGCCTCAGTTTGACCGGCGACCTGATCGTACGCGACTGGACGCGGCAGAACAAAACCTGGTTTGCCGCCGTGCAGGTCGAAAAACGCATGATGTTCATCATTTTGACACTGATCGTCGCCGTCGCCGCCTTCAATCTGGTGTCCACCCTGGTGATGACCGTGACCGACAAACGCGCTGACATCGCCATTTTGCGCACGCTGGGCGCCAGCCCCAAAAGCATCATGAGCATCTTTGTGGTGCAGGGCGCAACCGTGGGGGTGATTGGCACCCTGTCTGGCTTGCTGCTGGGCTTGGGCATCGCCTTCAACATTGACGTGATCGTGCCCTTCATCGAGCGCTTGTTCAACGCCAGCTTTTTGCCCAAAGACATTTACCTGCTCAGCGGTATGCCCAGTGAGCCGCAAATGACCGACATCATGCCGATTGCCATCATCTCCCTCGTTTTGGCCTTTGCCGCCACCCTGTACCCCAGCTGGCGTGCCAGCCGCATCAATCCGGCGGAGGCGCTTAGATATGAATAACACGATACATCCCGTTCACCCTGAGCTGGTCGAAGCATTGGGGCGCCCTGCGACAAGCTCTGCACGAACGGAAGTCGTCCTAAGCGCCAAAAACCTCGGCAAACGCTTCGTCGAAGGCCCGCTCGATGTCACCGTGCTGCAAGGTGTTGATTTGCAAGTCCACGCCGGTGAAATACTGGCGATTGTCGGTGCGTCCGGTTCAGGCAAAAGCACGCTCTTGCACTTGTTGGGTGGCCTCGATTCACCCACCACGGGCTCGGTCAAGCTAAAAGGTCACGATTTATCGACATTGAGCGAAACGGAAATTGGCCGCCTGCGCAACCAGCACCTCGGATTTGTCTACCAGTTTCATCATTTATTGGCCGAATTCAGCGCCCAGGACAACGTCGCCATGCCGCTATGGATTCGGCGTCTATCCGGCGTTGATGCTGCGCAAGCCGCCATAAAAACACTAGCAGATGTAGGCTTGAAAGATCGCCTGCGGCACCGCCCCGCCGAGCTGTCCGGCGGTGAGCGCCAACGCGTCGCCATTGCCAGGGCTCTGGTCACCCAGCCCGCCTGCGTGCTGGCCGATGAACCGACCGGCAACCTGGACCGCAACACCGCCAACGCCGTGTTTGACCTGATGATCAACCTGGCCAAAACCATTGGCACCGCCTTCGTGGTGGTAACGCATGATGAAACTTTGGCGGCTCGGTGCGACCGGCAACTCAGGTTGGTGGGTGGGGTGTTGCAGGCGTAGCTGGATGAGCAGCGGCGGGGACATTTTGCCGCCCCACGTCGGTCTCATCCCGCTTCAATTCTCTCAAAACCGCTTATAGCCAGGCAAATACCGCCACTCCCCCACGGCCAAATCACTCATCGGCATGCGGCCGATGCGGATACGTTTGATGGCGAGGACGCGCAGGCCAACGCGTTCGCACATTTGGGGGATTTGGCCGGGGCGAATGCCTTTGAAGGCGAAGCGCAGCCAGGTTTCCGACTCGGTTTGCCGGGCCAGGCTCACCTTGATGGGGGGCAGCGGGATGCCGTTGAACTGGAGGCCGTGGGACAGGCGGTCTATGGCTTGGTACAGCGTATCTTCAGTCAATTCGCCTCTACCCTCAGCCGCTACTTGCACCAAACACTCTTGCTCAACCCGATCAGCGTCGTCGTTCAACTTTCTGGCGATGCGGAAGTCCTGGGTGAAGACGATCAAGCCGCTGGCCTCGACCGGCAAGGGCGTGGTGGGTGTCAAATTGGCAAAGTG
>JASJPN010000020.1:2247-9378 GCA_031426635.1 Polaromonas sp.
AACCAACGGGTTTGTGCATCAGGATCGTGACCGACTGCAAACCCAGCAAACTGGCGTTTTTGTCCAGTTCAATGGTTTGCGTGGGCAGCACGCGTGCGCCAACGGATTCAACCACTTCCCCGTCCACCCGCACCCAGCCGCCTTCGATGTATTGCTCGGCTTGGCTGCGCGAGCACCTGGCTTGTCCGGCGACACGTTTGGCAAGGCGGTCGCCCACCTTGGGCGCATCTTGGCGGTCGTCTCGCCTGCGATCTTCAAAGCGGTCACCCCCCCTTGATTTTTCTGGGCGCTCGGCTGCACTTCCTGCGTTCGCGACATCCGGATGGGCCAGACGCTCGCCGCCACGCGGCCTGCCCTGGCGGTCGGCCACGGTGGTTCTGGCGGGGCGCACACGCTCGGCCGGGGCCTTGGCTGGCAACTTCTCGGGTTTGGGAGCGCGCTGCATCAGGTGGCGCTGATCTGTGTCAGACCGCCCATATAGGGCCGCAGTGCCGCAGGAATCGTCACCGAGCCGTCCGCACTCTGGTAATTTTCCAGCACCGCCACCAAAGTTCGCCCCACGGCCAGACCTGAGCCGTTGAGGGTGTGGACAAATTCCATCTTGCCTTGGGCGTTTTTGAAACGTGCCTGCAGGCGGCGGGCCTGAAAGGCTTCGCAGTTGGAGATGGAACTGATCTCGCGGTAGGTATTTTGGGACGGCAACCAGACCTCCAAATCGTACGTTTTAGCTGCACCAAAGCCCATGTCGCCCGTACACAAACTCATCACCCGGTAAGCGAGTCCCAGCTTCTGCAAAATAGCTTCGGCGTGGCCGGTCATGGCTTCCAGCGCCTCGTAGCTGTGCTCGGGGTGCACGATTTGCACCATTTCGACCTTGTCAAACTGGTGCTGGCGGATCATGCCACGGGTGTCGCGGCCATAACTGCCCGCCTCGGACCGAAAGCACGGCGTGTGCGCGGTGACTTTGATGGGCAGGTCAGACTCGGGAATGATTTGATCACGCACCAGGTTGGTTAGCGGCACTTCCGAGGTGGGAATCAGATACAGCGCGGCGTTGTCCGGCACGGCTTCACCATCTTGGCCGCCTTTTTTGGCGGCGAACAAATCGCCTTCAAACTTGGGCAATTGACCCGTGCCGTAGAGCGAGTCAGCGTTGACGATGTAGGGCACGTAGCACTCGGTGTAGCCGTGCTCCTGCGTTTGTACATCGAGCATGAACTGCGCCAACGCGCGGTGCAAACGCGCCAGCGGGCCGCGCATGACGGCAAAGCGCGAACCAGCGATTTTGGCGCCGGCATCGAAGTCCAGCCCCAGTTTTTCACCCACGTCAACGTGGTCTTTTGCTATAAATTTCATAGCTACTTGAGCTGTATTCATGCCGGCCATCGACCATTTACGCACCTCTACATTGCCAGCTTCGTCTTTGCCAGCGGGCACGCTCTCGTGCGGCAGGTTGGGCAGCGCCAGCAGCAGGCTTTGCAACTCGGCTTGAATCACGTCCAGGCGGGTGGCGGAGCTTTCGAGTTCGGATTTCAGTGCGCCCACGTCAGCCATGACAGCATCCGTCTCGGCCTGACCCGCCGCGCCTTTGGCTTTGAGTTGACCAATTTGCTTGGACAGGGCGTTGCGCCTGGCTTGCAGTTCTTCGGTGCGCATCTGGATGGTTTTACGCTCAGCCTCCAGTGCGGTGAACGCGTCCACGTTCAAAAACGCTTGCGGTGACTTGCGCGCCTCTAAGCGGGCAATCACGCCGGCGAGGTCTTTTCGGAGGAAGTTGATGTCTAGCATGGGGTGATTTTACGGGAGAGGCAGCCTATTGGCCATTTTCAACGGTTTGAAAGGTTTGAGCGCCGGGTTCCATGCGCTTTGTCTAATATGATGTCCTCTTTGCCCCAGTCAATGACCCATAAAGCCCCCTTCAACCGATGAATTTTGCCAGCCGCTACAACGCCATTCCCGGTATCAGCCGGGGAACCAAACTGTTTTTACACCTGCGCTGGGTTTTGACGCCTTATGGGATGATCGCCAGCTACGTGCCCAAGGAGGCCAAAGTGCTGGATGTCGGCTGCGGCCACGGTTTGCTGGCGATGGCGTTGGCACTGGGTGCACCAGGGCGCGAGGTGCTGGCCACCGACCACGACCTACAGCGCATCGCATTAGCCCGCCAAGCGGGTGCGGGGATTGCCAATTTGCAGTTTGAAGTGAGCGCGGGCAGCCCCGTCACAGCAGGACATTTTGATGCCATCATGATGATTGATTTTCTGCACTACTTCAGCCCCGAAGAGCAGGACAACATGATCAGCCAGGCGTTTGCCAACCTGCTACCGGGTGGCTGGCTGCTGGCGCGGGAGGTGAACCAGCAAGCGGGGCTGATTTCCAAACTCAACCAGTGGTATGAAAAAATAGCGACCTGGACCGGCTTTACCCAATCGAACACCAAAGAAAACCTGAGTTTTCGCAGCCAGCCGGGGTGGGAGGCGGCCTTTGCCGCGCATGGCTTCAAAGTGCGCTCAGAGCGCTGCAGCAGCCCGATTTTTGCGGATATTTTGTATATCTGCGAGAAAGTGGGCTAGATTTTCAGCCCCTTCGGTAGCGGGAATTTCATCGTTTCCCGGATGCCGTCCATGTTGCGTACCGAGATGGCACCCAGCGCCTTGATGCGGGCAATCACCTGATTGACCAGCACTTCGGGCGCAGACGCGCCAGCGGTCAGGCCAATGGTCGATTTGCCCTCAAACCACGCCGCTTGCAGTTCGTCGGCGGAGTCGACCATGTGACTCTCTGTGCCTAGCTTTTGCGCCAGCTCGGCCAGCCGGTTGCTGTTGGAGCTGGTGGGGCTGCCGACAACGATCACCATGTCCACCTGCGGGCTCATGATTTTGATGGCGTCCTGGCGGTTTTGGGTAGCGTAGCAAATGTCTTGCATTTTGGGTTCGCGCAGGAGCGGAAACCGCGCCTTGACGGCGCGGGTGATCTCTGCCGCGTCATCCACGCTCAGGGTGGTTTGCGTGACCAAGGCTAATTTTTGGGTTTGCAGGGGAGCGACATGCGCCACATCGGCCACGTCTTCAACCAAATGAATGCCGCTGCTGAGCTGTCCCATCGTGCCCTCCACCTCGGGGTGGCCTTTGTGACCAATCATGATGAACTCAAAACCTTCTGCATGCAGCTTGGCGACTTCCACGTGGACTTTGGTGACCAGTGGGCAAGTCGCGTCAAAAATTTGGAACCCCCGCGCTTTGGCCTCCAGCTGCACGGCTTTACTCACGCCGTGAGCCGAGAACACCAGCGTCGCGCCGGGTGGCACGTCGCTCAATACTTCAATAAAAATGGCGCCACGGGCTTTAAGATCGTTCACCACGTAGGTGTTGTGGACAATTTCGTGGCGTACGTAGATGGGGGCACCGAATTTTTCAAGGGCCGCCTCGACAATGTCAATCGCGCGGTCTACGCCCGCGCAAAAGCCACGTGGCTCGGCTAACAGTATTTCATTCAAGCCCGCAGCAGCATTCGATGCGGATGTCGCCATATCAGTCATAGCACGCCAATCAATTGGGCTTCAAAAGTGACCGGCTGACCCGCCAGCGGGTGGTTGAAGTCGAACAGCACAGCGGCGCTCAGGCCGTCGCCTCTGAACGCTTGCACCACACCGGCAAACTGGCCCTGGCCGTCGGGGGTGGGGAACTGCACGACGTCGCCGAGAGCGTAATTTTCTTGCGGGTCACCCATGATCGTGAGTTCTTTACGCGCCAGCCACTGGACCATGCCGGGGTTGCGGTCGCCAAAGGCTGCGCCTGCGGGCAGTTCAAACGTGCGGTGTGTACCTTCGGGCAGCCCCATCAGCAGCGCCTCAACCGCAGGAGCCAACTCGCCCGTACCCAGTGACAGCGTAGCGGGTTTGCCCGCAAAGGTGTTGATCACCTCACCCGATGCGCCAGACAGGCGGTAGTGCAGGGTCAAGAATGAATCGGCTTGGACGAGCGGCGCATGGAGGGAGAGGTTTGACATATAAAAGGATGGCGCAATGAGGCTATAAACTGCCTCTATTGTAAGAACTTCATTCACTCACCAGACCTTTCAAGCACCCATGCCCCTCAAAGACCTGCCCCCAGACGCCCGTCCACGTGAAAAATTACTGGCCAGAGGTCCCAGCGCGTTGAGTGATGCCGAGCTACTGGCTATTTTGCTGCGTACCGGCATGGTCGGCAAAGGCGTCTTGCAATTGGCGCATGAACTTTTGGACGACACCCTGGGTTTTGGCGGCATCTCAGGCTTGCTGAACACCACGGCGGAAGATTTGAAGCGCATCAAGGGCTTGGGCGGCCCCGCCAAGCGGGCAGAGTTGGTGGCGGTGCTCGAACTTGCCCGCCGTGCGCTGGCGCAGCAACTCAAGGAGCGCACGATTTTTGAATCACCCCAAGCGGTGAAAGACTATTTGCAACTGCATTTGGCGGTGCGCTCCTACGAGGTGTTTGCCGTGCTGTTTTTAGACGTGCAAAATCGCATGCTGGCGATGGAGGAGCTGTTTCGCGGCACCTTGACGCAAACCAGCGTCTACCCGCGCGAGGTGGTGCTGCGCGCCCTGTACCACAACGCCAGCGCCGTGGTGCTGTGCCACAACCACCCCAGCGGCTCAGTCGCCCCCTCCAAAGCGGACGAATCGCTGACGCACACCCTGAAATCCGCACTGGCTTTGGTCGATGTGCGGGTGCTGGACCACATCATCGTCGCCAAGGGGCAGGCGCTGTCGATGGCGGAAAAGGGTTTGGTTTAGAGGCCCCCGTTCGGGTTGCTACAATTGTTTTCACCTCCTTTTGCCTGCCCAACAAAGAACAAAGAACGCCATGCAACCTACCGTCAAACCCAAAAATCCCAATTTCTCTTCAGGCCCCTGCGCCAAGCGTCCTGGCTATGACGTGAGCAAGCTTGCGCTCGACACGCTGGGTCGCTCGCACCGCTCCGCGCTAGGCAAACAGGCGCTGGGTCTGGCCTGCTCCGAGACCGCACGCCTTTTGGGTCTGCCCGCAGGCTACCGCGTCGCCGTGGTGCCGGGCTCGGACACCGGCGCGATAGAAATGGCGATGTGGTCGCTTTTAGGCCCGCGCGGTGTAGACGTGCTGGCGTGGGAGTCTTTCAGTGCGGGCTGGGTGACGGACATCGTCAAGCAGCTCAAGCTGCCGAACACCAACGTGCTCAAGGCTGATTACGGAGACATCACCGACTTTGCACCAGTGAATTTTGACAACGATGTGGTGTTTGTGTGGAACGGCACCACCTCGGGCGTCAAAGTGCCCAATGGGGACTGGATTCCTGCCAACCGTGCCGGCTTGACGCTGTGCGATGCCACCTCCGCCGTGTTTGCCATGGAGATGCCGTGGGACAAGCTCGATGTGGTGACCTATTCATGGCAAAAAGTACTGGGCGGCGAAGGCGCGCATGGCATGTTGATTTTGAGCCCGCGCGCAGTGGAGCGTCTTGAAAGCTACAGCCCCCCGTGGCCCATGCCCAAGGTGTTCCGCATGAAATCTGGCGGCAAGTTAACGGAAGGTTTATTCAAGGGTGAAACCATCAACACGCCGTCGATGCTGTGCGTGGCCGACTACCTGGACGCGCTGCAATGGGTCGAACGCATTGGCGGCGTCAAAGGCGCCCATGGCACGATTGCCCGCAGCGAAGCCAACCTCAAAGTCATTGAAGATTTTGTCTCTGAAAACGACTGGCTTTCCTTCCTGGCCAAAGACAAGGCCACACGCTCCAACACCAGCGTCTGCCTGACCTTGAAAGCGACGGAAGACCAGGTCAAAAAAATGGTCAAACTGCTGGACGCGGAAGGTGTGGCGTATGACATTGGCGCGTACAAGGATGCCCCAGCAGGGCTGCGCATCTGGTGCGGCGCCACAGTGGAGGCGTCTGATTTGCAGGCGTTGATGCCTTGGCTGACCTGGGCTTACGAGCAGGTTCGCGCCTAGCCCTCGGCCCCCCATCCTTGGAGCGTCATATGTACAAGGTTAGAACCTACAACCAGATCTCGGTCAAAGGGCTGGAACGTTTTCCGCGACAATCGTTTGAGGTGGGCAGTAGCATCAGCCAACCCGATGCATTTTTGCTGCGTAGCCAGAAATTGCATGGCGTTGAGGTGCCCAAGTCGCTCTTGGCCGCTGCCCGCGCAGGAGCCGGGGTCAACAATGTGCCGATTGCCGAGTACAGCAAACTAGGCATCGTGGTATTCAACACGCCCGGCGCCAACGCCAACGCGGTCAAAGAACTGGTGATGGCCGGCATGCTGCTGGCCACGCGCGGCATTTTGCCGGGTATGGCGTATGTGAACTCGCTCACCAGCATGACCGATGCGGCAGAGATGTCGGCGCTGTTGGAAAAAGAAAAATCCCGCTTTGCCGGCGGTGAAATCAAAGGTAAAACACTGGGCATTGTGGGTTTGGGCGCGATTGGCTCCATGGTGGCCGACATGGCCCTGGCGATGGGCATGAAGGTGGTGGGTTTTGACCCAGCGCTCTCCATTGATGCCGCCTGGCGTTTATCCAGCGAAGTCACACGCATGGAAAACCTGCAAACCCTGCTGGCCAGGGCCGACTACATCTCGCTGCACGTACCGGCCATGGACGCCACCCGCCACCTGATCAATGACGACGCGCTGGACTGGGTCAAAACCGGCGCGGTGCTGCTCAACTTTGCCAGGGAGACTATTGTGGACTCGGCGGCAGTTAAGCGCAGCCTCGATATGGGCAAGCTGGGCAAGTATGTCTGCGACTTCCCCGAGCCTGCCCTGCTGGGTCATGCCAAGGTCATCGCCATGCCCCACATTGGTGCCAGCACCGAGGAATCCGAGGAGAACTGCGCCGTGATGGCGGCCAATCAACTGATGGACTACCTGGAGAACGGCAATATCGTGAACTCGGTGAACTTCCCAGCGGTCAGCATGGACCGCACCGCGGGCACCACCCGCATCACGTTTTCCAACGACAACGTGTCGGGCGTGCTAGGTCATGTGCTGTCGGTGCTGGCCGACAAACAGGTCAACGTCATCGACATGATGAACAAAAGCCGGGGCGAGCTGGCCTTCAACATCATCGATGTGGCATGCCAGCCTGCGGGTGACGTGGTGGCGGCCAT
>JASJPN010000021.1:0-21136 GCA_031426635.1 Polaromonas sp.
TTAAATAGGGCGTTGCTAGTGCCCATGTTTGTATTAGATGGCTTGAAATACGGTGAAGAAATTGGGGTCATGAAGAAATTGGGGTCAGGTCTTGCAAAATCACATTTGATGCCACAATCAAACCATGGCAAGACCTTTACGCATTGAATTAGCTGGTGGGCTGTATCACGTGACTTCTCGCGGGGATAGGCGGGAGGATATTTATACATGTGATGCGGACCGCGAGGCTTGGCTGGAGGTGTTCAAGCAAGTTTGTGCGCGCTTTAACTGGCGCTGCCATGCTTGGTGCCAGATGACGAACCACTACCACGTCGTTATCGAGACGGCAGAGGCTAACTTGGCCCAAGGCATGCGCCAGCTCAATGGTGTTTATACCCAGCACATCAACCGAGCGCACAGCCGCGTGGGGCATGTGTTTCAGGGGCGGTACAAGGCGATTTTGGTTGAAAAAGAGAGCCATTTGCTGGAGCTGGAACGCTATGTGGTGCTGAACCCGCTGCGCGCGGGCATGACGCAAAACGTGGCGGATTGGCCGTGGAGCAGCTATGGCGCGATGGTGGGCACTGCGCCCTGCCCTGATTGGCTGGAGACGGATTGGTTTTTAAAGCAATTTAGCCCGCAGCGCATTACCGCCCGTGAACAGTACATCGATTTTGTCCGCAACGGCGTGGGTTTGCCGAGCATTTGGGGCGACTTGCGTAACCAGATTTACTTGGGAGATGATGCGTTTGTAGCCCGGATGCAGGCTTTGATTCCGGCAAACCAGCCCTTGGCCGAAGTGCCGCGCTTGCAACGTCGGCAAAGCGCTAAGCCGCTGTTGGATTACAAAACCGAGCATGAAGACCAGCCGCGTGTAGGTATGGCGATGGCTTATCTGTCTGGCAAGTACGCGATGAAAGAGATTGCAGAGGTGTTTAAGACGCATTACACGACGGTGAGTCGGGCGGTTAAGGAATATGAATTGCTATTAAATTTATAGCATAATAGGCATATAACACGCCGGCTAGGCGCCAAATTTACAGTTAAAATATAGCTTACTCAAGCGACCAACAGCTTCATCAACCCATCCCACTTCAGCCGCGCCGCAACCACACTCTTGTCTTTCACATGGCCGAAGCCCTTGATCTGCTCGGGAATCCGGGCAATTTCCAGCGCGGTATTCATATTTTCAGCATTCAAGCGCTGCATCACTGTCTCGATGCTGCGGGTGTAGTCGGCAATCAAGGCACGTTCCATCTTGCGCTCTGCGCTGCGACCAAAAATATCAAAAGCAGTGCCACGCAAACCTTTGAGTTTGGCCAGCAGCCTGAAACTGGTCAGCATCCAGGGACCAAAGGACTGCTTTTGCAACTCGCCCCGGTCGTTTTTCTTCGCCAATAAAGGCGGTGCCAGGTGGTAGTTGAGCTTGTAATCACCTTCAAACATAGCGACTACTTTTTGCTCAAACGTGCCGTCGCTGTGCAACCGGGCAACTTCGTACTCGTCTTTGTAAGCCAGGAGTTTAAAAAGGTTGCGCGCCACAGCTTCCGTCAACGGGAAACGCTGGACAGCTACGCCCATAGACGAGGCTTGCTCCCTGGCACGAACAAGGTTCACAAAACTGACGTACTTGTCAGCATAGGCCGCGTTTTGATAGGCTGTCAAAAACTCAACCCGCTTGGTGATCAACTCCTCCAAGGGTTCGCGCTTTTTGAATTCCACCGCCTGCGCTGGCTGCAGGAGGGATTCGACCTCCGCCCAGTTGTGTGCTGCACGGCAGCCCCATTCGAACGCCGTTTTGTTGTTGTCCACCGCCACCGCGTTGAGTTCAATCGCCCGCATCAGCGAGGCTTTTTGCAGCGGCACCCAACCCTTTTGCCATGCATAACCGAGCATCATGGGGTTGGTGTAGATGCTGTCACCCATCAAAGCAGTCGCCAGTGCATCGGCGTTGAACGTGCTCACACCACCCATGCCAACCACCTGGGCGATGCCATCGACGCATTCCTGCGCAGGATTGTGCCAATTCGCATTTTTAACAAACGCGGCTGTCGGCGTGCTGTGCGAGTTGAGCGCCACATGGGTGCGGCCTTCCCGCATGCGCATCACCGTTTCCTTGTTGGCGCTGACAATCGGGTCGCAGCCGATGATCAAATCCGCCCCCGCCATGCTGACGCGGGTGGTGCGAATGTCGTCTTGGCGATCTGCAATCAGCACGTGGCTCCAGGTGGCACCGCCTTTTTGTGCCAAGCCGCCGGCGTCTTGCGTGACGATGCCCTTGCCTTCGATGTGCGCGGCAAAACCCAGCAGTTGACCAATGGTGATGACGCCCGTACCGCCAACGCCAGCAACGACGATCCCATAAGCCTCGGGCGTGGCCGGGATGACGGGCTGGGGCAGTTCTGACAAGGCAAAGGGGTTGGCGGTCTTGCTAACTGTTTTGCTTGCTTTTTTGAGTTGCCCGCCTTCAACCGTGACAAAACTCGGGCAAAACCCTTTAACGCAAGAAAAATCCTTGTTGCAACTGCTTTGGTTGATGGTTCTTTTGCGGCCAAATTCGGGCTCTAGCGGCTCTACGCTCAGGCAATTGCTTTGCACGCCGCAGTCGCCACAGCCCTCGCAGACCAGCTCGTTGATGACGACGCGCTTGGCCACATCGACCATACTGCCGCGTTTGCGGCGACGGCGCTTCTCGGTGGCGCAGGTTTGGTCGTAAATGATGACGGTGGTGCCTTTGATCTCGCGAAATTGCCTTTGAATCGTGTCCAGCTCATCACGGTGATGCACGGCAACACCTTCAACCAGGGTCACGCCTTCGTACTTCTCAGGCTCGTCCGTGACCACGACAATTTTTGCAGCACCTTCGGCACGGACTGATTGGGCTATCTGCACCACTGTATGCCCCTCAGGACGCTCGCCGATGGGCTGGCCGCCGGTCATGGCGACGGCGTCGTTGTACAAAATTTTGTAGGTGATGTTGACGCCCGCCGCAATGGCTTGACGAATCGCCAGCAAGCCGCTGTGAAAGTACGTGCCATCGCCCAAATTGGCAAACATATGCTGCTCGGTGGTAAACGGTTGTTGCCCGACCCAGGGCACACCCTCACCGCCCATTTGGGTAAAGCCAATGGTCGAGCGGTCCATCCAGATGCTCATGAAGTGGCAGCCAATGCCGGCCATGGCGCGTGAACCTTCGGGCACTTTGGTCGAGGTGTTGTGCGGGCAACCCGAGCAAAACCAGGGTTGCCGCTCCGCACCCGTGAGCTGCTGGATGTTTTGCACCTGCATGGCGCTCTCTTTAGCCTGCAAAATCGCCAGTTGTGTGTCAATACGTGCCCGCATGTCGCCGTCCATGCCCAACTTTTTGAGACGCTGGGCAATCGCTTTGGCAATGATGGCGGGGGACAAGTCGGCATTGGCGCGCAGCAGCGTGTTGGCGCTGGGGTTCGGCATGGACCACTCGCCGCCGGTGAAGTCCGCGTGCCCCTGGGCATCTTCGACTTCGTTGAACTTGCCCAAAATATTGGGCCGCACGTCAGCGCGCCAGTTGTACAGCTCTTCTTTGAGTTGGTATTCAATGACCTGGCGCTTTTCTTCCACCACCAAAATCTCTTGCAGGCCGGTGGCAAATTCACGCGTCAGCTGCGCCTCCAGCGGCCAGACCACGCCTACTTTGTGCAAGCGAATGCCCAGTTGACGGCAGCTTGCATCATCCAGCCCCAAATCGAGCAGTGCTTGCCGCGTGTCGTTATAGGCTTTGCCGCTGGCGATCAAGCCGAAGCGGTCATTTTTGCCTTCAATGACGTTGTAGTTCAAGCGATTAGCGCGGATATAGGCCAGCGCGGCATACCATTTGTAGTCAAACAAACGCGCCTCTTGCTCCAGCGCCGCGTCGGGCCAGCGAATGTGCAGGCCGCCAGCGGGCATGGCAAAGTCGGTCGGCATGACAATCTTGACTCGCTCGGGGTCAATCATCACGGTGGCGCTGGATTCGACGATTTCTTGAATGGTTTTCATGCCCGCCCAGACGCCAGAGAAGCGGCTCATGGCCAAGGCGTGGATGCCCAAGTCCAAAATCTCTTGCACATTGGCCGGGAAAAAGACCGGCAAACCGCAGGCTTTGAAGATGTGGTCGCTTTGGTGCGCGGCGGTGGAGCTTTTAGCGACATGGTCGTCACCCGCCACGGCAATCACGCCGCCAAACTCGGTGGTGCCCGCCATGTTGGCATGTTTGAACACGTCAGAGCAGCGGTCCACCCCCGGCCCTTTGCCGTACCAGATGCCAAACACGCCGTCAAACTTGTTGGTGCCTGGCGGCGAAAAGCCCAGTTGCTGCGTGCCCCACAGCGCCGTGGCGGCCAGCTCTTCGTTCACACCGGGCTGGAAAACAATGTTTTGCGACTTCAGATATGAGGCTGCTTTCCACAACGCCTGGTCGTAGCCGCCCAGGGGTGAACCTCGGTAACCGCTGATGAAGCCCGCCGTGTTTTTGCCCTGCAACTGGTCACGCCGGCGCTGCAACATGGGCAGCTTGACCAAAGCTTGCACGCCACTCATGAAAGCGTGTCCGTAATCCAAGGCATATTTATCGTCGAGCGTGACGGTTTCCAGCGCTTTGCGGATGTGCTCGGGCAGGGGGGCATTCATGTGGACTGTCTCCGATATTTGTATTCACTTCTTATCGCAAAGTGTATGCGCGTTGGGCCGGTAAATGTTTGCTATTTGTTCTTGAATTTAGCCACTTCAAGAACAAATATTGCTTAAAATGACAAGATATGGAAACACTTGACAAGTTTGACGTCTTGATATTGAAAGAACTTCAAGCCGATGGAAGACTCACCAACGCCGAATTGGCCTCGCGCGTGGGTTTGTCTGCTGCCCCTTGCTGGCGACGCGTGCGAGCGCTCGAAGAAAGTGGCTTCATCAAGGGTTATCGGGCTGAAATTGACCGGCACAAAATCGGTCTGGGCGTGTTGGCGTTTGTGCGCCTGGATGCCGAGCGAAACCGTGGCGACGTGACGCGTGAACTCGAAGAATCAATCAAAAAACTACCTCAAGTGGTGAGTTGCCATTACATCAGCGGGACGGGCACGTTTGAGTTGCAGGTGGTGGCGCAGGATTTGGACAGCTTTTCAAACTTTGCGCTCAAACAGTTGATCAACCTGCCTAATGTGAAAGATCTGCACACCAGTTTTTCTCTGGGTGAAGTGAAAGCCAGCAGCGCTCTGCCCCTGGGGCATTTACCCAGTAAGTGAAGTTTTGCTCGCATGAGCAACTCAAAGCCGTGTTTTGGGCCACAACACCCACAAGCGCAAAGGTTGCTTGATTTTGCCAGCCAACTCCCCCGCCTCCGCTCCCCAGCCCATGAAGTAGTCTGCACGCACTGCGCCCACAATGGCACTCCCCGTATCTTGGGCAAACACCAGCTTTTGCAGACGCTGTGCTGCACCCTCACTCACCAGCCAAACGGGGGCACCATACGGAATGCTGGCGCGATCAACCGCGATAGAGCGCCCAGGCGTCAACGCCACGCCTTGTGCGCCTTTGGGTCCTGTTTGAGCATCTGGCATGGCTTCTTCACGAAAGAAAACCACCCGTGGGTTGCTCCACAGTAACTCATTCATTCGCTGCGGATGTTGCGCCAGCCAGCTTTTGATACCCGGCCAGGAGACATCACGGCTGTCGCCTTGATCCAGCAACCAGCGCCCGACGCTTTTGTACGCTTGTTCGTTGGTGCTGGCAAAGGCCAGACGCACCATGCGCCGCGAGCCATCGGGTTCAATCATATTGACGCGCCCTGAACCCTGAATATGCAGTATCAGCGCGTCGATAGGGTCCGCCAAATAGGCAATTTCCTGGCCACGTAGCTGTGCCTTTACATGCGGCAGGGTGTCCATTTCCTGACGTGTATACCAGGGATTTTTGCTGGCCAAGCTAGCGGGCGGACGGTACAAAGGCACTGTAAAGCTTGGACGTGCAGTACGTGAAGCCACCAGCAGTGGCTCATAATAGGACGTGAGCAAGCCCTCACTCTGCCCCTGCAAGTTTTCTACACGGTAAGGCTGGAGTTTTTGCATCATCCAAGCGCGCTGCTCATCTGCGCTGGCAATAGTCAAGCTTCTGACTTCACTGCACAGGGCTGCCAGCGCTGTGCTGGGTTTTTCACAACTTTTTAACCAGGCACCCCAGGCATCGTGCAGGGCATTGGCATCACCCATCCAGCCGGGAAGTTCGCGCCAACGCACAGGTGTCCAACGGCTTTTGGATTGAATAATGCTCTCCGGCAACGGCCCGTTGTCATCAACCACTGTGCCCTCTGCCTCCAAGCCAGGCGTTGGTGGACTGCTGACGCAGGCTGCCAACATCCCTACAATGACAAACTGAAAAAACAAATGCAGGAAACGTTTCATGGTGTTGCTTTTACTTGAGGCGCTCGCGGCGCTGTTGATTATGGTTTTGATCGTCTGGTGGACCATGTTTTCAGGTCGAAAAAACGGTGAGCCTTCCGTAGAAAAGTCGACAACGGACCCGTCAAAGACGGGTGACTCCGACTTATAAAACACGATGCTGCAAGGCAGGTAGCTGGCGACGCACGCCTTGCAAATAGCTGGCGTCCAGATCGGCCATGACCACGCCCTCGCCCTCAGCCAGTACGGCCGCGACCTCCCCCCAAGGATCGACCACCATCGAATGCCCCCAGGTGCGCCGTCCCGTGGGGTGAACCCCTCCTTGGGCGGGCGCGATCACGTAAGCCAGATTTTCAATCGCTCTTGCTCGCAACAGCACCTCCCAGTGCGCTTGCCCCGTGGTATAGGTGAACGCACTGGGCACCAACCACGCATCAACTTGCTGACTGCGATACAACTCCGGGAAACGCATGTCATAACAGACGCTCAAACCAATGCGCCAGGTGTGACCATCTTTTGAGGGCAACTCAAACCTGACAGGCTCATGGCCCCGTTCAAGCACATGTGATTCATCGTAACTCTCGATGCCATTGTCGAACCGAAACAAATGAATTTTGTCATAGCGTGTGACCAACTCTCCCGTGGGTGCATAGACCAACACACTGTTGCGAACATGCTGCGGATCACTTGTTGCCAACGGCAGCGTGCCGCCGACCATCCAGAGTTTTAACTCACGCGCCGTTTGCGACAAAAACTGCTGGATTTTGCCCGAACCTGATGGCTCGGCAATGGCCAGCTTATCGGTGTCTTTTGCACCGATCAAACAAAAATACTCGGGTAGGGCAGCCAACTCAGCCCCAAGCTGCGCCGCTTGCTTGAGTAAAGCATAGGCATGACTTAAATTCGCATCCAGGTCGCTGCCTGCGACCATTTGAATGGCGGCTACTTTCATGATGCTCAATCCTTGTCTTTTTTTATTGCCACGTTTTGTTGCCAACCCTGACCTTCGCCCGTAGCTTACTGCTTTTCATCTTCCGATTTGGCTGTGCGTTTGACTTCCGTGATCTGTGGCTCTGCCCATGTACCTTTTATATGCAACTCCTTGGTGGCGGCTTCAATCAGGGGTTGGCGAAGAAACAACTGCGCCAAAAATGTACCCAGTCCAATGGCAGGATTGATTGCCGTAGCCACCAACAGTGATGCTACGCCAGCATTCACTTCGGGGGCAATCACCACTCTAAGGTCTTGCGTCTCTTGCGCAATATCAGACTTTCCGTCAATCAAGACAACCGCATTGACACCGCTCATTTGGAGGTTATTGGTACTGGCCATGCCACGATCAATCGACACGTCACCACGCACAAAATCAAAAGCAAAACCCACACTGAACACGTCTCTAAAATCCAAAGTCAGGCGTTTGAAGATGGACTGCATACTGAGTACGCTTAATAGCTTCCCAACACCAGGATCGACTTTCAGGAACTGCCCTTTTTCAATATCGATGTTAAATTTCCCAATCATGCTGGGGTAGTTCATAGACAGTGGAGAGCCACGCCAGGCAATTTGCCCTTCCAGTTTTCCCTTGCCGCCTAGCACCACATCTTTCAAGCCAAAACGATTCAGCAACTGTCCCGAATCTGCAATGTCCAACTTGAAATTCATGCTGGTCGTGCGGCGCTCAGCTACAGTACGGCCGCCTGGATCGCCTATCGCATTGGACACATCAGCCCACTGACCATTGGCTGAAAATTTAGCCTCTGGCATGGTGACATTCAAGCGATTCAGTCGCCACTCTCGTCCGCCATCTGGCCCCTTGCCTTTTATGGCTGCCTGGTTGATGGCCTCGACCTCGACACGCCCGAACTTTCGACCCTTCAACTCAAAGTCTTCCACCACCAAATCAAGCGCAGGAATACTCGCAGGTTGTTCATCCAGCAGCTTTTCAACCTCTTTGGCCTGTGTCTCACCCACGGACAACCTCGCTAGCCGAGCATACACACGCCCACTCCCGACAACCGGGGTGGGCTGCCTGTACTCCACATAGCCACTGAGTTGGCGCGCCTCCATGTTGGCGCGCCAAGTGGTACCTTCACGCGAACCACCAATCACAATATTTTCAAATTTTCGGCCTTGCACAATCAACTCTTTGGCTCGCAGTGCCACGATGCTTGGCATGTAGTCGTCAGCAATCGCTTTCGATGCCACCTTCGCGCCCGACTTGGCACTGGCCGCACCGTTATTCATCATGGAAGTCAGCGTATTGACCCATTGGTCCACGTCCAAATACGCGACATTGATGTTGGCCGCAACAGCGCTGGTGGGCTCAGGCAGGGACTCGCTGGTTTCCAAACCAACGCTGATGCCGCCCTGGATCACCCGCGGTTCGGGTCCGCTGAGATCACGGGTGAATTTGACTTCGACCAGTTTGTCAATCGTCAGGTGCACCTGGTCTTTCAGCCGCACCTGTCCATCTCGCTCAGGCAGCAGCGATTTATCAATCAGGGTGTTGTCATAGCGTAGCGGCCAACTGGTTTGTGGCAACTTGTGCATCGGTGCTGGCAAGTTCAAACCCATCCCCACCAACGTGCTTTGCACCAACAACTCGGACTGCCCCTGCCTGAGCCGCAACTCCGCAGAATAGGCTGAACTACCGGTGGCCTGCTTTGCCAAATTGGGAATAAAGCTCAAATCGCCCGCTTGCTGCAGCCCCAGCGCGCTGGCCATGCCTTGCCCACGAATCACCACCGACGCAGGCACAGCGCCGACGCCAGGCACACTGCCTCCTTCAAACCGAATGTCGCCGCCGAACATGTGTGCCTGCGCTCCCTGGATGGCAAACCCTTTTTCACTGAAGTTAACAACGCCTTTGGCTTGTGCCAAGAGCGGCGTGGTAGGCGTGAGGTGTACATCGTTGCCAAGAAACGTCACACTGCCTGCCACGCGCGAGCGGTTCAGGTCTGCCGTAGGCAGCGACAACTGTAGTTTGAATGCGCCAGAACCGTTTATCGTTGCGCGGCTGAGTGCTTGATCGGTCATGGACCGCAAAGGCGAGCCATTCACAAAACCCAAGATCTCCGCCAGCGACCCTTTGCCCTGTGTGTTGACGGTGACCGTGGTGGATGACATATCTGCAATCGAGACACTCGCCTGGCTGATGGCCACGTTGGGCAAGCCCACCATCTCAGCGCTTGTGCTCTTGATTGTCAAACTATGGCGATCAATCACCAACTCCCCCTTCAATTGATGCAATTCAGGCCATGGCAATTCGTCTGTCGTTTGCAGACGACGCGGCACATAGGCCACGCGCGCATTGTTGATTTTTGCAGCAATGCGAAACTCCCCCTGCTTTGGTTTACTGGAAGGCATGTCACTCATGTCGCCTTTGATCTTGAAGTTCACCTCGCTGGAGGCGCCTTGCAACACCGCATCGCGTACATAGTCACGAGCTGCTTTGGGGACGCCGCTGGGTAAATAGCGCCACACCCGAGCGGCATCCGCACGTGTCAAGTTGGCCTGCAAATCCAGCTCACCAGGAAAGCGGCTTTTACTCACAGCGGTCACTGGGTCGCTGGTACGCCAAGTCAGTTGTCCACGCCCTTGTGCATCGGCATTGTTCAGCACCAGATTAGTCACCTTGACTGCTATCTTTTCTTCGCTGGTGGCATTGCCGCTGCTATTAGGCGGGGTCACGCTCCACTGCACATCAGCCGAGAGTTGATTGACAGGTACTTGCGGATCTTCAAAGATGCCGGGTACGTCAAGCACGCCGTTTTCAACAACGACCTTCGCTTTTCCACCAGCCGAATTGACCTCAAAATCAACCTGCGCGCCCCGCACGCCTGGCCGACCCATGTCTTCACGCACGTCCTCGCCTTCGCCAATGTTGAGGGCGCTGTGCTGTGCCGCAAACTGCAAGCCCGTCACCTGTCCCTTGGCGGCAAAAGCCGTAGGCGCATCTAAATTGCCACGCCAAGTGGCGGCAATGGTCTGCACCACACCCTGCGGCGCAAAACTAAGCAGCTTGGCATGTGTTGCTGCCCCCAAAGGCAGCCGGTTGGCAATCAGACTGATGGTGGCTAGATCGAGTTTATCAGCGCGAAATTCGCCCTGTCCTGGCGTCTGACCAACAGGCCCTGTCTGCGAGAAAAACACATTGCCACCCGGCCAGCGTAAACCATCGCGGGTTTGAAACTGCAACTGTTGGGTGGAAAATTCAAAGCCGTGCTTTATCTGCCGCCCAAACAAACGCCCCGACATGGACTGCAAAGCCAAAGGCTCCAGGCCCGCACCCAGCGTTGCATCAACTTGCACCAGCGCCACATCCACCGTGCTGCTGACCCACTCGCCCTTGGCCACGCTGGTCCACACCCGCAAAGCGCCTACGCCACGGCCCCATTGCCCATTGAGTTTGACGTAACGGCCCAGTTGGGACACATCTACTTTTGAAAAATCCGCATAAACCTGCCCAAGCCAATCGCGCCATTTTCCCTTGTCTGGCGACAGCAAAGATTGCGTAAACACACCACGCAACGACACACGCTCCCCCCACGCGGGCGGTGGCGTGGCATCTAAACGCAGGAGGTGTTTGTTGAACGGGTTGCGCGCAACAAAATCCACCTGACTCAGTGTGAGTGGTGGTGGCACACCCATAGCACCGTTGGCTTGCTCATCAATCCAGTGCACGGTGCCGTTACGAACAATAAACTCGGGTTGTGAAAAAAACCAGTCGACAGCGTCGACTGAACTGCTGTCAGTTTTAGAAAAATCCAGACCCGCGACAAAAATTTTACCGTCGACAGCACGGCGAATTTCAAGCTCGGGTTGCTCGATAGTCAACTGCTCAAAGTTAAGCTGCAACAAAGACGATGGCGAGATAGCCGTCAAGATGCGCGGCAGACGCAAAGCCACGCGCCCTGCGCCATCGAGCAAGGTCACGTCCCTGAGCTCAAACGACGGGATGATGCCCACCGAGGTCGCCGTGATGGCACCAATCCGGACCGGCACACCCAAGGCTTTGCTGGCCTCAATTTCGAGTTGCGGGCGAAAATCGCCGATTCGGGGCACAATCACCCCATGCAAGACCACCCAGGCCACGGCAAATAACCCCCAAGCGGCCATGGCCAACCATAACAAAAGGCGAGACAGCGAGGCCGTGGTTCTCCAGAACGTGAGGGATGTGTGGGTCGGTTGATTCATACGTTGCAGTACAGAATTATGACGCTAGCCCACTGTGAGAGTTCCGCCCCTAGAGAATGTTGACATGTTTTGTAACGATTTAACAAAAAACAACCCTTCTCGGGGCACCTTTTGTGACGCATCTGGCGGCCTATTTGAGGCCTCGTCGGCTGACTCAAAACAAGTCTCTGATGCCAGTTACTCCCGTTTTTTTCAGCGCCTGGAGCGACGCTACGCAGACTATTTCCCCCTTTTAGCAGCAGGCGAGCCCCAACGCCCGGCCATGCAAGCCACCCTGGATACGCTGTTGGCCCAAGGCCTGGACACCAGCGCCGCCTTGCGCGTGCTGCGGCAACTGGTGATGCACCGCTTGATCACCCTGGATTGTGCGCAGGACGCGCCGCTGGCCGTGGTCACCCGCGCCGTGACCGAGCTGGCTGAACTGGCCCTTGAAGTCGCGCTGCAATCCGCTTGCCAAACGCTTGATGCACGCCACGGTGCGCCGCTGATCACACCCATCGCCACCGCCATATCGGCTTCCCGCGCCCACCTGTGGGTTGTTGGCATGGGCAAGCTGGGTGCGCGTGAGCTCAATGTGTCCAGCGACATTGATTTGATTTACGTCTATGACCAAGACGGCGAGACCGCAGGTGACGCGCAGGGCCGTGGCCGCATCAGCAACCACGAGTATTTTTGCAAAGCCG
Organism: Polaromonas sp.; assembly: GCA_031426635.1. Classification (GTDB taxonomy): domain Bacteria; phylum Pseudomonadota; class Gammaproteobacteria; order Burkholderiales; family Burkholderiaceae_C; genus Aalborgiella. Next base: position 12,266 of record JASJPN010000021.1, read on the forward strand.
TCAAAATTATTTACGACCTGGTGGGAGCGACGACCGAGCACGGCTTTGTTTTTCGAGTCGATTTGGGACTGCGGCCGAACGGCAACTCCGGTCCCGCTGCCGTGTCCTTGGCGGCACTGGAGGAGTATTTGCAGGTGCAGGGACGTGAATGGGAGCGCTTTGCCTGGCTCAAAAGCCGTGTCGTGGCGCCGCTGGCCTGCGTGCAATCGGGCCAAACCAACGCGCTACGCGACGTGGTGCTGCCCTTTGTGTTCAGAAAATACCTCGATTACAACGTGTTTGATGCGTTGCGCACCTTGCACCGCCAAATCCGTAAAGAAGCCGTCAAGCGCAGCAACGGCCGGCCTGAACGCGCCAACGATGTCAAACTCTCGCGCGGCGGCATCCGCGAGATTGAATTCACCGTGCAACTGCTGCAAGTGGTGCGCGGCGGCCAGTTCCCCGAGTTGCGCAAGCGCCCGACGCTGGACGCCCTGCAACGCGTGGCGCGTGCTGGGCTGATGCCGCAAAGCACCGCTGACGCGTTGTCGCTGGCCTACACATTTTTGCGCCGTGTCGAGCACCGCATTCAGTACCTCGATGACCAGCAAACCCACGTCTTGCCCACGCTAGACGCCGACCTGCAATGGATTGCCCAGACCTTGGGCTATGCCGATTGCGGCCCATTTTTGACCGATCTGGACGCCCACCGCGAACTGGTGGCCAACGAATTTGACAAACTCTTGGGTGGCGCAGAGCAAACGGGCAAGCAGGAATGCAAGGGTTGTGGGGTTGGCACGGACGCTACGGCCCCAACCACCGCACCCTCGGAGTTGCTTGATTTAATTCCCCATTTACCCGCTGAATTTGGCCAGCGCATCACCGCCTGGGTCCAGCATCCACGGGTACTGAGCCTGCGTGACGATGCTCGACATCGCCTGATTCGCCTCGTGCAGCGCACCGGTGCCTGGCTACGGGAGAAACGGGTCAGCGAACTTGCTGCGCTACGCAGTGCCGACTTCATGGAGCCGCTGTTACGCCGCGAAAGCTACCTGGCATTGTTGTGGGAGCGCCCTCAAGTCCACGAGCGGCTGCTCAAGCTCCTGGGCAGCGCCCGCTGGCCAGCGCGCTATTTACTGCAGCACCCGGGTGTGATTGACGAGCTCGCCAGTGACGCGTGGTTGTCTGAGCGCTTCCAGGCGGCTGATTTTGAACATGAACTGGCGCTGCGTCTGCAATCCGTGCAATCAACCGGCGAAGACGACGTGGAAACCTTGCTCAACCTGCTGCGCCGCGCCCACCACGCCGAGCTGTTTCGCACCTTGGCGCGTGATGTGGAAGGCATACTCAGCGTTGAACAAGTGGCTGACGAACTCAGCGCCCTGGCCGACGCGGTGCTGCGCGTGACCATGACGTGGTGCTGGCAGCGTTTAAAAAACAAACACCGCCAGCCCGACGAAGAGCCCCTCATGGCCATCATCGGCTACGGCAAACTCGGCGGCAAAGAACTGGGCTATGGCAGCGACCTGGACATTGTGTTTGTCTACGAGGACGACAACGAGCGCGCCGGCGAAGTCTACAGCGCCTTTGTGCGCAAGCTCATCAACTGGCTGAGCGCGAAAACGTCGGAGGGCGATTTGTTTGAGATTGATACCGCCCTGCGCCCGAATGGCAACTCCGGCCTCTTGGTCACCCCCTTTGCCGCTTTTGCCGACTACCAGGAAAAACGCGGCAGCAACACCGCATGGACTTGGGAACACCAAGCCATGACCCGGGCCCGCTTCGTCGTGGGCTACGCCCCTTTGCAGGCCAAATTTGACGCCGTGCGGCAAAACGTCATCAGCGCCCCACGCGACAAAGCCGCCCTGCAAGCCGAGATCATCGCCATGCGGGACAAAGTGCGGGCGGCGCACCCGGTCAAACCCGCGCTGTTTGACGTTAAACACAGCCCGGGCGGCATGCTCGATGCTGAGTTTGCAGTGCAATACCTGGTGCTGGCACACAGCGCCCAGCACCCGGAGCTACAGGCCAATGTGGGAAATATTGCGTTGATGCAACTGGCAGAAAAAGCTGGACTGCTGCCTTTGGGCGTTGGCGAGGCTGCTGCTGCGGCCTACCGAAGTTTGCGGCATGTGCAGCATGTGGCGCGGCTTGATGAGACGCCGACGCAGGTCGCCTCTCGTGAGTTACAAACTGAACGGGATGCGATGCTGGCGCTCTGGGAGGCTGTTTTTGGTATAAAACTGGTACTTTTTCAGGAATGAATCACCCCTGATTTCTGATTTTCCGCACCAGCGCCGTCGTCGAATACCCCGCGACAAAGGGCAGTGCCAGCGCTTGACCGCCATAACTCTCCACCAACTTGGCCTCGGCCAGCTTGGCCATATCGTAATCCCCGCCTTTAACGAGCATGCCAGGCCGCAGTTCGCCAATGATCTCCAGCGGCGTGTCTTCCTCAAACCAGGTCACCAGGCTGACAGACTCTAAAGCTGCAATCAAAGTCGCCCGATCCACATCGGTATTCAAAGGCCGATCCGGCCCTTTGCCCAGCCGCTTGGCCGAAGCATCGGTATTCAACGCGACAACGAGGCTGCCACCCAAAGCGCGGGCTTGGGCGAGGTAGGTGACGTGGCCGGCGTGCAGGACATCGAAGACACCATTGGTAAAGACGACCGGCTGCGGCAGCGCGGCGATGCGCGCTTTGGCGTCCTGCCGCGAGACGATTTTGTCTAGAAACGCTGGACTCAATTCAAATCCCCCTCAATCCCCCTTTGGCTAAGGGGGAAGCAAGTCATAAATCCCGCGCACAGAGTTTGAGTGCTTTGTTCCCCACTTTGGAAAAGGGGGGCCAGGGGGGATTTAACCCTGGCTTTCAAGCCGGAATCGTGTCAATGAAGCTCTGCTTTTGCATCAGCTTCTCTTGCAATTTGGCCAAATTGGGGTGCGCATCGCGCCAGTCAATCTCCGGGAAGCGGAAGTCCAGGTAACCCAAGGCGCTGCCCACGGCGATGTCGGCCAGGCTGAGGTGAATGCCGGTGCAAAAAGATCTGTCGGCCAAACCCGAGCTCATGGCTTTCAGGCTGGCATCGACCTTGCCCATTTGGCGGTCCATCCAGGCCTGGCTGCGTTGCTCGGGGGTGCGGCCATCCCAAGTAGCTTCTAAACGCGCCAAAATAGAGGCGTCTAACAGGCCGTCGGCCAAGGCTTCCCAGGTTTTGACTTCGGCGCGCTCGCGGCCGGACGCGGGAATGAGCCTGCCCACGGGCGACAAAATGTCAAGGTATTCGACAATCACGCGCGAGTCAAACAACGCCTCGCCAGCGTCCAGGATCAAACAAGGCACCTTGCCCAGCGGATTGGCGTGCGCAATGGTGGTGTCTGCCGCCCACACGTTCTCGGTGACAAAGCTGTAATCGAGTTTTTTCTCGGCCATCACGATGCGGACTTTGCGGACGTAGGGGCTGGCCAAGGAGCCAATGAGTTTTAACATGCGGTGGTCATTCAGTTGTCACAATGCTTCTATTCTATCGAGGGATTGACTAAACTGGCTTGCTGCGCGCCTGCGCAAGGGGGGGGTGGACACGCGCCGCTGGTGAACCGGGCAGCAGAGCCGCCTACAATCAGGGGATGAACTCGTCCACCCTTTCCGCCCTGACGGCACTCTCCCCCCTCGATGGCCGCTACGCCGGCAAATTAGCCAATCTACGCCCCTTGATGAGCGAATTTGGCTACATGCAGCGCCGCGTGCAAGTCGAAATCACCTGGTTTGTCGCACTCAGCGACGCTGGCTTTGCTGAATTCAAGCCACTCTCCCTTGAGGCGCGCGCTCACCTGGTCAGCATTCTGACCCGTTTCTCAGAGGCAGATGCGCAGGCCATCAAGGACATTGAGAAGATCACCAACCACGACGTTAAAGCGGTCGAATACTGGTTGGCTGGCTACTTTGCAGGGCTTGAAGGTGCCAAAACCTGGGTGCCTGGTCAGTTTGACGCGCTGCCCGAGCTGCACGCCATGCGTGGTTTTATCCACTTTGCGTGTACCAGCGAAGACATCAACAACACCAGCCACGCACTACAGCTCAAAGGCGCACGCGATCACGTGATCTTGCCTGCGTTAGATGGTTTGATTGCCAAATTGCGCGAGATGGCACACAACTTTGCAGCTGTGCCCATGCTCAGCCGCACCCACGGCCAAACCGCCAGCCCGACCACGGTGGGCAAAGAAGTCGCCAACGTATTGGTACGCTTGAGTAACGCCAGAGACAAAATCGCCAGCGTCAAACTGATGGCCAAAATGAACGGCGCGGTGGGCAACTACAACGCCCATTTGTCAGCTTGGCCAGACTTTGACTGGGAAGCCTTCAGCCAAGGCGTGGTGGAGCGGGAGGAACCGGCTGCTGGATCAAGCGCAGCGTTTGGCCTGGGCTTGACCTTCCAGCCCTACAGCATCCAGATCGAGCCGCACGACTACATGGCCGAGCTGTATGACGCCGTGGCCCGTGCCAACACGATTTTGATCGACTGGTCGCGCGACGTGTGGGGTTACGTCAGTCTGGGCTACTTCAAGCAGCGCCTCAAAGCCGGTGAAATTGGCTCATCGACCATGCCGCACAAGGTCAACCCGATTGATTTTGAAAATGCCGAGGGCAATTTAGGCTTATCGAACGCCCTGCTTCGTCATCTCAGCGAAAAGCTCCCCATCTCCCGCTGGCAGCGCGACCTGACCGATAGCACCGTGCTGCGCAACATGGGCGTGGCGCTGGGCTATGCAACGCTGGCTTACAGCTCGATGATGGTGGGGTTGAACAAGCTCGAACTCAACGAACAAGCGCTGGCCGACGACTTGGACAACGCCTGGGAAGTGCTGGCCGAGCCGATTCAAACCGTGATGCGCCGCTACGGCGTGCAAGGCGCTTACGAAAAACTCAAAGAAGCCACCCGTGGCAACACCGTCACAGCCGCCGATTTGCATCGGCTCATCCAGGGTTTGGAAATTCCAGAAACTGAGAAAAAGCGTTTACTCGCCATGACACCGGGCAGCTATGTGGGCAAAGCGGCAGAACTGGCGCGGCGCGCCTAGTTTATGGCCATCAAATCCACTATTTTCAAGGCCCATTTGTCGATTGCGGACATTGACCACAACTACTACGCCGACCACCAGCTCACTCTGGCTCGCCACCCCAGCGAGACGGACGAACGCATGATGATTCGCCTGGTCGCCATGGCGCTACAGGCGCACCAGTTGCAAACCGTCTGCGGTGGCGACGGCACGCTGGCTTTTGGCGCAGGCCTCTCCAACCCGGACGAGCCCGACGTCTGGCTGCGCGACTTCACGCAGGCAACGCGGCTGTGGATTGAAGTCGGCGCCCCCGAAGAAAAACCCATTCTGCGCGCCTGCGGCAAGGCGGATCTGGTGATGGTCTACTGCTTCAACCATGCCGCCGAAATTTGGTGGAAAGCCATGGAAAACAAGGTCACACGCGCCAAAAACCTGCAAATCTGGCGCGTACCCACGCTGCAATCGCAAGAACTCGCCAAATTAGCCACCCGCTCCATGCAGCTGCAAGCCACCATTCAGGAAGGCGCGCTGATGATGAGCGACGGCACGAACACGGTGGACGTGGAGTGTGTGCGCTGGCTCTAAATTTTTCCTTCCGCCGCTCGCTCGGCGTAGGTATTGAAGCGCCAGGAAGTGCGCTCTAGCGTGATGCGGTGCCAGGTCTGGCGCTTCTCTATCGGTGTCATCGACGGCCAGTGTTGCACTTCCTCAAAACTGCGGCCACAGCCCTTGCACTGCTCGTCGCCCTGGCTGGTGGAGCAAATGGCGATGCAGGGCGTATCTAGCGTGCTATCGTACCAAACCAGCCAGGCTGCCAGGGCAGTTGGTGGAAAGCCCACCTCAGACACCGTGTCCTGGTGATAAAACACCATCAGCGCATAGACCTCGGCCAATGCGCGCAACTCGGGACACAGCGTGATGCCGTCGGGTGACGGGCTGATGCTCCGCCAATAGTTGATGGCGGCTTCGATGTCGGTGATATGGATGGCGGGCATGGGTGCAATGATTGGGCTGACTCTGTGGGCTGTGATGATAGCCTTTGCCAATTCGCTTTTCGCATCGGGGGACAAAATGGATGCCAAGTACGGTTATTGGTTATTATGTGCGTATGAAACTCATCGCCAAATGGCTGCTCAGCGCCGCCGCCCTCCTTTTTGTGGCTTACATCTACGATGGCGTCGAGCTGAAAAGCTACCAGGCCGCCCTGATTGCGGCCTTCGTGATTGGCCTGCTCAACACGCTGGTGCGGCCGATTTTGGTCGTACTCACGCTGCCCGTGACCATCGTGACCGTCGGCTTGTTCCTGTTTGTCATCAACGCGCTGATGTTCTGGGCCGCTGCGTCACTGCTCGACGGCTTCAACGTCACCGGTTTTTGGGCCGCGTTGATTGGTTCGGTGATGTACTCGGTGCTCAGCATCGTGATTGGCTCGGCACTGGACAGCGTGTTTTCGAAAAGAGTCTGATGCGCACCGCAGGGTTTGGCGGTTATTTCAGGCTTTCTTTCTCATCGTTGCGTTGCTCACGCAGCAGCTCTTGCACTTGGCGGGTGCGCACGTCCACAATCGATTCTTCGATGAAGTCGCGCCCAGCCGCACCCCCTTGGCGCACCAGTTCTTGCGCGGCGCGGAAGCGGTCGATCGCGGCGGCGTAGTCCAGGAGCGCGACTTGCGCCTCGGCTTCGGCGCGGGTGGCGCGCAAGGGTTGCCCCATGTGTGCGTAGGCTGAGGCTAATAACTGCCACGCTGGTGCGTCCAGCGGGTGGGCGGCGACCCAGGTTCGCAGGTTTTGCGCGGCTAATTCAGCGCGTTTGTTGGCCATTTGGGCGGTAGAGGCGATAAACAGCTCAGGCCTGGCTTGGCGACTGGACTGAGCGTTTGGCTGAGGATGAGCAGAAGAAACATCCAATGCCAAGGCGGGAACGGCATCTCCGGCGGCCAGTGCCAATTCGGCTGCTATTAAATTTGCAACACGTGAGGCAGATAAATCACTGGCTACGACGATTTTTAGCCGTTGAACATGAGCCATTGCGCGCGCCGGGTCGCGCAGCTTGGCGCTGGCAAGCGCCGCGCCGTACAGCACGGCGGCTTGGCGCGACTTGGCAAACGTTGTAAAAGTAGCGGCTTGGGGCTCTGCCGCCCACTGGCGCAAGATGTCCACGCCGGGGTCGCTCAACACCCGAGCGCGGGCAGCCATCATGGCATGCTCCATCGAGACCCCGGGCGCAGGACGTGCTGACCATTCATTTTTTTCTGGTGAGAGCAGGCGCGACTGCATGTCGCCAATACGCTCGGTAGTCAGCGGGTGGCTGCGCAGATAGGGGTAGCTGCCGTTGTCACTCAACCTGGCCGACTGTTGCAACAGGTTGAACATGGCGACAAAGCCTTGCGGCGCATAACCAGCGGGCTGCATCAGATTAAAGCCGATGCGGTCAGCCTCGCGCTCCATCTCGCGCGAGTAATTCAGCTGACTTTGAATCGCCACGGCTTGCGAGCCCGCCAGCACGGCGTTGGCGACTTCGGGGTTCTTGCGTGCGGCCAATGCGCCCAGCACCATCGCCGCAATCATGACCGGCATTTGTTGCCCCTGCTGGGTGATGGATCGCGAGATATGACGCTGCGTGACATGACTGAGCTCATGCGCCAGCACCGATGCCAGCTCGTCTTGGGTGGCGACCAAACCAACCAGCCCCAGATGCACGCCAAAATAGCCGCCCGGCAGCGCAAACGCGTTCACCGTGCGGTCACGCCCCAGCATGACGCGCCAGGCAAAGCGCTCGTCCATCTCGGGGGGCAGCTCACCCTTGGCGCGCGCCGCAGCCAAGAGCGACTGCCAGATGCCAGCTACATATTCACTGAGCAAGGGGTCGTCAATGTAATCCGGGTCACGTAAAATTTGCCGGGCGATGGCATCCCCCATGCGCCGTTCTGCGCCTAGCGTTAAGTCGCCGTCTTCGCCAAAGCACGGACTCGCCAGGCTTGAAAGCATTAAAACGACACAGGCCAGAGCATGTCTTTTGAGCAGGATCGTATTCACCGCCTTATGATGACGCAAACGCAGCATAGTTGCGAAATTTTCGACCATTTTTTGTGACAAACTCTAAATAACCTGACGAACAACATGACGAATATGAACAAACTCACCCATTTTGATGCCCAAGGCCAGGCCCACATGGTCGATGTCGCCGCCAAAGCCGCCACCCACCGCATTGCAGTCGCCCAAGGCCGGATTGTGATGCAGCCCGCCACGCTGGCCATCATCGAAGCCGGCACGGCCAAAAAAGGCGATGTGCTGGGCATTGCACGCATTGCTGGCATCCAGGGCGCCAAGAAAACCAGTGATCTGATTCCGCTCTGCCACCCCTTGGCGCTGACCCGAGTCGCTATTGATTTTATAGCTGACGAGGCAATGAATACACCGGTCAACACATTAAATAGAGCCATTATTTGCACCGCCACCGTCGAGACGGTGGGCCCCACGGGGGTCGAAATGGAAGCGTTGACGGCCGTGCAGGTCGCCCTGCTCACCATCTACGACATGTGCAAGGCCGTCGATCGTGGCATGACGATGACCGATGTGCGGGTACTGGAGAAGCACGGCGGCAAGTCGGGGAGTTTTGTGAATCCTTAATTTACTTCCTCGCCAGCACCGCCTTCAAGGCTTGGCCGGTGTGGGTTTTCAGCCTGACCACCCCCTCCGGCGTCGCCGCTGCCACCACCTGACCACCCGCTTTGCCGCCGTCGGGGCCGAGGTCAATCACCCAATCGGCTTCGGCAATCACGTCCAGGTCGTGCTCAATCACCACCACACTGTGGCCGCCGTTCACCAAACGGTG
>JASJPN010000022.1:0-2029 GCA_031426635.1 Polaromonas sp.
TCGAGTTCGGCTTGCTGGTCGCGCATCGGCCTGAAGATCAGGATATAGAGAGCGGGGGAAACGATCGCGGTGAGCAGGATGGGATCGACGACATGCCATACTCCCAGAAACGATTCCTCGGAGAGGCCCGAGATCAGCAGCATGATCGAAAACTCGACCGTCAGTACGATCAAACCCATCGCAATCACCACCCCCGCCGGGGTATTCAGAAACACCGGCAACTTTTTCATGTGGCGCTCCCCAGTGCCGGCCGTTCAGCGGCGATGGGATCAGGCATTCAAATCTCGTCCTGCGCACAGTCGAAGGGTCGAAGGAGGACGGTGAGAGGCCGCAGAATGGCGTGGACAGGATATTTTTTTTGGCGGCGGATAGCTTACCAGCATGAATCGTTCCTCCTGGAAGATTGTAGTGGGTGCAGCCAGATGAAGCAATAATCGCTTTATTCTTACCGGCTAAAACCAACAGTCATTTACCAAGTTGGAATATACAGTGAATTTTGAATTTGAAAAAATTCATTGTGAATGATGCACGGCACGCAGCATCAGGGGATTTCTGTGTCGTTCATGCGCCCCAGCATGATGCCTGTCTTCGTGGTGTCAAGCCAATTGGAGATGACGAAAACGAAAATTCTGAGGAGCACAAAAAATCGAAGTAACTACAATGTTCAGCGTGGGCGAAGAAAGCATAGCGCCAATGCCAGGGTATTTTCGTAACCCTTGGCGACCTGCCCGAGACATCCCTGACCCTGTCCACTTTCTGGATCTGGATATTATTGATCGACCATCATGCGACCCAAGTTTGTTCACTGCCTCCTGTTCGTGCTGACCGTAGCGGCGGGCCCGGCGTCAGCGGCCGACGCGCCGCTGTGGTTCGACGCGGGCCGCCCGACGGCCGAGGCGAGGCAGGCGGTCGGGATATTGGCATCCGCCGCCGACGAAGGCCTGGATCCGCACGATTACGATGCCGCTCATCTCGACCGCCGGGTGGCCAGAGCGCTGGAGGGGCCCGCGCTGGCGGACGCGCCGCAGGCACAACTGGACACGGCGCTAACGAACGCGCTGCAGCACTATCTGGCGGATATGAAGGCGGGGCGGGTGAACCCGCGACAGATTCATGCCAACTTTACGGTGCAGCGCGACGCGCCGCTCGATGCCGCCGCGTTCCTGCGCGAGGCAGTGGCCGAACATCGCCTGGCTGAGGCACTCCGGCAAGCGGTTCCGCAGCTGCCGATGTATGCCAGTCTGCGCCTGGCCCTGGCACGCTACCGCGAGTTGGCAAACCACCCAGCTTGGCAGACCGTCCTGCCGCCGCTGCCGGCCTACAAAGTCGTCTCCGGCCAGGCCTATGCGGGCTTGCCGGTACTGGCCCAGCGGCTGGAGGCCCTGGGCGATTTGCCTGCCGGGGGGGAACCACCGCCCTCGATTCTTGAAGGAACGCTGGTAACGGCGCTGGAAGCATTCCAGGAGCGCCATGGGCTGGTCCCAGACGGTGTGCTGGGCCAAATGACGTTGCAACAGTTGAACGTGGCACCGGCCAGCCGGGTGCGGCAGATCGAGCTAACAATGGAGCGGCTGCGCTGGACACCCTTTCTGCAGGCACCGCGCATGATTGTGGTCAACGTGCCCGAGTTTGTGCTGCGCGCTTACGAGGTGCGCGACGGGCAGGTCGATGTCAAGCTGACGATGAAGGTCATTCTCGGCAAGGCACTGGACACGCGCACGCCGCTGTTCGACGAGGACATGCGTTTCATCGAATTCAGCCCCTACTGGAACGTGCCGCCGTCGATCGCGCGCAAGGAACTCGTGCCCCGGCTGCGGCGCGATCCAGCCTATTTCCAGCAACAGGGTTTTGAATTTGTCACTACCAGTGGTCAGGTGGTGACCATGCTCTCAGGGGCGCACCTGGACGCCGTGCTCGGTGGCGGGTGGCGCATTCGCCAGCGGCCGGGGCCAAAGAATGCGCTCGGGGACATCAAGTTCATCTTTCCCAACAACGCTAACATTTACCTGCACCACACCCCGACACCGCA
>JASJPN010000022.1:2129-6994 GCA_031426635.1 Polaromonas sp.
AGTTCATCTTTCCCAACAACGCTAACATTTACCTGCACCACACCCCGACACCGCAACTGTTTCAGAGCGTTCGCCGGGATTTCAGCCATGGCTGCATCCGCGTTGAAGCCCCGGTGGCGCTGGCGCAATTTGTCCTGCAGGACGAGCCGGCCTGGACTGAAAATCGCATCCGCCAAGCCATGGAGAAGGGCGAGTCCAGCACGCTGCGTCTGCAGCAGCCGCTGCCGGTACTGATTGCCTACAGCACGGTGATCGTCAAAAACAGCCGGGTATTTTTCTACCCCGACTTGTATGGGCATGACCGGTTGCTGGACCAGGCGCTGCGTCAGCATTCGGCGGCGTTAACCCCTTCCCGCCTGCCGGATCTCGGCGCAAGATAAAATACCAGGCCTAAGTATTACGTACCAGCCTATGTCCATCCATCCCGCCCAGCCGTCTCGTCGTTTGTTCCTGCGCCACGCCACCCATTTGGCAGTGGCAGGCGCGGCCCTGCCATTGGCATCGCAATCGGCGCTGGCGTCCCTGCCGGACGCGCGCAGCCTGGCGTTGGATCACACACACACGCGTGAGCGCATTGCCTTGGTATACGCCGTGGGTAAGCAGTATGTGCCGGCGGCGCTAAGCACGCTGAACCACTTCTTGCGGGATCACTATTTCGGCGATGTCGGCCTGATTGACCCGCAGTTGTTCGATCTGCTGTACGGGGTGAAGCAGGTGCTGGGTGCCGGGCAGTCGTTTCAGGTGATCTCCGGCTACCGTTGCCCGACCACCAACGCCACGCTGCGCAACACGCGGGGCGGTGGCGTAGCCAAGCACAGCCTGCACATGGAGGGCAAGGCGATCGACATCCGCCTGCCCGGCGTGCCGCTCAGCGAGCTACGCGATGCCGCCTTGTCGCTGCGTGCCGGTGGCGTGGGTTATTACCCGCGCGAGCAGTTCGTCCACGTCGACACCGGCCGCGTACGCAGCTGGTAGGCGTGCTTCACGCGGCGGCAGCGGCAGCGCGGGACGGATGCCGCGTGTGTTTTTTTAGCGTAGGACCAGTACGGGAATGTGGGAGTGCGTCAGAACCAGCTGGGTTTCACTGCCCAGCAATATGCGTTTGATGCCACGGCGGCCGTGTGATGCCATCACGATCAGATCACATTTATGTTTTTTGGCCGTTGCGATGACTGCATCCGATATCAAATCTGACTTGACAGTCAGAGCCTTGGTTTTAACGCCCTTGCTCTCGGCGGTTTTCTGGATAGCGTTGACGATAGCCTGTCCATGCTCTACCCATTGTTTTTCAATCCGACTCACTTCGGCCACCGGAATAGCCAAACCACCTTCAAAGTAGCTTTGTGGGTAACGCGGAACGACTTTCAAAGCCACCAACTCTGCCTGCATCAGCCCCGCCATCGCAATGGCGCTACTCACGGCCTTTTTTGACAAAGTGGATCCATCCGTAGCTACAAGAATTCTTTTGTACATAAATTGCTTCCTTTAGTAATGGCTTTAAGCCTACTTCCTGTCGTCTTATGGCAGATTGATCTTCATCAAGAAAACTACTCACGCCATAAGTTATCCTTTAACGATATGCCAACTGTCAGTTCTGCCGTTCCCATCTCGGCTATAGATAATCCCATTGAAATACGCCACAGAGGGCAACTGGATTTGCCTCATCCAGCCAGTTCGATCACAGATGCTCTTCACATCTTAGACGATCCTGCGGAGTGGTCTGCTTTTAGCCGTCCCGATGCTCAGCAGGCTGGTTGTTGGGAGTCCAACCTGCTGATTGAGGGCATGCATTGTGCTGCCTGTGCACTGACCATTGAGGACGCGCTACTGAGCATCTCTGGTGTGGTGAAAGCCGAGGTGAGTGCTGGCAGCCATCGTGCACGCGTGGTCTGGTCGTCCAATGCAGTTCGGCCGTCTGACTGGATGAAGGCTATCCAAACTGTGGGCTACCGCGCTGTGCCCGCCAATGACGCGTTTGCCCGCGAACGTCGGAAAAGCGAATCACGCAAGGCACTTTGGCGTTTATCTGTCGCTGGTCTTTGCATGATGCAGGTGATGATGTACGCCTATCCTGCTTATGTGGCGGCACCGGGGGATTTGACGGCCGAGATGGAGCAACTCTTGCGTTGGGCCTCTTGGGTGTTGACCCTGCCGGTGATTATGTTTTCATGTGGTCCGTTTTTTGGTAGTGCCTTGCGAGACATATTACAGCGCCGCGTGAGCATGGATTTGCCCGTAGCTTTGGGCATGCTGATTACCTTTGGGGTCAGTACCGCAGGCACCTTTGATCCGCAGGGTAACTTTGGCCGCGAGGTGTATTTTGACTCGCTCACCATGTTCGTTTTTTTCCTGCTTTCAGGGCGCTGGCTGGAGTTGCGTTTGCGTGACCGCACGGCTGGTGCACTGGAAGCTTTGATGAATCGGCTACCCGACAGCGTGGCGCGTTTATGCGAAGACGGTACTTATGAACGCGTGCCCGTACGCCGTTTGCTGCCCGGCGACTTGATTCGCATCTTGCCCGGGGAGACGTTCCCAGCAGATGGCGTGTTGCAACAAGGCAACACGAGGGTCGATGAGGCCTTGCTTACCGGAGAGTCGCGTCCAGTATCTCGTGGCGTAGGGGGTAAGGTTATCGCTGGCAGCCACAATATATCTGCTGTAGTTCAAGTGCGCGTGGAGCGAACTGGCGATCAAACTCGTTTTTCCCAAATTGTGGCGCTCATGGAAAGTGCGTCAAGCTCCAAGCCGCAGATGGCCCGCTTGGCCGATCGCATTGCCAAACCCTTCCTGATCGCAGTCCTGTTGGCGGCAGGTTTTGCAGGTGCTTTTTGGTGGCGACACGACCCCGGACATGCGCTGATGGTCGCCGTGGCCGTGCTTGTTGTCACCTGCCCCTGTGCTTTGTCGCTGGCAACACCAGCGGCCATGCTGGCCGCAGCAGGTGCTTTGGCGCGACGGGGCATATTGGTACGTCGGTTGGATGCCTTTGAAGCCCTGGCTTCTGTTGACACGGTCATATTTGACAAAACAGGGACATTGACACGCGATGCCATGGTTTTGGGCTCTACCCACGCGCGTGAGGGTGTCCCACTGGCACAGGTGCTTGCCATGGCAGCAGTTTTGGCGCAACATTCGCTCCATCCGGTATCCAGGGCGCTGGTGGCTGCGGCAGGCGGGGCGGTTGCTCATCCTTTGTGGCACGCTGACGCAGTGCTTGAGGTGGCGGGGCGGGGGGTGTCGGGCAAGGTGTGGTGTGACAATGCTGCGCTTCCTGCTACAGATTTGCGCCTGGGTTCTGTCGATTTTTGTGGCATCAAGGGTTTAGGGCAGACATCTTTGCAGGCGTGTTTAAGTGACGAGCAGGGCTGGCTTGCGACATTTGAGCTGCATGAGGACGTGCGGTCAGATGCCTTGGATACGGTGGCGGCTCTTCAACGGGAGGGCGTGGCAGTGCACTTGTTGTCTGGGGATAGCTCTCTAGCGGTTGCACGGGTGGCAGCGCGGGTGGGTATCACCGAGTTTCAAGGGGGTTGTACACCGCAGGATAAGCTTGATTTTTTGAGAAATGCGCAGCAGCGTGGTCATAAAGTGGCAGTTGTGGGGGACGGCCTCAATGATGGCCCTGTGTTGGCCGGTGCTCATGTGTCGTATGCATTTGGGCAGGCGGTGCCTTTGGCACAGGCACAGTCAGATTTCGTGGTGTTGGGCGATCAACTCAGTGCGGTTGTGCAGTCGTGGCGACTGGCCCGTCGCACGCTGAGGGTTGTCCGTCAAAATCTCTGGTGGGCGGCTATTTATAACGCGGTGTGTGTGCCTCTGGCCGTGGTGGGGTGGCTCCCGGCCTGGCTGGCTGGCCTTGGGATGGCACTGAGTTCTTTATTCGTCGTTATGAATGCTTTTCGGCTGTCGGGTTTTGATTACTCACTGGAGAAAATGTAATGGACATTCTTTATTTGTTGATTCCACTGTCTGTCATTCTTGTTTTTTTCATTCTCGGTGGCCTGTGGTGGGCTATCCATCGTGGTCAATTTGACGATATCGAGACTGAAGGTGAGCGAATCCTTGGAGATTCATCATAATTTTCACGAAGGGTTGACTTGGGTCAAACGCAAGATGGTTCCACTATAGGAAACTCACCTTAAATAAACTGAGAAGAGGTGAAAATGATATTTCCAAATGCGCAGGCAACGACTTACAACGACAAGGTTGTGAGGCAGTTCGCCATCATGACCGTGGTCTGGGGGGTGGTGGGTATGCTGGTCGGCGTGATCATCGCCGCACAGTTGACTTGGCCCGAACTTGATTTTGGCATCCCCTGGTTAAGTTATGGTCGCCTGCGCCCGCTGCACACCAATGCGGTTATTTTTGCGTTTGGCGGTTCTGGTTTGTTTGCCTCAGCCTATTATGTGGCACAGCGAACCTGCCATGTACGGCTCTTTGGTGACAAATTGGCCGCCTTTACTTTTTGGGGTTGGCAGTTGGTGATTGTGGCTGCGGCTATTTCACTGCCACTCGGTTATACCCAAGGCAAAGAGTATGCAGAGTTAGAGTGGCCGATTGATATTTTGATCACCTTGGTGTGGGTGTCGTTTGCGATTGTTTTCTTTGGCACCATCGGTACCCGCAAGGTGCGTCACATCTACGTCGCCAACTGGTTTTTTGGTGCCTTCATCATTGCTGTGGCGTTGCTGCATCTCGTCAATGCTGCGGCTATTCCAGCTGGCTTCATGAAGTCCTATTCTGCTTACGCTGGGGTGCAGGATGCCATGGTGCAGTGGTGGTATGGGCACAATGCCGTGGGCTTCTTCCTGACTGCTGGCTTTCTGGGCATGATGTATTACTTCATTCCCAAGCAGGCTGAGCGG
>JASJPN010000023.1:0-1164 GCA_031426635.1 Polaromonas sp.
CGCCAACTTGTCTGACACCATTGCCATGTTTGAAGCCACCCACGGCACGGCGCCTAAATATGCGGGTAAAGATTACGTCAACCCGGGCTCGCTCATTTTGTCGGCCGAAATGATGCTGCGCCACATGGGCTGGTTAGAGGCCGCAGACTTGATCATCAGCTCGATGGAAAAATCAATCGCAAGCAAAAAAGTGACGTACGATTTTGCACGCTTGATGGAGGGCGCCACCCAAGTGAGCTGCTCTGGTTTCGGCCAGGTCATGATTGACAACATGTAGGTTGACCAGCGTTGCAACTCTGTAAGCGCTACCCATTTGAAAAGCCGCCGGGCAAGCTCGGTGGCTTTTTTTATTTCATCGACAAATGCAAACAACCATAGTTGGTATGAACCTCTAAAAATGGCTCCCCATTCATCTTCAGGATGCACAAGAGTTGGCAGCTCGTTACAATAATTTATGGCTACAAAACCTCCCGCTAAACCGTTAAATCCCACTTCTGCGCCACCTAAACGGGACGATGGCGACACGACCGTGCTTGAGCGCGTTCCGCAAAAAACAAAACCACCTCAGATGTACCAGGTGGTGATGCTCAATGACGACTACACGCCCATGGAATTCGTGGTTTTTGTGATTCAGGAGTTTTTCAACAAGGACCGGGAAACGGCGACCCAAATCATGCTGAAAGTCCATTTGGATGGCAAAGGTGTGTGTGGCGTTTTCTCCAGGGATGTAGCCGCCAGCAAGGTCGAACAAGTTGCCGGTGCCGCTAGAGACCACGGACATCCCTTGCAATGTCAAAGCGAGCCCCTTGAATGAAGCGCCGAGCACCCCATGTGAATGTCTAGTAGGTCAGTGAGTCAGAGAAACATTTAGAAAACAAGCAAATTTATCAACCAGGCCAAAGGAACGAGCATGATTGCCCAAGAGTTAGAAGTCAGTTTGCACATGGCCTTTGTCGAGGCGCGCCAGCAACGCCATGAGTTCATCACGGTCGAGCATCTGTTGTTGGCGCTCCTGGACAACCCCAGCGGGGCCGATGTGCTGCGCGCCTGTTCGGCCAATATCGATGATCTGCGTAAGTCGCTGTCAAGCTTCATTGCTGACAACACGCCGCAGGTGGCCGGTACAGACGAGGTCGATACGCCGCCCACGCTGGGGTTTCAGCG
>JASJPN010000023.1:1217-3707 GCA_031426635.1 Polaromonas sp.
ACTTTATTGCGCACGGCATCAAAAAGAGCGACCCACCTGAGTCGGTCAAGG
Organism: Polaromonas sp.; assembly: GCA_031426635.1. Classification (GTDB taxonomy): domain Bacteria; phylum Pseudomonadota; class Gammaproteobacteria; order Burkholderiales; family Burkholderiaceae_C; genus Aalborgiella. The sequence continues at coordinate 1,269 of JASJPN010000023.1, forward strand.
CCGGTGAAGCGGCTGAGCAGTCGGATGATGCTGGTGCAGAGAAAAGCGAGAAACAGTCGCCGCTGGACCAATACACACAAAACCTGAACCAACTCGCCCTGGCGGGAAAAATTGATCCGCTCATTGGTCGTGATTACGAAGTCGAGCGCACGATTCAAACTTTATGCCGCCGCCGCAAAAATAACCCCCTGCTGGTGGGCGAAGCGGGCGTGGGTAAAACCGCTATTGCCGAGGGCTTGGCATGGCGCATCACGCAAAAAGATGTGCCTGAAATTTTGGCCGAGGCGGTGGTGTATTCACTCGACATGGGCGCTTTGCTCGCGGGAACCAAATACCGTGGTGATTTTGAGCAACGCTTGAAAGGCGTACTCAAGCAACTCAAAGATAAGCCCAATGGCATTTTGTTCATTGATGAAATTCACACCTTGATCGGTGCCGGTGCGGCTTCTGGCGGCACCTTGGATGCGTCTAATTTGCTCAAACCCGCGCTCAGTTCGGGGCAGCTCAAGTGCATCGGTGCAACCACCTTTACCGAGTACCGCAGCATTTTCGAGAAAGATGCTGCGCTGGCACGTCGTTTCCAGAAGATCGATGTGGTCGAGCCGACGATTTCTGAGACGGTTGACATCCTCAAAGGCTTGAAATCGCGTTTTGAGGAGCATCATGGCGTGAAATACGCCGTGGCTGCCTTGCAAGCCGCTGCCGAGTTGAGTGCCAAATACATCAACGATCGCCATTTGCCTGACAAGGCGATTGACGTGATCGACGAAGCCGGTGCTGCACAGCGCATCCTGCCCGCCTCGAAGCGCAAAAAAATCATCAGCAAAACGGAAGTCGAAGAAATTGTGGCCAAAATTGCCCGCATTCCGCCCGCGAATGTGTCCAACGATGACCGTAGCAAGCTCAAAACGCTGGATCGCGACCTGAAAAGCGTGGTGTTTGGCCAAGATAAGGCGCTGGACGTGCTGGCATCTGCCGTCAAAATGGCGCGATCAGGCTTGGGCAAAGGCGACAAGCCAATTGGCTCCTTCCTGTTCAGCGGCCCCACCGGTGTGGGCAAAACCGAGGCGGCCAAACAGTTGGCCTACATCATGGGCATTGAGCTGATTCGCTTTGACATGAGCGAGTACATGGAGCGCCATGCGGTCAGCCGATTGATTGGTGCGCCTCCGGGCTATGTCGGTTTTGACCAGGGTGGTTTGCTGACCGAGGCCATCACGAAGAAGCCGCACTGCGTCTTGTTGCTCGATGAGATTGAAAAAGCCCATCCGGACATTTTCAATGTGCTGTTGCAGGTGATGGATCACGGCACCTTGACGGACAACAATGGCCGCAAAGCCGATTTCCGCAACGTGATCTTGATCATGACCACCAACGCCGGTGCCGAGACCATGAACAAAGCGACTATCGGTTTCACCAACCCGCGCGAAGCGGGTGATGAAATGGCCGACATCAAGCGCCTGTTCACACCCGAGTTCCGGAATCGCCTGGATGCAACGGTGAGCTTCAAGGCGCTCGATGAGAACGTGATTCTGCGCGTGGCCGACAAATTCTTGCTACAGCTTGAGACCCAGTTGGCCGAGAAGAAGGTCGAAGTCACCTTCACTGACGCGCTGCGCAAGTTTTTGGCGAAAAAAGGTTTCGACCCGCTCATGGGTGCGCGCCCGATGCAGCGCCTGATCCAGGACATGATTCGCCGCGCCCTGGCCGACGAGTTGTTGTTTGGCCGTTTGGTGGACGGTGGCCGTTTGACGGTGGACATTGCTCTCAAAACGGATGACAAAGGTGTGGAGCAGGGCGAGGTGGTGCTGGATATTTCTCCGTTGCCTAAATTGCCGAAGAAAGAAGGCAAATCCAAATCTGAAGCGGAAGAAGTTTCAGAAGGTTGATTTTTTGAAGTGTTTTTGTTAAGCGATACTAAAAGGGTTGGCAGCATCACGTTGCCAGCCCTTTTTTCATGAACGATTGCAATAGTTTGTCTACAACCATGGCCACAACTTCTCCTTCTCACACCTTCCTCTGGCACGACTACGAAACCTTCGGCATTGACCCGCGCCGCGACCGCCCGGCACAGTTTGCGGCCATTCGTACCGACGCCGATCTTAACGTCATTGGTGAGCCCATCATGCTGTACTGCCAGCCAGCGGGCGACTACTTGCCCGACCCGCAATCGTGCCTCATCACCGGCATCACGCCGCAAGTGTGCCAAGAGCGTGGCATCCCAGAGTACGAATTTGCCGCGCAGATTGAACAAGCGCTGTCCGAACCCGGCACCATTGGCGTGGGCTACAACACGATTCGCTTTGACGACGAATTCACCCGCTTCATGCTGTGGCGCAACCTGCGCGACCCCTATGCGCGCGAGTGGCAAAACAACTGTGGTCGCTGGGACCTGATGGACGTGGTGCGCACCGCCTATGCACTGCGGCCAGAGGGCAT
>JASJPN010000024.1:0-8206 GCA_031426635.1 Polaromonas sp.
GGCGGCCGCCATGATGGAGCCCCCAGGCGGCACCGCTTTGGTGGAAGAAAGTATTGCGGAAGCGCTGGATTTTCGCCGCGCCATGCGCAAAATTGACGACGAGTACGGCACAGACTGGTGGTTCAAGGTCTGGGGACCGGATAAGTTTGCCGAAGAAGGCATTGGCCGCGCCAGCGACTGGATCATCAAAGGCGAGTCATCAAGGGCCAAAGCCGGCGTTAACTGGCATGGTTTTGGCAAGATGGCGACCGGCTTCAACATGCTGGATCCGATCAAATCGACCATCGTCACGCCGGGTATGGACTTGAACGGCAAGTTTGCCAAAACCGGCATTCCGGCCAGCATCGTGACCAAGTTTTTGGCCGAACATGGCGTGGTGGTGGAGAAAACGGGGCTTTACAGCTTCTTCATCATGTTCACCATCGGCATCACCAAAGGCCGCTGGAACAGCATGCTCACTGCGCTGCACCAGTTCAAAGACGATTACGATAAAAACCAGCCGATGTGGCGCATCCTGCCGGAGTTTTGCCAAAAATACCGCAAATACGAAAAAATGGGCTTGGCCGACCTGTGCCACCATGTTCACACGCTGTATGCCAAGTACGACATTGCGCGCTTAACCACCGACATGTACCTGAGCGACTTGAAGCCCGCCATGAAACCCAGCGACGCCTACGCCCACATCGCGCAGCGCAGGACGGAACGGGTAGCGATTGATGACTTAGAGGGCCGCACCACGGTCGGCTTGGTCACGCCTTACCCACCGGGCATTCCACTGTTGATTCCAGGCGAAGTATTTAACAAGAAAATCGTCGATTACCTCAAATTTTCACGCGAATTCAACACGCAGTGTCCCGGCTTTGAGACCGATATTCACGGTTTGGTCGTCGTCGATGGCGAGGATGGCAAAAAACACTACTTCGCTGACTGCGTCGTCATGTAACAACTCAAGACAATTTATTTGTCAACTTTTTCTGTTGGACGAGCATTATGTGGGTTAGCGCACACATCAATGTGATCGGGACGGTTAGCATTTACGTCATGATTACAGCATTCAACCAACCTGGAGAAACAACATGACTCAATCAATGAAACTCGCCTTAAGTGCTTTTTCTATCGCACTATTGAGCGCTTGCGGTGGTGGCGGTGAAGTCGTCGTGGTGACAGATCCGGCTCACTCCTTTGTATCGGTTGACAACACAGGAAGTGGCGTTGTGTGCGTTGAAGACATGTTCATGGATGCGAGCTCAGCGCAAGGCCAGCAAGTGGCACGCGACCTGGTGGCCTATTACGGCGTTGCCAACCCCTATGCCAATCCATTGAACGTGGCCTACTCGGCACCTACCTTCTGCGGCGGCCAGACGGCCAACTACGTCCCAGCGCCTAACTTGATCGTTGATTCAAGCTATTACTACAACGTGATCGTGCCGTGGGTTCGCTGAAGGCATATTTCATAACGACTCCCGTCGTATTTAACACTTAAATCAAGGCTTTAGATCGGATGCCAGGGAGGCCAGCGTTTCAGGCGCGATGCTGGTGTGCGCGGGGTAGTTGGTGTGATCGCAACCGAGCTTGACGCCAGCGCCTGCCAGCACGGCGGCGCGCATGGCGTGAGTCAACTCAAAGCGGACAAAATGGACGGCAGAGGTTTTCTCATCCGTCTCGCGGTCCAGGTCTTCGTCGGCAATGGCGTAGACGCGGGGGTGGCCTTCAACTTCCACAAACATGCGGTCTTCCACCCCGATCAAGCGCGCCAACTCGCGGCGGCGCTCATTCTCATCAGGGTACTCAATCATCATGGTGGCTTTCCAGTTGCCGCCATCGGGGACGAGGGGTGCATAGGCCTCGATTTCCTGGATGATGCCCTCTTCTTCAAAAATCTTCTCGATGCGCAGCATTTCCTGAATTTGGTAGCGCACGGTCATTTCAGACTCAAACTGCAAATTTAAGTGCTCGCCCACCTGCACCGAACGTAACTGGCGGTGCGCCATGATCTCGGCACGGTGCGCTTTGCGGTACTTGGTGTAGGCCTCAAGTGACATGAGATTGTCTGGGGTGATGTGTCCGGTCGTTTGCATGTGTTTCTCTTTATTTCAAGCCTGTTACTTCAGGCCATAAGCTTCGCGAATCAGGGTCAGTGGGTGTTTTTGTGGCACGGTGCCAAGCTCGTTGACCTCAAAACCTTGGGCGATGTGGTGGCCACCGAGCGGGCAGTCGGAACTGATGACATCGGGCAAGCCGCCGTCTTTGTGGTTGGCCATGGCTTTGAACAGCGGTTTGCCAATTTTCATGGCTTGCTGGTGGGTGGCTTTTTTGACGCCAAAGGTGCCGGCGTGGCCGGAGCAGCGCTCGTGCGTCTGCACGCTGGTGCCGGGCACCATTTTGAGCATTTCTTCGGTCTTTTTGCCAATCTGTTGCACCCGGCCGTGGCAGGGGATTTGGTAGCTGATTTTACCCAGCTCGACCGGAAAGTCGACTTTGAGCAAACCATCACGTTTGCGCGCCATCAGGTACTCGAACGGATCCCACATGGCTTCCTTGACCAATTGCACGTCAGCGTCACCAGGGAACATCAGCGGGATTTCTTGTTTGAACATCAGCGTGCAACTGGGTACGGCGCTCAAAATCGCAAAACCGTCTTTGGCATACCTGGCCAACACGGGGATGTTGGCCTCTTTGCTCTCACCCACTGATGCCAAGTCGCCCAACTCCAGCTTGGGCATACCGCAGCAAGCCTCTTTGTCTACCAGCACATAGGGCACTTCGTTGTGGTCCAGGATTTTCAGCAAATCGTGACCCACGCCCGGCTCGTTGTAATTAATGTAGCAAGTCGCGTAAATCGCCACTTTGCCAGGTGTTTTGTCACCGTTTTTAATCGGAAAGTCTGCCGATGTTTTCGCACCTGAGCGGAATGTCTGGGTCGCCAAATCGGGCAGCCAGGCATCTTTGTCAACACCCAGCACTTTCTCCATCACCGCACGAACAGGCTTGGTTTTGTTAACGGCATTGACCGCCGTTGATACGATGGGAATACCCGCGAATGAGCCGTGGACATCGGTTGACGACAAAAACCGTTCACCCAGACCCACATCACCTTTTTTGAACTTGATGGCTTTGGCGCGCAACATGGTGTGCGGAAAATCCAAATTAAACTCATGTGGCGGTACGTACGGACACTTGGTCATGTAGCACAGGTCGCACATGTAGCACTGGTCGACGACTTTCCAGTAGTCCTTTTTGTCGACACCATCGACCTCCATGGTCTTGCTTTCGTCCACCAGATCAAACAGCGTCGGAAACGAGCCGCACAAGCTGACGCAACGACGGCAGCCGTGGCAAATGTCAAAGATGCGCTCCATCTCGTGGAAGGCCGCCTCTTCGTTGTAATAGTCCGGGTTTTTCCAGTCAATCGCGTGACGGGTAGGGGCGGCCAGGTTGCCTTCTGTTGCCATAGTTTGTCTCTGTTTGAAGTTTAAGAAAATACGCCAGACCGACGTATTTTCTTAAACTCGCTACCCCTTGCGGCGTAGCGATCGGGGGCGATTAATTAATCGACGAGTTCGGCCAGAGCCTTGGTGTAGCGGTTGGCGTGTGAACGCTCGGCTTTAGCCAAAGTCTCAAACCAGTCAGCCACTTCCTCGTGACCTTCTGTACGCGCGGTTTTGGCCATGCCTGGGTACATATCGGTGTACTCATGGGTCTCGCCTGCCACTGCGGACTTGAGGTTGTCGCGGGTTGCGCCAAACGGCATGCCGGTGGCGGGGTCGCCGCACTGCTCGAGCCACTCAAGGTGACCGTGCGCGTGGCCGGTTTCGCCTTCAGCGGTGGAGCGGAACAAGGCTGCCACGTCTGGTTGGCCTTCAATGTCTGCCTTGTTCGCGAAATACAAATAGCGACGGTTCGCCTGTGACTCGCCTGCGAAAGCGGCTTTCAGGTTGTCTTCCGTTTTTGAGCCTTTGAGTGCTGCCATGGAAATCTCCTAACTGGGTTGATATAACTGACTTTTTACGCTTGTTTGGCAAAAAATCGCTTTGACAAGAATTTGCCAAAGACCGCTAGAGCTTAGCCGCCTTAGGGGGCAAGGTCTAATTGACTGCATCAATGACATGCATTGATCCAGGCTATTGATTCGTTAAGTTGATTAGTTGATGCAACTAATCTCATCAAAAGTGTGAAGCTCGCCGATACGCCGGATTTTGTGCAGTGCGGCTTCCTTGCGAAAACCGCCCCGTGACCGTCATTCATCTGGGCCCTGGGTCACCCCAGGGCTCGGTGCTACCTACCCGCCAGCTCTGCGGAACCACATCAACGCTGGCCTATTTGGTATTGCTGCGCGTAGAGATTGCCCGTTTCACCCGAACTGAATCGGCTCGTCTCTGTTGCTCTGATCCTCACCTTATATCTTGCGACTTTCAGTGGACAGCCGTTAGCTGCTACGCTGTCCTGTGCAGTCCGGACGTTCCTCCAGTGCGCTCTTTCGAGACTTGCACCAGCGACGGCCTGGCGAGCTTCACCTGCGTATTATCCTATTTTCCTAATTGCCAGACCAGGCCTATGTTGTAACCGATGACATCAATGCCCGGATTGGGGTTGGTCATGCCTCGATTGGAATGGTGCGTGAAGTATCTAGAGCCCGTGATCGCCAGCGTTTTGCTAAGCTGATGGCGCACCCCGAGCTGGGTAAACCAGTTAAATGTCAAATTTTGCCCCTGTCCACCCGGGACATGTTTGGAATTGGTCAAACCCACACCACCGCCAATTTCATAAAAAAGGGCATTTTTTTGATCCGCTGACCACCACTCAAACGTGGGCGAGCCGGCAAAAGCAACATAGTAGTCCTCAGGCCCTTTCACAAAGGTCTCTGCGACCACAGCCAGGCGATTGCGAACGGCCAAACGCGCTCCGTTATCACCCTTCCACAGATCAAACGCAGCAGGGCCGCGCCAAGCCACTTGCGTCGGCGCGATGACATAGTCAAGGGGTGAGTTGTGTTTGATCTTTGTCAAATAGCCCACCTCCACCGCCACTTCCCAATGGTCGGCGGGGTGATCCTGGGCCAGGGCATACGGCGAGCCGGCCAACAAACCCATCAAAAGTACGCGCCGAGTCAGTTCTGAAATTTTGTGCATAAAGATTGAGTGGGGTGATTTGCGAAATTTTTACGGCTTCAGTATGCTATATATTTAATAGCAATACAGTCAAATAAAACACTGGCTATAGACGAATTCATCATAGTAATCACAGTGATCTGAGCATCGATCGCGCTAACTCAAGTCCTTCTGGGTTTGCCAAACTTAAGTATCCTGGTAGCCAGCAGCGTCTCGGCAAAAAAGCATACAAGTGCCAGCAAAAAGCAGCTCACACCGGACAGAAAAGAAACGGTGGCGATGCGCAGAATCTGCATTTCAGTGGTTTCGCCGATAAAGAGGGCGACGATCGTGAGGCCAATCAAAATGGCGCAGAAGGTGAGTAGCGCAATGCACGCGTTCACTATCCAGCCACGCAATCGCAAACGCCCCAGTTCCTCATAGGCGGCTGTCATGGGATCGCCCGCATGGCTTGCTTCGATGCGGTCTTCAAGAAGTCGGGCCCGGTCAATGATGCGCGTTAATCGACCCGCCGCAGTACCGATCATCCCCGAAACCGCAGTCAGCAAAAAAACCGGTGCCACGGCGAGCTGAATGCCGTGGGTAACCGTGCTGATATCGGTGGCAAAAAACATGGCTACTCCTCAATATTTGCTTCATTTTGCTACTTTAGAGTCGAAAGAATCACGCGGGCCACTTCAGCAAATCCCGCACCCCGCTCCGCTTTGGCAATATAGCGCGGCTGATGCTGCAATTGGGCCTCAAAACGGCGGATATTAGCCACACCGACTGAATGCGGAAAATGCCCAAACATGAGTTGGTCGTTGGTGGAGTCGCCGATATAGGCCCAGCGGTTGATTTCAAGATCCAAATCGCGATCAAACAGTTGGCGGACGATCCAGCGTGCGCCAACCAGCTTGTTGTGGTCGCCAAACCAGCCGTTGATGTGGATGCTGCTGACCGTGGCGGTCATGCCCTCGGATTGCATGATGCGTACGACTGTTGCAATTTTCTCAGGTGATAAATGGTCGAATTCGCTGTGGTCGATGGCCATGTCCGTTTCGCGCCCTGCGCTGTCTTGCGACAAGATCGCTTCAGGCACCTCACGCAGCACGCGGGCGGCGACTTGCTGCATGCTGGCAAAGTTTTTCAACCTCGTCTCAGCGTTTTGTTGATATAGTTTTGATAGCATCTTAGGCAATGAATACGCCGACTGCATGACAATTTCATGGGAATCTTGACTATTTATAAGCGCTACAGAGCCATTTTCAGCCACGATCGCGTCCACCGGCCAAGTGAAAGAGAATGGCTCGCTCCAACCGACCGGACGGCCCGTGATGGGAATGACGTGCAGGCCAGCCGCTTTCAAGTCGGCCAGTGCTTGCAGCGCATCGGGGGTGATGGTTCCGTCGGTGGTCAACGTGTCGTCAATGTCTGTGAAAACGCCGATGATGTTTCGGCGGTCTTCAACGGGCCATTGCGACAGGGGAATCATGTCATCCTGCCGATTGCAAAGCTAACCCCGCATGTTCGCGCAGCGGATGGAAATGAATTTTCGGGAAGCGCTCTTGCGCCAAACGCACGTCGTATTGCGAAGTCGTCAGGTAGGCCAGCGTGTTTGCCGCATCCCGCGCCATGCGCATGGGGTAGGCGTTGACAAACTCGCGCAGCTCGGCGGGGGTGTCAGCGGTGATCCAGCGTGCGCCGGTGTACTGGCTGCCCTCCAGGCGAATGTCAGCGTCGTACTCGCCTTTGAGGCGGTGTTGCACCACTTCAAACTGCAATTGACCAATCGCACCAAGCAGCATGTTGCCCCCCGCTTCGGGTCGGAAGACCTGAATGGCACCTTCTTCACCCAACTGCGCCAGGCCCTGTTGCAGTTGCTTGGTACGCAAGGGGTTACGCAGCACCACAGTCATGAACATTTCAGGTGCAAAAAACGGCAAGCCGGTGTATTGCAGGTTAACTGAGCCGTCAGTGATGGTGTCACCCAGCTGCACGCCGCCGTGGGTGGTAAAGCCCACGATGTCGCCCGCATAGGCCTCTTCCACCGCCTCGCGGCGCTGGCTCATGAAGGTGACCACGCTGGTGGGACGCAGCTCTTTGCCGGTGCGCATGACCTTGAGTTTCATGCCCGGCGTGTACTTGCCCGAGCACATGCGCACAAAGGCAATGCGGTCGCGGTGGTTGGCATCCATATTGGCCTGCACCTTGAACACCACGCCCGAAAATGCCTCATCTTCGGGGCGCACTTCTTTGATCAGTGGCTGGCGGTTAACCACGGCTGAACTGGTGCGGGGCTGGGGCGAAGGGGCCAGGTCCACCAGCGCGTCCAGCACTTCCATCACGCCAAAGTTGTTCACGCCCGAGCCAAAGAACACCGGGGTTTGCTTACCTGCCAAAAATGCCGCATGGTCCCAGGCGGGGGATGCGCCGGTGGCCAGCTCCATGCTGTCCATGGCGGTGCTCCATTCATGGCCAAAGCGTGCCAGCAGGGCGGCCTGATCGCTCAGGGGCATGGACTCAAACTCTTGCGGGCGGCGGTCTTTGCCGCCGTCAAACACCGTCATCATCTGCGTACGCAAGTTGATGATGCCGCAAAACGACTTGCCCTGACCCACCGGCCAAGTCATCGGCACGCAGGGCATGCCGAGTTCGCGTTCGATTTCGTCCAACAATTCTAAAGGCTCGCGCACTTCACGATCCATTTTGTTCACAAACGTGATGATGGGCGTGTCGCGCTGGCGGCAGACCTCAATCAAGCGGCGGGTTTGCGCCTCCACACCGTTGGCCGCATCAATCACCATCAGGGCCGAGTCCACAGCGGTCAAAACACGGTACGTGTCTTCACTGAAGTCTTTGTGGCCGGGAGTATCGAGCAAATTGATGACGTGATCGCGATAGAGCATCTGCATCACCGAACTGGCGACCGAGATGCCGCGCTGCTTTTCAATCTCCATCCAGTCACTGGTGGCATGGCGTGTGGCCTTGCGCGCTTTGACCGAACCGGCGATTTGAATCGCGCCCGAGAACAGCAAAAGCTTTTCAGTCAGCGTGGTTTTACCCGCATCGGGGTGAGAAATGATGGCAAAGGTGCGGCGGCGGCGGGTTTCGGCGAG
>JASJPN010000024.1:8306-11710 GCA_031426635.1 Polaromonas sp.
AAAGACTTCTCAATGACCGATCTCAACACAAGCTTCGAAGCTGCAGTGGCAAACTCAAAAAACCTCAGCGAGCGTCCTGACAACACCACCATGCTCAAGCTGTATGCCCTGTACAAACAAGCCACGGCGGGCGACAACCTAGATAAAAAACCCGGCTTTAGCGACATGCTGGGCCGCGTCAAGTGGGATGCGTGGAACGGCATGAAAGGCCTGGAGAGCGATGCCGCCAAGCAGCAATATATTGATTTGGTGGAATCGTTGAACTAATACAATGCCGCCTGACGTGCCTCTTTAGGTAAGGCGGCCAAGTCTTGCACCGCTGCAAAAAATTTAACCCAATCGTTGCCCTGCCGTGCAAACAACGCTTCAAACAGCGGCACGCCATCGTCATACGCCGCCTGTGCCCCAAAAGCAGCATTGTTGGCGTGGGCGACCCAGTTGTCATAACCGGCGTAGCCACCCCAGCTCGATTTCAGTTGCTTATATTGCGTCATAAACTCTTCTATTGCTATTGATTTCATAGCAATTAATGTATATTTATCGCTGGCTAGCGTCTTATTTTTCAGATAAATATCGGTCAAACGACGGCGCGTTGCCTGTGTCAAGGCTCGAAACTGTCTGCGCCGCCCGTCGAACACGGCGTACTCGGCTTTGGCGGCTTCCGAGCCGTATTGGGCCAACCAGCGCAGGCCGCCCAGCCGCTCTACCGCGGTGGCAAACGACTCGTTGAAAGCGGTATCACCGGGCGCATACGCCACCTGGTGCGCCAGTTCGTGAAACACAATCCGCGCCAACTCGCCTTCGGGATAGCTGATGAAGGTGCTGAGCAAAGGGTCGCCACCCGCCCAGTTGCTCCAACCCAGGGTGGAGTAAGCCGGTACGCCATACACGCTGACATCGAAATCTTGCTTTTTCAATGCGTCAGCTTCCAGTTTGGCCTCGGCTTCAGAAAAATAGCCCCGATAACCCACACAGCCCGCCACCGGAAAGCACCAGGATTTGAGGGTGAGGGACAGCTTGGGTGCTGCCACGACGTTCCACACCACGGCTTTGCGTCCCAAGTCGGCATAACGTTGGTAGCTGGCGTTGTCGGGTAGCTTGAGCTCTGACACCGCAAACGTGCGAATTTTTTGAGTTAATGCCAACCGTGCCTTGAGCTTGTCGGGCGTTTGTTCATCGGCCAACCAATCGTCCACGGGCCGAGCTGCCTGTATCAGTTTGACGTGTCCACTCACCGACTGCCAGTAATAACGCAGGTCGGCGCAACCCGTCAGATTTAGCAGCCCACCTACCAATGCACAGAGTCCAAACAACGAACGCACAACGACTTTCCTCTGGTTATTGACCTAAACGGCTACTTTTTACTGCTCATCCTGGACGCTGCCGCTCAGCTTCACATCCACCAAGCAGTCATAAAAAACCGGCCCTTGCCCCAAATCGGTTAACAGCTGGCTGGTGACTTCGTTGACATTGGTGCCGTTCAAGCCCAGTTTACGCCACCACACACCCAGGCCATTGACCACGCCGACTCTAGCGCGCGGGGACACCACCGCTTTGCAGTGGTAACTGCCACGCTGGTTGTACACGTTCACCACATCGCCTGAATGGATGCCGCGCTGGGCGGCGTCTGAAGCGTGCATTTCCAACACCGGCTCGCCTTCAATGTCGCGCAGGCTTTTAACGTTGACGAAGCTGGCGTTGAGGAAGTTGCGCGCCGGCGGTGAGATCATGGCTAACGGGTAGGCGGCAGACGAGCCAGCGGGCTCATGGTTACCCAAATGATCTGGTAAGCCGTCCAGCCCAAGCTGCGCAAGGTTAGCGCTATAAAACTCGCACTTCCCCGATGCCGTGGGGAAGTTGCCGTTGGCAAAGGGTGCATCGTCAATGGGCAACGTCGCAAAGCCTTTGTCCTGCAGTTGCTCAAAGCTCATGACTGCGCCAAAAGCAGTTCGGCACAGCGTTTCATCGTCCTCGGCAAAGCAGGCATCCGTGTAACCCATACGCTGCGCCAATTCACGGAAAATTTGCGTGTTGGTTTTGGACTCACCCAGGGGCGCGATGGCGGGGCGATTGAGCAGGACATCGGTGTGGCCGTATGACGTGTGAATGTCCCAATGTTCCAGTTGTGTGGTTGCGGGCAGGATGTAGTCGGCATAGTCAGCCGTGTCCGTCTGAAAATGCTCCAGCACCACGGTGAACAGGTCCTCCCGGGCAAAGCCTTTGACGACCTGGCTCGAATCGGGCGCGACCGCCACAGGGTTGCTGTTGTAAACAATCAGGGCTTCGATTTGGGGACCAAACTCGACAGAGCCAGGCCGCAAAAGATCGTTGCCAATCGTCACCATGTTGATGGTGCGGGGCTGTGCAGTCCCTGCTGCGGCTAAATCAGGTCGCTGTAGCGCCGATTTGTTAACGGGGAACGTGCCAGAGCTTGACAGCAGCACGCCACCAGCCGGATGCTTCCACGCGCCAATCAGCGCAGGCAAGCACGCCACCGCACGCACCGCATTGCCACCACCGCGCACGCGCTGCATGCCGTAGTTCAAGCGGATGGCCGCTGGCGTTTGGTTCACATAACACTGCCCGTAGTCTGCGGCTAAAGACTTGATTTGTTCAACCGACACACCACAAATTTTGGCGGCCCTCTGTGGCGGCCAGAGCAAGGCACGTTCTTTCAACGCAGCCCAGCCGACCGTGTGCTTTTCAATGTAGTCGTGATCGAGCCAGTTGTTGACGATTAATTCGTGCATCACCGCCAGAGCGAGCGCGGCATCGGTGCCGGGTAACAGGGCGATATGTTCATGGCATTTGTCGGCGGTTTCTGTCCTGCGTGGGTCGATGCAGATGAGTTTGGCACCATCGCGTTTGGCGGCTTGGGCGTAGCGCCAAAAATGCAAGTTGCTGCCAATCGAGTTGCTGCCCCAAATGAGGATGAGCCTGGACTGTGCAAAAAACTCGACCTTCATGCCCACTTTGCCGCCCAAGGTGTGCGCCAAACCCTCGCCGCCCGCCATCGAGCAAATCGAGCGATGCAGTATGGAAGCACCGAGTTTGTTGAAAAATCGCCCCGCCATCGCCTCGCTCTGAACCAAGCCCATGGTGCCTGCGTAGCTGTAGGGAACAATGGCCTCTGGATTTTTGTCTGCAATAGCGGTCAGGCGCGCTGCAATATCAGTCAAGGCGGCATCCCAACTCACTGGCTCAAAGCGCCCCAAGCCTTTGAGGCCAACGCGCTTGAGTGGCTGCAAAATGCGCTCGGGATGGTAAGTGCGCTCGGTGTAGCGCGACACCTTGGTACACAGCACACCGTCGGTGTGCGGATGCGCCGGGTTGCCCTGCACCTTGACGGCGATGCCGTCTGTCACGGTGGTCAACAGCGCGCAGGTGTCTGGGCAGTCGTGCGG
>JASJPN010000025.1:0-4359 GCA_031426635.1 Polaromonas sp.
GAAGGTAAAGACGGCTGGGTCATCACAGAAAGCCACGTTGAATCTGAGCCAGGGGCTGGATTGCAGGTCTGGGCTGAACAGATGTCCGGGCCCGAGCAAAATATCTTGTTCGACCGCTTTGTAGGCCAATTCGGTAGCACTGGGCATATCGGGGTGCTTGGCCCATAAGAAAATGCCGGCCTTGGGTTCACAAAAAATCTCAAATCCAATTTTCAATAAACGAGAAGCCGCGCCTTCATGCGCCTTCGCCAAGCGCTCCCGCACGCCTTTGATATGCTTTCGCCAGCGTCCATCGATCAGGGCGCCGTAGGCCAGTCGCTCGCTGAACTCGGAAGAAGTCAGGCCCGAAATCATCTTGAGTTGGGCCAAGTCCTCCAGCAAATCCGGATTCGCGGCCAAATACCCCACCCGAATATTGGGCGAGATTGTCTTGGAAAAACTGCTAATGTAAATCACCCGGTGCAACTGATCCAGACTGGCCAGTGAAGGTCTCGGCTCGGGATCCAGATCGGCGTAAATGTCGTTTTCCACCACCAAAAAATCGTGCTTCTCGGCCAACTGCACCACGCGGTGCAAATGCGCCAGTTGGGCGACAGATCCAGTGGGGCTTTGAAGCCGTGGCTGGGTAAAAAACACCTTGGGTTGATGCTCAACCACCAGTCGCTCCAGCGCTGCCAAGTCATACCCAGCCGGAGTGCGTGGCACCCCAATCAGGTGCGCGCCTAGAAACCGCAGTGAAAAGAGTAAATTGGGATAACCAGGCTCATCAACCAGCACCGCATCGCCCGGGCGCACCAACCGCCGCGCCACCAGATCCATCGCCTGACTGGAGCCGTGGGTGAGTAGCACTTGCTCTGAAGTGACGGCAATTTCTTGTTCGGCAAGCAGATCGCGAACCAGTTGACGAAGAGGCGAAAAGCCCTTGGGCTCACCATAGCCGCCCAAGTCTACATCCTCGGCTGCCAAACTGCGCAAGCTGCGGCGCACGCCCTCTTGAAACAGCCAGTCGCTGGGCAACCAGCCACAGCCCGGCTTCATCCGAAGTGCCCGATTCTCAAAAATCCGGCGCAAATACCACATCGAGTCAAAACTGAAATTGGGTCCGTGACCCGGCACTTCAGTGGCAGACGCTGGCCGGTGTTTCACAAAAAATCCCGAATGGGGGCGCGATGCGAAGTAACCCTGCGCCACTAAGCGGTCATAAGCATCGACCACTGTAAAAACACTCACCTCATGGGCATGGGCGAATTGCCGGATAGAGGGTGCCTTGGAGCCCGCTCGCAGTGAGCCATCTTGAATCAGTTGACGAAATCCTTCTACGATCTGGACGACCAAGGGCGTCGAACTCTGAGGGTTGAGAGAAAACATATGAAATGAAATAACCAAGGGTTGATGTGTATAGGTACTGTTTACAGCACAGTGCATCCGCAAAAAGGGACTATCTGTATATGGTAACAGTCGCGATTTGGACCTACATTCACGACTGCTTACAAACCACGTTAGAGGTTACCTATGAATCAAGCGTTGCTGCTCATCGACATTCAAAACGACTATTTCCCAGGTGGAGCAATGGAACTCGTCGGTAGTCCAGCTGCCGGAGCGCAAGCGGGGAAGCTACTCCAAGCCTTCAGGGGAAAAACGCTGCCGGTTATTCACATTCAGCACATCTCTACACGACAAGGTGCCACATTCTTTTTGCCCAATACAAAAGGGGTAGAGATTCATGAGAGCGTAGCGCCGAATACGGGCGAAACTATATTCCAGAAGAACTATCCAAATAGCTTTCGTGAAACTCCGCTGTTTGCTCACCTGCGAAACCATAATATTACTCAGCTTGTTATCGCGGGCATGATGACGCAGATGTGCATCGACACTACCACACGAGCCGCTGCCGACTTTGGTTTTCAGTGTATTTTGGCGCACGATGCCTGTGCCACAAAATCTTTGTCATTTGATGGCGCTACTGTCTCTGCCGAAAATGTGCAGACGGCATTCCTTGCCGCGCTCAATGGCTTGTTTGCCAAGGTGCTGTCAGTGGAAGAAATATGCGCCAACTTCTAACTCAAACCTCTTCGACATCCTGGACTGATATGCAACGCGAACCCCATTTAAAAAATTCAGCTTTGATGGCCCGTCGTCAGGCTGCTATTCCCCGCGGCGTTGGCTACAGCCACGAAGTTTTCATTGCGCGCGGTGAAAATGCTGAAGTATTGGACGTAGAAGGCAAGCGCTATGTGGACTTCGCAGGCGGCATTGCCGTGCTCAATACTGGGCACCGGCACCCGGCCATCATTGAGGCCGTCAAGGCCCAGCTCGATCTCTACACCCACACCTGCTTTCAGGTGCTGGCCTATGAGCCTTATGTCGAACTGGCCGAGCGTATCAACGCCAAAGCGCCAGGTGACTTCGCCAAGAAGACCCTGTTTCTGACGACTGGCTCCGAAGCCGTCGAAAATGCCATCAAGATTGCTCGCTCGTACACCAAGCGCGCAGCCGTCATCGCTTTCACCAGTGCCTACCACGGTCGCACGCTGCTCACGCTGGGTTTGACTGGCAAGGTGACGCCCTACAAAACAGGTTTTGGCCCCTTCCCGGCTGAAATTTTTCATGCCCAGTTTCCGAATGCACTGCACGGCGTCAGTGTCGATGAATCCATCGCTTCAATTGAATCCATTTTCAAGAACGATGTGGAAGCCAGCCGCGTGGCGGCCATCATCGTGGAACCCGTGCAAGGCGAAGGCGGCTTCAATGTCGCGCCAGCAGAATTTTTACTGCGTCTGCGAGCGCTCTGCGACCAGCATGGCATTTTACTGATTGCAGACGAAATCCAAACGGGCGCAGGACGAACCGGAACCTGGTTTGCTGTGGAACATAGCGGTGTAGAACCAGACATGATCACCATGGCAAAGTCGATGGCAGGCGGCTTCCCGATCTCTGCTGTCGTAGGTCGCGCCGAGGTGATGGATGCGCCAGCGCCTGGCGGCCTGGGCGGCACCTATGCGGGTAGCCCCCTGTCGTGTGCTGCGGCCATGGCGGTACTTGACGTGTTTGAGAAAGAGAACCTGCTGGAACGCAGCAAGCAACTGGGTGCGCGCTTGGTCGCCAGCCTGAAAAACATGGCGACCAGGAACCGCTGCATTGCCGATGTGCGTGGCCTGGGTGCGATGGTGGCATTTGAGCTGTGCAAGAACGGTGATCTGCACCAACCTGATGCCGACATGGCCAAACGCTTGTGTGTCGAGGCTAGCAAACGCGGACTCATCTTGTTGTCATGTGGCACGTATGGCAACGTCATACGCATCCTGGTGCCGCTGACGGCCAGCGATGCCATTGTTGATGAAGGACTGGCCATCATCGACGCATCCTTAACAGCGATACAGGCGGCTTGATGTTGATGCGTATCAACATCAAGTATGCTTTTTGCATGTACCAGTAGTCAAACACGCATCACCCTGCCTCATTCATGAAAGCTGAAAGGTCTCTGCAAAACATGTCGGCCAAAGAACTTGTGAAGTTTTCGGGAGTTCAAAAAACCTACGACGGAAAAGCGCTCGTGGTTCGCGATCTCAACCTCGACATTCAAGGCGGAGAGTTTCTCTCATTGCTGGGGCCTTCAGGCTCCGGCAAAACGACCACGCTCATGATGCTGGCCGGCTTTGAATCGCCAACTGCCGGCGAGATTTTTCTGGATGGCAGACCCATTACCAAAACACCGCCCCACAAGCGCAACTTTGGCATGGTGTTCCAGAACTACGCCCTCTTTCCCCACATGACCATGGCAGACAACGTGGCCTACCCGTTGACAGTGCGAAAATTGGGCAAGTCAGAACGAGAAGTCAAAGTCAAGCGCGCACTCGATATGGTCCAAATGGGTGGCATGGGTGAACGCTTTCCGGGCCAACTTTCAGGTGGCCAGCAGCAGCGCGTGGCACTAGCCCGCGCTCTTGTATTTGACCCTCAACTGGTCTTGATGGACGAACCTCTGGGCGCATTGGACAAACAACTGCGCGAGCACATGCAGCTTGAACTCAAGGCCTTGCACCGCCAGCTCGGCCTGACCTTTGTGTACGTCACGCATGACCAGTCCGAGGCACTGACCATGTCCGACCGGGTCGCCGTTTTCAACGATGGCGCGATCCAGCAAATCGATGTCGTCACCCAGCTGTATGAAAGCCCGGCCAACCATTTTGTGGCGGGCTTTGTGGGCGACAACTCCGTCTTTGACGGCGTGGTTTCTGCATTGAGCGGCGCGCAGTGCGACGTGCGACTACCGTGCGGGACCACGCTTAGTGGCCTGAATGTCAACGCTGCGACCAGCGCCAGTCCGGTGCAAGCCTGCATCCGGCCGGAACGAATTGT
>JASJPN010000026.1:0-3480 GCA_031426635.1 Polaromonas sp.
GCGCGGTTGCATTCGGTGCGGCCGAACAGGGCATTGGGGGTTTTGCGGGCCGCGCCTTCGACCAGGACGCGCTGCACCGTGCCCAAACGGCTGGCACTGATGCGGGTGACGTTGGCATCCAGGGTGGCTTGCAGGTGTTGCAAGCGCGCTAATTTGACCGCGTGCGGCGTGTCGTCATGCAGCGCGGCGGCGGGGGTGCCGGGGCGCGGGCTGTAGATGAAGCTGAAGGAGGTGTCGAAACCGACGTCGTTGATCAGCTTCATCATTTTCTGGAAATCGTCCTCGGTTTCACCCGGAAAGCCGACGATAAAGTCGCTGCTCAGCACCAGGTCAGGCCGAATGGCACGCAGTTTGCGCACGGTACTTTTGTACTCCAGCGCGGTGTAGCCGCGTTTCATGGCGCTCAAAATGCGATCTGAGCCGTGCTGCACCGGCAAATGCAGGTGATTGACCAGCTTGGGGATGCGGGCGTAGGCGTCAATCAGGCTTTGCGTGAACTCGTTGGGATGGCTGGTGGTGTAGCGGATGCGCTCGATGCCGGGGATCTCGGCCACGTAGTCGAGCAGGGTCGCGAAGTCGGCCATCTCGCCTGAATCCCCCATCTTGCCGCGGTAGGCGTTGACGTTTTGCCCCAGCAAATTGACTTCTTTGACGCCCTGGTCGGCCAAACCGGCGACTTCGACCAGCACGTCTTCAAACGGGCGCGACACCTCTTCGCCGCGCGTGTAGGGCACGACGCAGTAGCTGCAGTATTTGGAGCAGCCTTCCATGATGCTGACAAAGGCGCTGGCACCATTGTTGCGGGCGGGTGGCAGGTGGTCGAACTTTTCGATTTCCGGAAAGCTGATGTCCACCTGCGGGCGATTCAATTGCTCTCGTTTTAAGAGCAGTTCAGGCAAACGATGCAGGGTCTGTGGGCCAAAAACGATGTCTACATAAGGCGCACGGTCGATGATGGCGGCGCCCTCCTGGCTGGCCACGCAGCCGCCGACGCCAATTTTGACGCCTTTGGCTTTGAG
The DNA here is from genome assembly GCA_031426635.1 of Polaromonas sp. GTDB lineage: Bacteria > Pseudomonadota > Gammaproteobacteria > Burkholderiales > Burkholderiaceae_C > Aalborgiella. The sequence goes on from JASJPN010000026.1 coordinate 1,020, forward strand.
ATGTTTGATGCGGCCCAAGTCGCTGAAGACCTTTTCTTGTGCTTTTTCGCGCACCGAGCAGGTGTTGAACAAAATCAAATCGGCTTCATCGACGTTTTGGGTGGCCTCGTAGCCGTCGGCAGCGTGCAACACATCGACCATTTTGTCCGAGTCGTACTCGTTCATCTGGCAGCCGAAGGTTTTGATGAAGACTTTTTTGGTGGCTGTAGCGGGAACGGGCATAGTAAGAATATTTGTCATTTTGCAGCACGCTCACGTTTCACGGCGGTTTCTTCGGCGGTCAATAGCCACACCTCGCTGACCATGCCGCCGATGTTTTCACGCCGGTAGTTCACGGTGAACGCTTTACCTGCCAAGGCGGCAGACATGACCAGCATGTTTTGCTCGTCGCGTATCCGCGCACCGGGTGACAAGCGCTCGGCCTTGCCGTCAAGCATGATTTCGGGCGGCACGTTGAAGGCGATGGTGCCGCGCACGGCGCTGACGGGGAAGTTGCGCATCGCCTGCGCCTGAACTTGACTGACAAATAGCGATGTAGCCGGCGTGAATATTACCTGTACTGCTACAAATATAGTAGCAAAAATGGCGCTTTTCGGGAGGGATTTTGTCATGTGTGTGCAGCAATTCGTGGTTTATATCCAGAGGCTGTGAGTGAAAGGAAGCGCTGATTTTACCGCAACGACTGTATTGTTGAGCGCTCGCTGGCCAACGCGACACCAGATTCAGCTGAAGCAACAACAAAAAAGCCCTTGATTCCTAAAAATCAAGAGCTAGTGTGTGGTGGTGGTAGGTGGATTTGAACCACCGACTTCAGCATTATGAATGCTGCGCTCTAACCAACTGAGCTATACCACCGAAGTCAAGGATTATAGCTGTTTTTAGCAGCCCCAGTAATCGCCAACGGCTCTAGCTTGTCTGTCAGCTGCTAAACAAAAAATTCATCACGTCGCCATCTTTGACGACATATTCTTTGCCCTCGGCGCGCATTTTGCCGGCGTCTTTGGCACCTTGCTCGCCTTTGAAGGCGATAAAGTCGTCAAAAGCGATGGTTTGGGCACGGATGTAGCCTTTTTCAAAGTCGGTGTGAATCACGCCAGCGGCTTGCGGGCCGGTGTCGCCAACGTGGATGGTCCAGGCCCGCACTTCTTTGACGCCGGCGGTGAAGTAGGTTTGCAGGCCCAGCAGCTTGTAGGCGGCGCGAATCAAACGGTCCAGACCGGGCTCTTCCTGGCCCAACTCGGCCAGGAACATGGCTTTGTCTTCGTCTTCCATCTCCGCCATTTCGGCTTCCATTTTGGCACTGATGGCCACCACCGGCGCGTTTTGCGCTTTGGCGTAGGCCGTCAAGCGATCTAAAAATGGATTATTGGTAAAGCCGTCTTCTGCCACGTTGGCCACAAACATGGCGGGTTTGGCGGTGATGAGGAAGAATTGTTTCAAGAGCGGCTGCTCTTCCTTGCTGAACTCCAGCGTGCGCACGGGCTTGGCTTCGTTCAGCGCGGCTTGGCATTTCTCAAGAATAGCCACCAGTTTGATCGACTCTTTGTCACCTGAACGGGCGGTTTTGGTGACACGGTGCAGCGCCTTTTCAACCGCTGCCAGGTCGGCCAGGCACAGCTCGGTCTGTATCACTTCAATGTCGCTGATCGGGTCAACCTTGCCAGCGACGTGGATGACGTTGTCGTCTTCAAAACAGCGCACCACGTTGATGGTGGCGTCGGTTTGGCGAATATGCTCCAAAAACTTGTTGCCCAGTCCCTCGCCCGTGCTGGCACCGGCGACGAGGCCGGCGATGTCCACAAACTCCACAATGGCAGGGACGATGCGCTCTGGCGTGATGATGGCGGCTAACTTTTGCAGACGCGGATCAGGCACTTCAACGATGCCGACGTTGGGCTCGATGGTGCAAAACGGGTAGTTTTCGGCCGCGATGCCCGCCTTGGTCAAGGCGTTAAAAAGGGTTGATTTTCCGACGTTGGGCAGGCCAACAATACCGCACTTCATGCTATTAATTCCTAAAATAAAATCCTGAAACTCACGCCATTTGCTATAAATTTAATAGCTATACAGGCATATAATACGCTGGCTCACTGTCATTTTATCACTATTTTGATCATGCAACTCAAGTGTTAAAGCGGTAATCCGCCCCGACCGACTGCCCCACGCGCAGCACAGCGCCCTCGCCCGCCAGGATGATGGCGTTCATGCCCAGCGTGATGGCACCGTCCAGCAATGGGTTTTGACGGTAGGTTTGCAACATGTCGCCCACGACCGGGCTGCTTTTGCCATTTTTCGGATCGATATTAGGAATCGGACAGCGCGGGCAAGGTTTGACGAGTTTGAGCTGGGCCCCACCCGTTTTACTCGCTTGTTGCGTGGTGATATGCAGCGTGTCCAATCGGTCTTCGTCATAGGCTTCAATGCCGGTGAGGACGATATTTGGGCGAAAACGCTGCATGGT
>JASJPN010000026.1:3580-17485 GCA_031426635.1 Polaromonas sp.
GCTGAACCACTGCGCCGCCACGTCGCCCATGTCGAACGCTTTGACGCTGTCTTCCCAGATGTTGACCATCACGGGCTGCTCGACCTCGTCAATAGCGATGTGCAAAGCCAACATGCCGGGCGCTTTGACGATCATCTCAAAGGTGGTGAGCAGCGGCTGGATCAGCACCATGCGCGGCAACTCGCGCTGGGTGACGAAGGTGCCGGATTCGTCCACCACCATCCAGGCGCGGTCTAAATCGAGACCGGTGTCGGTGAGCAGCGATTCTTTGAGCTCAATCCCGGCGCAGGATTTGATCGGGTAAATGAAGAGTTGGGCGATTTTGGCGCAAATATCGTGCTTGGCGGGGTATTTTGAGATCATGCACGCATTTTACACTATTAAATTTGGCTCTAGCCAGCGTATTTATTGCCTATATTGCTATTAAATATATAGCAATCAGGGGCATCGTCAGGGTTTTAGCCAAGCTTCTACAATCAAGCCCATGAGTCAACATTACGACATCTGCATCCTGGGCTCCGGCATCGTTGGCCGCACACTGGCGCTGTTACTGGCTCGTGAGCGCCTGCGTGTCGCACTGGTGAGCTCTCCAGCCTCTCAGCAGCCCCAGGAAACTGCGCATCAGGACGTCAGGGCCTACGCCTTAAACGCCGCCTCCAAAGCCTTGCTCGAGTCCCTGCGCGCCTGGCCCGCAGCCCCGTCGACCACACCGGTGCTAGGGATGCAAGTCCACGGCGATGGCAAAGGCCAATCGCAAGGCGTCGTCAATTTCAGCGCGGCCGAGCAAGGCTTAAACGTCGCAACTCAGGCACTGGCCTGGATTGTGGACGTGCCCGCGCTGGAGGAGCAACTGCTACAGGCGGTGCGCTTTCAACCCTTGATTGACGTGCTTGAATCACCACCAGCATCGACATCTGACAGCGTAAGCACCCACTTCCCAACCCATATTCGGTCTGACTTGACCATCATCTGCGAAGGCAAAAACAGCGTCACCCGAGATGAACTGGCGCTTGAGTTTGACGTCACGCCCTACCACCAACACGCCATTGCGGCGCGATTAAGGTGCGATCTGCCGCATGGTCAGGTGGCCCGGCAGTGGTTTCACAACGGCGAAATTTTGGCATGGTTACCACTGTCTGATGCCACCTCAGACGGGAACTCTGTGGCGCTGGTGTGGTCTGTCTCTGCAGAGCGTTCCCAAGCGCTGATGGCGCTGAGTAGCGAAGATTTTGGCAGGGCTGTGGCACGGGCCGGCGGGCATGCACTGGGCGCGATGCATTTATACAGTCAGCGCGCCACTTGGCCGCTGCAACTGTCGCGTGTCAACCACTGGGTTGGCACACACCGGGCGCTGGGTAGCTGGGCGCTGGCGGGGGATGCCGCGCACACGGTACACCCGCTGTCGGGGCAGGGTTTGAATCTGGGTTTGGCCGACGTCGCCGAATTGGCGCGTGTGCTAGGCAAACGAGAGTATTGGCGCCCGGTGGGCGATCTCAAGCTACTGCGGCGTTATGAGCGGGCGCGCAAGGCCGATGTCTTGCTGATTGGCGCGGTCACGGATGGTTTGCAGCAGTTGTTTGCGCGTGGTCACGATGCCGATGGGATGGCGGGCAACGCGAGTGGGCCGTGGCAGATGCTGCGCAACCTGGGCATGCAGGGTTTTGAACGCAGCGGCGGCTTGAAACACTGGGTGACCAGGCGGGCGATGGGTTTGTGAATGAATTTTTAATGTGTTTTTTTTATAGATGGATCGGGGCTTTATGTTTACTTTGAAGAAATTTTCTCGCCAATGGCTGGCTGGTTTGGCACTGGGCGTATGCAGTTTGGCGAGCCTGTCGGTTTGGGCCGATGAGGCGGCGATTCGCAAAAACCTGGCCGAGCGCCTGTCCAATCTGCCGGCGATTGATGAGGTCAGCAAAACGCCGATGAACGGTTTGTTTGAAGTGCGGGTCAATGGCACCGATATTTTCTATACCGATGCGGAAGGCAACTTCTTGATCCAGGGCAGTGTGTTTGACACCAAAGCACGCGTCAACCTGACCGAAGTGCGCACCAACAAACTGAGCGCGCTTGATTTTTCTGCACTGCCTTTGAAGGACGCTTTCACCATTGTGCGCGGCAACGGCAAGCGCAAGATTGCGGTGTTTTCCGACCCTAACTGCCCCTACTGCAAGCGCTTTGAGCGCGACATGCAAAAAGTGGGAAACGCCACCTTTTACATGTTTTTGTACCCCATTCTGAGCGCTGACTCCGTCACCAAATCCAACCATCTGTGGTGCGCCAAAGACAAAGCCAAGGCGTGGCAAGACCACATGGTGCGAGACGCGGCCATCGTCGCCGCCTCCTGTGACACGGCGGCCGTGGCGCGCAACATCGAGTTTGGCAAAAAACACAAAATCACGGGCACGCCCACCATGTTCCTTGCCGACGGTACGCGGGTGCCAGGTGCGGTTGATTCAGCACAGGTCGAAAAGTTATTGGCGTCTGTGAAGTAAGTACGCGTCACAGCGCTCAAAACCATGACAACCATGCAACTCAAGCGGGGATGAATTCCCGCTGTTGCGGGTTCACGCCGTATGTGCCGGTTTGTACTCATTGCCAAAATGTCTTTTTGCGGTTAAAAACAAACAGCCAACCGTGTTTTGGCACTGTCACCCAATCAGGAGTCTCTTATGGCGGGTAAATTTGAGCTGAAAAAATCCAAAAACAACAAATACTTCTTTCACTTGCTGGCAAATAACGGACAAATTATTCTGAGCCGTGAGATGTATGCGTCCAAAGCCAGCGCACGCAATGGCATCGCGTCGGTACAAAAGAACGCCGCCGAAGAAGGCCGCTTTGCGCGTTTGGAGGGCAAAGGTAAAGCACCCTACTTCACCCTGAAAGCGGGCAACCACCAAGTCATTGGTCAAAGCCAAATGTACGAGTCTGAAAAATCCCGTAACAACGGTATCAAGTCTTGCCAAACCAATGGCCCAGGCGCTAAGACGGTAGACCTGACTGCTGCATAATTAGCGGCTTTATGCCCAACTTTGCCAAGACCTCTCTAGCTGCCCACCCACCCACCAAAGCATCGAAGGTCTTGGCCGCGTCAGTTCACTATAGCGTTGAACTGGCCGATCTGAACGCACACCTGTTCCGCGTCACGCTCACCATCACCGAGCCGGCTGTCACACAGCATGTGTCCTTGCCAGTTTGGATTCCGGGCAGCTATTTGGTGCGCGAGTTTGCTAAAAACCTGCAAAACCTGGAAGCCCGCCAAGGCAAGCAGCGCCTGGAACCCGTGCAGTCGGACAAATGCTCTTGGCAAATTGATTGCACCCCTGACAAGCCGCTGGTCATTTCTTACCTTGTTTTTGCGCATGATCACTCGGTGCGCACCGCATGGCTAGACTCAGCACGTGGTTTTTTCAATGGCACAAGCCTGTGTTTGCGTGTCGAAGGGCAAGAAGATGGCCGCCACACGCTGGCCGTGTTGCCGCACCCTGAAAAACGCAACTGGCAAGTCGCCACGGGCGCGTCGGCAGTGAAGGTGTCCAGTCAAGGTTTTGGCACCTACCAGTTTGCCAACTACGACACCCTGGTCGACTGCCCGTTTGAGTTGGGCACGTTTTGGAGTGGCGCCTTCTCGGTACGGGGCATCCCACACCGGTTGGTAGTGGCAGGCGCAGCCAGCACCTTTGATGGCACGCGCTTGCTGGCAGACATCCGTCAAATTTGCGAAACGGAGATGGCGTTTTGGCACGGCCATCGTCAAAGTGGCAAAGCTCTGAAAAAGCCACCGTTCAAGAACTATGTCTTCATGCTCAATGCGGTCGATGACGGCTATGGCGGCCTGGAGCATGGCAACTCGACGGCATTGATTTGTAAACGCCAAGATCTACCCCAACTTGATGCGCCGCCAACCCCCGCCCATTCAGCAGGCTACACCACCTTGCTGGGCTTGATCAGCCACGAATACTTTCACACCTGGAACGTCAAGCGGCTGCGACCACGCGACTTTGCGGAGCTTGACTACAGTCAGGAAAATTACACCGAGCTGCTGTGGTTTTTTGAAGGCTTTACCAGTTACTACGACGATTTGCTGCTGCGCCGTGCGGGACTGATAGACGATGCGCAGTACCTCACCTTACTTTGCAAAACCGCCAACCAGGTGCAGCAAACACCGGGGCGCAAGGTGCAGTCGGTGGCAGAGGCCAGCTTCGATGCCTGGGTCAAATACTACCGCCCCGAGCCCAACACGGCCAATGCCACCGTGAGCTACTACACCAAAGGCGCGCTGGTGGCGCTGTGCTTTGACTTGCTGCTGCGCCATGAGAGGAAATGCACGCTGGATGACGTGATGCGCGCGCTGTGGGTGCGCTGTCAAGCTGGCTCAATGAGCGAACGCGACTTTGCCACCGTGCTGCAAGAACTCGGTGGCCGATCCTTTGCCAAAGAAATGGCTGCCTGGATACACGGCACCAAAGAATTGCCTGTGCATGAACTGCTGACCGCGCAGGGCGTTGCTGTTTTCAACGACCCGGCTCAGCTCCAGCAACGTCTGGGTCTGCGGGTCACTGAAAACGAAGGCATTCTCGTCAAAGTGGTGCTGCGCGGTGGTGCGGCAGAACAAGCCGGTTTTGCACCTAACGACGAATGGCTCGGCATCCAATGGGGAACCGGCCGCAGCGCGCAAAGTTGGCGGATTCACAAGCTCGATGACTTGGCGCTGTATGCAGGGGGCAACAAGGCCGTTACGGCCATCGTCGCACGCGACAAACGACTCATCCATCTGCCCCTGAACCTGGCCGTCCCGCCCGCGGCGGCGAGCACGTGGCGCTTTGCCGTGCAGGACACCAAGCGAGTCGCCGCCTGGTTGACTGCGGCCTGGTGACGTTGACTTTGACTTTGTGACGATTATTGAATCACAAGCTTGCGACGTGCCAGCACACCCTCTGCCAAGACGTCGAGCACATGCACGGAATCATCCCAGCCAATGCAGGCATCGGTGATGCTTTTGCCATACTCCAGGCCCGCAATATTGTCTTTGCCGGGTGTGAATTTTTGCGCGCCAGCTTGCAAATTGCTTTCCACCATCACGCCAAACACGCTGGTTGAACCTGCGCCTAATTGCGCTGCGATGTCTTTGGCCACGCCGATTTGCTTTTCATGCTGTTTGCTGCTGTTGGCGTGACTGCAATCCACCATCAACGTAGGCCGCAGCTTGGCGGCGACCAGGTCTTTGATGGCTGCTGCAACGCTGGCGGCGTCATAATTCGGCGCTTTGCCACCGCGCAAAATGACGTGGCAGTCCGGGTTGCCGTTGGTTTGCACCACCGCGACTTGGCCATTTTTGTGGATCGACAAAAAGTGGTGGCCGCCGGCTGCGGCTTGAATCGCATCGGTAGCGATTTTGATGTTGCCATCGGTGCCGTTTTTAAAACCAATCGGTGCCGAGAGACCGGAGGCCAGTTCGCGGTGGACCTGGCTCTCGGTGGTGCGTGCGCCGATCGCGCCCCAGCTGATCAAGTCGCCCAGGTATTGCGGTGAAATCACGTCCAAAAACTCGCTGCCCGCAGGCAGTCCAAGGCGGTTGATCTCAATCAACAGCTGGCGTGCCATGCGCAGGCCTTCGTCAATGCGGTAGCTCTCATCCAGGTACGGGTCATTGATCAACCCCTTCCAGCCCACCGTGGTGCGTGGTTTCTCAAAGTACACCCGCATCACGATCTCTAGCGTGCCTGCGTATTTGGTGCGCTGCTCCAAGAGCTTCTTGGCGTACTCCAATGCAGCGGCTGGGTCGTGGATGGAACACGGGCCAATGACCACCAGCAAGCGGTCATCCTTGCCAGCCATGATGTTATGGATGGTTTGGCGGGTGTTGCTGATGAGCGACTCAGCGGCGGTGCCGCGAATCGGGAAAAAGCGAATGAGATGTTCAGGGGGCGGTAACACGGTGATGTCCTTGATGCGTTCATCGTCGGTTTGACTGGTTCGATCGGTGACGTTGATGGTGCTGTGGCTGGCATCTTTTTGATACCACGCATCGTCGGCGGTGTTTTTTGTAATCATGCTGTCGCTCCTAAGTTGCGGGTTCATCTGATGGGTTATAAAAAATAGTGGCAAAAAAAAACCGCCGGTCTGGTGTGTCCGGCGGTTTGTTCGAGAAGGGCTTGCTTTGGTTTACTTAAGCACTCGCCTCTCGTCCGCCGGGGACTGAGAACCAAAAATAAAAGTAAAAGTGCGAAAAGTGCATAGCGTGCATACCGGACCAATATAACATACATGGCCGGCCACTTCCTGACAACCCATTTTGTCAGGCAACTTCAGCGCGTTTTTTATACCCAACAAGCCGTTGTCAAACTCTGAGAAAATAGCCACATGAAACGTCTTATGTATGCTGCCGCCGCAGCCGTGGTTTTCGCCATCGGCGCCTTTGTTGTCGTGGGCTCGGACGCCTCTAAAGCGCCCGACTCAACGTTTGTGCTGCTCGACGGCTCCAAAATCAGCACCGCTGACTTCAAAGGCCAGGTGACTTTGGTGAATTTTTGGGCCACCAGCTGCACCACGTGTGTCGCAGAAATGCCCAAAATGATAGCCACTTACGATAAGTTTAAGGGTCGGGGCTTTGATACCGTGATGGTGGCGATGAGCTACGACCCGCCCGCTTACGTGGTCAATTTTACCCAAACACGACAATTACCCTTCAAAGTCGCTATCGACAACACCGGCGCGGTAGCCAAAGCCTGGGGCGACGTGAAGCTCACGCCGACGACCTTCATCGTTGACAAAAAAGGCCGCATCGTCAAACGCTATGTCGGTGAGCCGGACTTTGCACAACTGCATCTGCTGATTGAAAAACTCCTGGCTCCGACCTGATTGAGCCACCTCGCGCCACCTGAAAAGCAACTGGATTTCAAGCAAAATCCGGTTGCAGCCAGCGTGTTATATGGCTATTAAGCTATAAAATCAATAGCCATTTATTCAGATCGGTAGGCATCGTGGCAGGTTTTGCAGGAACCACCAACCGCGCCGAAAGCTACTTTGATCGCATCCAGGTTGCCGGTTTTAGCGGCTGCTTCCAGCTTGACCACCTCAGCCATCATTTTCTCGCTGTTTTCCTTGAATTGGGCTTGCTCTTTCCAGATTTCTGGCTCGGCTCTTGACTTCAAGGACGCCGTGTTCGGCGTGAACCCAGCCCACGGCAGGGTGCTCATCATCGCGACCACGCGCGCACTGTCCTGCGCTGCTTTGGCATCAAACGGGACCCGTCCATTGACCATGGCACCGATGCGGCCAAAATGGTTGCCCATCACGGTCAAGGCGCTTTGGCGATATTTCACCGCATCCTCTGGTTTTTGAAATTGTGCGGCAGCTGGCGTAGCTAACGCGATGGCTGCGCTGGCGATGATCAGGGCTGAGAGCGCTTTCATGTTTTTCCCCTTGGTATGATGAAGTGATTAAACTAGAACACGATGATGCTGGGTGCCGATCCAAATAAAGGTTCAGTGAAATCATCCTAGATCCGGGTAAACACTAAACACTTATTTTTTTAACATGACCCAGCTCACCTCTGTTTTTATACCATGAAAGCCATCCGCGTCTGGGATTTGCCCACCCGAGTCTTCCATTGGACATTGATGCTGTGCGTTATCGGCTTGCTCATCAGCGGAAATATGGGCGGTAACGCCATGCCGTGGCATTTCCGGTTTGGCTACGGTGTCCTGACCTTGCTGCTGTTTCGCTTGATCTGGGGCATGGTAGGCGGCAAGTGGTCACGTTTTAGCTCGTTTATCTACTCGCCTGGCAGCATCATCAACTATATCAAAGGCAGGGGTCATGCTCACCATTCAGTCGGCCACAATCCGCTGGGTGCTTTCTCCGTGTTTGCGCTGCTGGCCTTTTTATCGGCACAGGTAGCGACCGGCTTGATCAGCGATGACGACATTGCTGCGGCCGGGCCGTTGAGCAAGTTTGTCTCTAACGCCACGGTGAGCCTGGCCTCTGGTTACCACAGCAAAATTGGCAAGCTCATTGTGATCGTTTTGGTGGTGCTGCACGTGCTGGCTATTGTGTTTTATTTTTACAAAAAGCGTGAAAACTTGATCAAACCCATGATTGACGGCGACAAGGTTTTGTCCATCGATGTGCCAGCCTCTCGGGATGACGCGGCTTCACGCGGATTGGCGACGCTTATTTTTGCACTCAGCGCCGCTTTTGTGTACTGGCTGGCCAGTTTAGGCGAGTAACGCCACATGACGACACCTCAAATCCAACTGATCACGCCACAGGCGCGCGCAGATTTCGAGGCCACCGACGGCCTCTTTCGCGAATACGCCACGGGTCTGGGTATTGACTTGTGTTTCCAGGATTTTGATGCGGAATTGGCCAGTTTGCCGGGCGCCTACGCTGCGCCGCGTGGTGCCCTGTTGCTGGCGCTGGTCGATGGCGCGGTAGCTGGCTGCTGCGCACTGCGCCCCATCGACGACTGTGACTATGTGAACGCCGCCGAAATGAAACGCCTGTACGTTCGCCCAAGCTTTAGAGGACTCGGTGTGGGTCGGCAGTTGGCGCAGGCCATTTTGGACACCGCACGCCTGAGTGGCTACGACAGCGTTTTGCTCGATACCCTGGACGACATGGAGATCGCGCGGGAGATGTACGAGGATTTGGGATTCAAAGAAATCCCGCCCTATTATCACAACCCGCTGGCAGGCGCGCACTATCTTAAAGTTGATCTTTAAACAGGATTTTTAGCTTTTGGCTTGAGCGAGCATGGTGCCTGCATCGCTGACCTCGAACTTGCCAGGCGCTTCGATATTGAGGGTGCGCACGATGCCGTCTTTGACGAGCATGGAGTAGCGGTTGCTGCGCAAACCCAGGCCTTTTCCGGTTAAGTCCAGCGTCAAACCGGTGGCCTTGGTAAACACCGCATCACCGTCAGCCAACATCCGCACTTTTCCCACCGCCTGTTGATCGCGCGCCCAAGCACCCATCACAAACGCGTCATTCACACTCACGCACCAGATTTCATCGACACCCGCCGCTTTGAGCGCGGCAGCGTTGTCTACATAACCCGGAACATGTTCGGCTGAGCAAGTCGGTGTGAAAGCGCCTGGCAGGGCAAACAGGGCAATCGTTTTGCCTGCACAGGCAGTACTGACATCGACAGCGTTCGGGCCCAGGCTACAGCCCTCGCCTTCCGTGTCTGAAAATTCCATGAGAGTTGCTGCGGGTAAGGTGTCGCCGACTTTGATCATGATGTGTCCTATTCAATGAAAATAAATGAATGAAATGAGCTCGAAACTCATCGAAGTTACCGCGCTATTGTCGCAAAATAGCCGCTCCAAAAACAAAAGCGGCTCACATAGTGAGCCGCTTTATAAGGACTTTCAGTCTACATACCGATCAAAAAGAACGGTATGCAAGCTGATCCTTAAACTTCAATCGCTTTCTGCACCAAACGGGTCGCTACCCAGTTCTTGGTTTTAGAAATGGGCCGGCTTTCGGTAATTTCGACGGTATCACCCAACTTGTACTGGCCATTTTCGTCATGGGCGTGGTACTTGCTTGATTTACCAACGATCTTGCCATAGAGCTCGTGTTTCACACGGCGCTCAATCAGCACAGTCACTGTTTTGGTACGCTTGTCGCTGACCACCTTGCCAACCAAGGTGCGCTTGAGGGATGTTTTAGCTTCCGTCATTGTAGTTGCTCCTTATTTGGCGGGGGTTGCTGCTGATTGCTTCTCGCCAAGAATGGTCTTGGCGCGAGCAATATCGCGGCGCGCAGAGCGCAGCGTAGCGGTGTTGTTGAGTTGTTGCGTGGCTTTTTGCATACGCAGGCTAAAGTGGGCTTTTTGCAAAGCTTTGACCTCCGTTTGCAGTGCGGCAACGTCTTTTTGGCGTAGTTCAGTCGTGTTCATATCTGGTTCCTGAATTATTGGCCAATCATGCGGGCCACAAAAGTGGTACGCAAAGGCAATTTGGCTGCTGCCAAACGGAACGCTTCACGAGCCAACTCTTCCGACACACCGACGATTTCAAACACGATCTTACCGGGCTGAATCTCAGCAACGTAGTACTCGGGGTTGCCTTTACCGTTACCCATACGCACTTCAGCAGGCTTTTGGGAAATTGGCTTGTCAGGGAACACACGAATCCAGATACGACCGCCACGTTTGACGTGACGAGAAATCGCACGACGTGCGGCTTCGATCTGACGTGCCGTTAAACGGCCACGGTCGGTACATTTCAGACCGAAATCACCAAACGCGACCGAGCTTCCTCGGGTCGCGACACCGGTGTTACGGCCCTTTTGCTCTTTGCGGTACTTGCGACGAGCGGGTTGCAACATAATTATTCTCCTTTACCGTCAGTCGCTGCAGATGCAGTGACAGGCGCGGCGACCTTGCGGACGCGCTGAACGGTAGATTTCGGTGCGTCGCTTGGGCTAGCACCTGGGGTAGCAGAAGCGGTTGCTTCTGCGGGCTTGTCACTGCCATCGGCAGGTGCAGCATTCGCACCAACCACACGGCGCGGAGCGCGTGCAGGTGGACGATCCGAGCCTGGACGATCGCCTGGGCGTGCATCACGACGTGGGCCACGTGGACGACGTTCGTCTTCTGGACGAGGTGTCTCAACCACAGCAGGCAAGTCGGTACGACCCAAGGTGTCACCTTTGTAAACCCAAACCTTCACGCCAATAATGCCGTAAGTGGTTTTGGCTTCGGAGGTACCGTAGTCGATATCAGCACGCAAAGTGTGGAGGGGCACGCGACCTTCGCGGTACCACTCGCAACGAGCGATTTCAATCCCGTTCAAACGGCCAGACGACATGATCTTGATGCCCAAAGCGCCCAAACGCATGGCGTTTTGCATGGCGCGCTTCATCGCACGGCGGAACATGATGCGCTTTTCCAGCTGTTGGGTGATCGAGTCAGCAATCAACTTGGCATCGATTTCAGGCTTGCGCACTTCTTCGATATTGACTGCGACGGGCACGCCCAATTGCTTGGCCAGGTCACGCTTCAAGTTTTCGATGTCTTCGCCTTTTTTGCCGATCACAACACCCGGACGAGCCGAGAAAATCGTGATGCGTGCATTTTTAGCGGGACGCTCGATCAAAACGCGCGACACAGATGCATTTTTCAGCTTGAGCTTCAGGTACTCACGCACCTTGATGTCTTCAGCCAACATGCCAGCAAAGTCACGGTTGTTGGCGTACCAACGAGAAGCCCAGTTGCGGCTGATCGCTAAGCGAAAGCCTGTTGGATGGATTTTTTGTCCCATATTACTTCAAGCCTTTCAGTTGCCAACCGTCACGTACACATGGCACGTGGGCTTGCTGATGCTGTTACCACGGCCTTTAGCGCGCGCGGTGAAGCGTTTGAGCGTAGCGCCTTGTTCGACGTAGATGGTTTTCACCCTCAACTCGTCAATATCAGCACCGTCATTGTGTTCGGCGTTAGCGATGGCAGACTCAAGCACCTTCTTGATGATCACAGCAGCTTTTTTCTGCGTGAACTCCAAAACATTCAATGCTTGGTCAACTTTTTTGCCGCGAATTAAATCAGCGACCAGACGGCCTTTGTCGACCGACAAACGCACGCCGCGTAGGATTGCACGTGTTTCCATGGTCTTTCCTTATTTCTTCACGACTTTTTTATCAGCCGGGTGACCTTTGAAAGTACGGGTGAGTGCGAACTCGCCCAACTTATGGCCCACCATTTGATCGGTGATGTAGACAGGGACGTGTTGTTTGCCGTTATGCACGGCAATGGTCAAACCGATGAAATCGGGCAGAACCATTGAACGACGAGACCAGGTCTTGATTGGTTTTTTATCTTTGGTTGCAACGGCTTTTTCAGTCTTTGCAATCAAATGGTGGTCAACAAAAGGACCTTTTTTGAGAGAGCGAGTCATGTGCCTTCCCCTTACTTCTTACGACGCGACACGACCATAACCTGGGTGCGCTTGTTGTTACGGGTACGGTAACCCTTGGTGAGATTACCCCAAGGATCGACAGGATGACGGCCTTCGCCAGTTTTACCTTCGCCACCACCATGTGGGTGATCAACAGGATTCATCACCACACCGCGAACGGTAGGACGAATACCCATCCAACGCTTGACACCGGCCTTGCCTAAACGGCGCAGGCTATGCTCTTCGTTGGCAACTTCACCAATGGTTGCGCGACATTCGATGTGGATCTTGCGCACTTCGCCTGAACGCATACGCACCTGGGCATAAATGCCTTCGCGAGCGAGCAGCGTTGCTGACGTACCAGCTGAGCGCGCAATTTGCGCACCTTTGCCGATTTGCATCTCGATACAGTGAATGGTTGAACCCACTGGAATGTTGCGAATAGGCAAAGTGTTGCCAGCACGAATCGGCGCTTCAGCACCACTCATGATGGAGGCACCAGCCTCAAGACCACGCGGAGCGATGATGTAGCGACGCTCGCCATCCGCATAGCAAACCAAAGCCAGGTGTGCCGTACGGTTAGGATCGTACTCAATACGCTCCACTTTCGCCGGAATGCCGTCTTTGTTACGCACAAAGTCGACCACGCGGTAATGGTGCTTATGACCACCGCCACGATGGCGAATAGTGATATGACCGTTGTTGTTGCGACCCGCATTTTGAATCTGCGGCTCTAACAACGGCGCGTGTGGAGCACCTTTGTACAGGTGATCACGTGTAACCTTCACCACGCCACGACGGCCTGGTGAGGTTGGTTTCATTTTAATGACAGCCATGATTACGCAGCCTCCCCAGAGAGGTTCAGCTCTTGACCAGGTTTAAGCATCACGTAGGCCTTGCGAACATTGTCGCGACGACCCATGGATTTGCCAAAACGCTTGGATTTGCCTTTTGTATTGATCACGTTCACTGCTTGAACTTCCACCTTGAACATCAATTCCACAGCGGCTTTGATTTCAGGTTTGGTAGCGTCTTGCAGCACCTTGAAAGTCACGACATTGCTCTTGTCTGCGACCATCGTTGCCTTTTCAGACACGATAGGAGCGACCAGCAACTTCATCAAACGACCTTCATCGAACTGGCGCTGGGCCAATGTAGGATTTACGCGGCTCATGCGAACATCTCCTTGAGTTTTTCGATGGCAGCCTTGGTGACGATTACTTTCTTGTAATGCACCAAAGACACTGGGTCGGCATAACGCGGCTCTACCACCATCACATTCACGAGGTTACGTGAAGCCAGGTACAAATTCTCATCAATCTCATCTGCAATCACGAGGACGGATTGCAAATTCATGGCTTTGAATTTGGCTGCCAAGGGCGCGGTTTTTGGTGAATCCACTTTGAGCGAATCCACTACAGCCAAACGGCCTTCACGCGCCAATTGCGAGAAGATCGAAGCCATACCAGCGCGGTACATCTTTTTGTTGATCTTCTGTGTGAAGTTTTCATCCGGGCTATTCGGGAAAGCACGGCCTCCTCCACGCCAGATTGGCGAAGAAGTCATACCAGCGCGAGCGCGGCCTGTACCCTTTTGGGCAAATGGCTTTTTGGTTGAGTGACGTACGGTGCGGCGGTCTTTTTGAGCACGAGTGCCCTGACGCGCATTGGCCTGGAATGCCACAACCACCTGGTGAACCAAGTCTTCGTTGTAAGCACGACCAAACACAGTTTCCGGCACATCAAATGTCGATGCAGCTTGACCTTGGTCGTTCAGGAGTTCGATGTTCATTATTTCGCTCCCTTCGTTGCAGCTGAGGCAGCTGCAGCAGCGATCGACGCAGCTGATTTGGTTTTGATGGCATGACGAACCGTCACAAAACCACCTTTTGAACCAGGGATTGCACCCTTGATCAAAAGCAATTGGCGCGCTTCGTCAATACGGATCACGTCCAGATTTTGGATGGATTTAGTCACATTACCCATTTGACCCGACATGC
>JASJPN010000027.1:0-1999 GCA_031426635.1 Polaromonas sp.
TTGGCGATTGGCGACGGGCAAAAACTGCTCGATTACGAAATTGAAATTGAAGGGCGCGAACAGCGCAAAGGCAACATTTACCAAGCCATCGTGACGCGCGTTGAGCCGTCGCTGGAAGCTTGTTTTGTGGACTACGGTGAAGACCGCCACGGTTTTTTGCCGTTCAAAGAAATCTCAAAATCCTACTTTGCCGCGGGCGTGTCGGTGAGCCAGGCGCGCATCCAGGACGCCATCAAAGAAGGCCAGCAACTGCTGGTGCAGGTCGAAAAAGAAGAGCGCGGCAACAAAGGCGCAGCGCTCACCACCTTTGTGTCCCTCGCCGGCCGCTACGTGGTGCTGATGCCGAACAACCCACGCGGCGGCGGCGTATCGCGTCGCATTGAGGGCGAAGATCGCGCTGACTTGAAAGAAGCTTTAGACCAGTTGGAATACCCCAACGGCATGAGCATCATTGCCCGCACCGCCGGCATTGGCCGCAATGCGCCCGAGCTGCAATGGGACTTGAACTACCTGCTCAAACTCTGGGCCGCCATCGACGGCGCAGCCAAGGGCGGCAAGGGTGCTTTCCTGATTTACCAGGAATCGAGCCTGGTGATTCGTGCCATTCGCGATTATTTCAACGCCGACATCGGCGACATTTTGATCGACACCGACGACGTGTACGAGCAAGCCCAGCAGTTCATGGCACATGTCATGCCCGAGCACGCTGCCCGCGTCAAACGCTACCGCGACGACGCGCCGCTGTTTAGCCGCTTCCAGATTGAGCACCAAATCGAGTCGGCCTACGCCCGCACCGTGCAGTTGCCGTCGGGCGGCGCGATTGTGATTGACCACACCGAAGCCCTGGTATCGGTCGACGTGAACTCGGCCCGTGCCATTCGTGGCGGCGACATTGAAGAAACCGCCACCCGCACCAACCTGGAAGCCGCTGACGAAGTGGCCCGCCAAATGCGTCTGCGCGACTTGGGTGGCTTGATCGTGATCGACTTTATTGACATGGACGAAAGCCGCAACCGCCGCGATGTTGAAAACCGCCTGCGCGACGCGCTGCGCCAAGACCGCGCCCGCGTGCAGTTTGGCACCATCAGCAAATTTGGCTTGATGGAAATGAGCCGTCAGCGTCTGAAACCGGCGCTGTCTGAAGGCGCGTCGATTCCTTGCCCACGCTGCGGCGGTGCCGGTCATATCCGCGATACCGAGTCCAGCGCGCTGCAAATTTTGCGCATCATCCAGGAAGAGTCCTTGAAAGACAGCACAGCTTCTGTACTTTGCCAAGTGCCGGTCGATGTGGCGTCGTTCTTGCTGAACGAAAAACGTACTGAAATTGCGAAAATTGAGCTGAAACAGCGTATCAACGTGATGATGGTGCCCAACAAAACACTGGAAACCCCGAACTACCGCCTGGAACGCCTGAAACACGACGACCCACGCCTGGAAAACATCGAAGCCAGCTACAAATTGGCTGAAGACGTGGAAGATCCAACGGCCGTCACACGCCGCGCGCAAGAGCCGACCAACAAGCAAGTGCCTATCATCAAAGGCGTGTTACCCGATGCGCCAGCACCAGCGGCTGCACCGCGCCCTGTTGCTGCGCCCGAGGCTGCACGCGCACCCAAAGCTCATGCGCCAACTGCTGCAAAAACAGCTAAGCCGGCTAAGGCATCAGAACAAGGCTTTTTTGCCTGGATCAAAGGTCTGTTTGGTGCCAGCCAGCCCGTAGCAGCCACGCCTGCACGTGCTGCCGGTACCGACAAACGTGACGGTCGCCATGACCAGCGTGGTGAGGCTCGTGGGCAGGGCCGAAATGAAGGAAGAAATGAACCACGTAGCGATCCGAAGCGTGAAGGTCAAGGCGAGGGCCAGGGCGAGCGCCGTGACGGTCGTCGTGGCGAAGCACGTGGAAATCGTGGTGAAGGTCGAGGTGGCCGTGGTGGTGAACGTAGCGCGGAACGTGGCTCAGAGCGCCGTGACGAGTCTCGCAGCGAAGGCCGCGGTCCAC
>JASJPN010000027.1:2099-4747 GCA_031426635.1 Polaromonas sp.
CGTGGCTCAGAGCGCCGTGACGAGTCTCGCAGCGAAGGCCGCGGTCCACGCGATGCGAATCGCCCCGCCACGAGTCGCCATGCACGTCAGGATGCACGCCCAGAAGCTGAAGGCAAATTCAATGCTACTGAAAACATAGCACTCCAGACAGATAATACACCGACAGACGGCAATTTAGACGATCAAGGCAGGGCACCACGTCAAGGCAATCGTCCGCCACGTGGCGAGCGCCGCGAACGCGGTGAGCGTGGCTCCCGTCGCGACAGCCCTGAGGCAACGCTTATCGGCCAGGCAGCCCCGGTGACTGCTGTCTCTGAAGGCCTACGCCCTACAGAAACCTCGGCTGACACCGGTGTGGCTGGTAACGAGGCCGCTGGTCAAGAAGGTGGGCGCAATGAGCGCCGCAGCCGTGACCGTTATGGTCGCGATCGCCGTGAACGTGGCGGTGAACGCGGTGAACACGGCGAGCGCTCGGAACGCAGCAATAGTGCTGACGCTGGTGCGGACGCTCCTGCTTACGCCAGGACTGATGTCAAAACAGCGGACAGAGGTCAAAGCTATTTCGCGGTGGCGAACGGTAGTGCAGCTAAAAACGGCAGCGCCAGCAGCCAGACACCGCCTCCACCGCCAGCCCCGGTCGAATTGACACAGGCGCCCTCAGCACCTGCACCTGCACCTGCACCTGTACCTGCTGCGGCCAAATTTGAAGCGCCTGCGCTGCAACAAGTCGTGCCTGTGCAGGTTACCACCGTCGCTGCGCCTGTAGCTATGGCTGCAACGGCCATGCCTGCCGTGACCTCTTATGCCTTGCCTGCCGCCGACCTGGCGGTTGTCGCCAGCAATTCTGGTCTGCAATGGGTGGGGACGGATGCCAGCAAGGTAGCCGCTGTACAAGCTTCAATTGCGGCTGAATTGGCGGCAGCGCCCGTGCGCGCACCACGTGAGCGGCCCGCTGCGGTGGTGGTTGAATCGAGTTCGCTGGTTTTGGTTGAAACCAAGCGCGATTTGCGCAACATGCCATTGCCGTTTGAGAACGCAAACTCTTAAAGAGTCTGTCATCACGATCAGCCGCTGTGCGCAAGCCAGCGGCTTTTTTTGCACCCCGGAATGCTCACATGAATAGCCTCATGACCTAGAACTTGCTAACATGAAAATATGCCTATGCAAGTTGCCATCCATCATGTCAGTCATTACCAATACGCACATCCGGTCAGCCTCGGGCCGCAAATTGTGCGCCTCAGGCCTGCGCCGCACTGTCGCAGCCACATCGTTTCTTATGCACTCCAGGTAGAACCGGCGCCTCACTTCATCCATGGGTACCAGGATCACTTGGCCAATTACCTGGCGCGCCTGGTCTTTACCGAGAAGGTCAGTGAATTCAAGGTCACCGTCGATACGGTGATTCAAATGTCGGCCTACAACCCCTTTGACTTTTTCTTGGAGCCAAGCGCTGAACGTTATCCGTTTAACTACGACCCGACGGTCAAGCAAGAGCTCGCGTCCTATTTACAAGCTGAACCGTTGAGCGAAGCCACGCCCCTGCTTCAAGCCTATCTGCACAAAATCAACCGCAACAACCAGGCAACGGTTGATTTTTTGGTGACCCTCAACCAAACTGTGCATCAAGACTTGGCGTATCTGACGCGTATGGAGCCAGGTGTACAAACGCCTGAACTCAGCTTGCTGCGGGGGCAAGGCTCTTGCCGCGACTCGGCCTGGCTGTTGGTGCAACTCTTGCGGCACTGCGGTCTGGCTGCGCGCTTTGTGTCGGGATATTTGATAGAACGCGCACCGGATGCGCTGTTGCTCAGTGAGGGCCATGGTGCGCCTGGTGACGAGGCCATGGGTTCCACCGAGCTGCATGCCTGGTGCGAGGTGTATTTACCTGGCGCTGGCTGGATTGGTTTGGACACCACCTCGGGTCTGATGGCTGGTGACGGACATATTCCATTAGCCTGCTCACCCCAGCCTGACGGTGCCGCCCCGATCGAAGGTGCCACAGAAAAAACGGAGGTCACCTTCACCCACCAGATGCAGTTGACGCGGCGGTCTAAAATCCCGCTTTAGCCAATGAAAGCTATTTGCAACTTTGAAAGAATCAAAAACGATGTCTATCTACGCCAAACTCCAAACCCTTGGCATCACCTTGCCTGCTGTGGCCACCCCCGCTGCGGCCTATGTCCCCTTTGTAAAAACAGGCCATTTGATCTTTTTAAGCGGTCACATCGCTAAAAAAGACGGCAAAGTGTGGGTGGGGCAACTGGGGAAAAACGTCAGCACCGATGAGGGCAAAGCTGCTGCCCGCTTGATTGCGATTGACCTGCTCGGCACACTGCACGCCGCCGTGGGTGATTTGAACCAGGTCAAACGCATCGTCAAGGTGATGAGCCTGGTCAATTCGACCGGCGACTTCACCGAGCAGCATCTGGTGACCAATGGCTGCTCGGAATTGTTTGGCGAGGTCTTTGGCCCGACCGTTGGAGCGCACGCGCGCAGTGCGTTTGGCGTGGCTCAGATTCCGATGGGGGCTTGCGTCGAAATTGAACTGATCGCAGAAGTGTGAAACAACCATGCTACTCGGAGGACATTGATACACGAGCCTCACCCTGGCTTGAAACCACACGGCGATCAATGTACTCACACCTTAA
>JASJPN010000027.1:4847-18679 GCA_031426635.1 Polaromonas sp.
TTCGCTGGCCGGTGTACGCCATGATTCCGCTGGGCTTTGGCCTGCTGCTGTTGCAAGGCTGGTCCGAGCTGATCAAGCGCCTGGCATTCCTGCAGGGCCTGATCGAAGATCCCACGCACAAAAAAGTGGAGAAGACCGCAGAAGAAGCGTTGGCTGAAGCGATTCAAAAGCTGGCCGAAGAAAAAGCTGCCAAAAACAACGCCGCCTGATCCCGGAGACACACATGGAATTTCTAATCAACAACATTGCCCCCATCATGTTCGGGGGACTCATTGTTTTCCTGCTGATGGGTTTTCCGGTGGCATTCAGCCTGGGTGCCTGCGGCCTGTTCTTTGGCTTTATTGGCATCGAACTGGGCATCTTGCCAGAAGCGCTGCTGCAGGCCCTGCCGCTGCGCATCTTCGGCATCATGCAAAACGACACGCTCCTGGCCATTCCCTTCTTCACCCTGATGGGGTTGATCCTGGAGCGCAGCGGCATGGCCGAGGATTTACTCGACACCATCGGCCAGCTGTTTGGCCCGCTGCGCGGTGGCCTGGCCTTTGCCGTGATTTTAGTTGGCGCCCTGCTGGCCGCGACCACCGGTGTGGTGGCCGCTTCCGTGATTTCGATGGGCCTGATTTCGCTGCCCATCATGCTGCGCTATGGCTATGACCGCCGTATCGCCTCCGGCGTGATTGCCGCGTCGGGCACGCTGGCGCAGATCATTCCGCCATCGCTGGTGCTGATCATTCTGGCGGACCAGCTCGGTCGCAGCGTGGGCGAAATGTACAAAGGCGCGTTCATCCCCGGCTTTGCCCTGACTGGACTCTATATCGGCTATGTCGTCCTTCTGACGTTCATTCGCCCCAACTGGGTGCCCGCCTTGCCGCCCGAAGCCCGCACCATCCGTGAAGACAATGGCACCAGTGGCCTGCGCTCCCTGCTGATGCTGAGCATCGTGTCAACGGCCCTAGCGGTGTACCTGGGACAACACTACGCCCAGGTCGTGAGCTGGTTCAAGGGTGAAGAAGTACTGGCCGTGGCCACCGATGAAACCATCGTGGTGTCGCTGTGCGCCGGCGTCATGCTGGCGTTTGTCATCGCGCTGATCAACAAGGTCACCCGCATGGGCCTGCTGTCACGCATGGCGGAGCGCGTCACGTTTGTGCTGATCCCCCCGCTGCTGCTGATCTTTCTGGTGCTGGGCACGATTTTCCTGGGCGTGGCCACGCCCACCGAAGGCGGCGCCATGGGTGCATTGGGCGCTTTGCTCATGGCCATGAGCCGGGGGCGTCTGAGCATGACCCTGCTCAAACAGGCCTTGAATTCCACCACCAAGCTGTCCAGTTTTGTGTTGTTCATCCTGGTCGGCTCTACCGTCTTCAGTCTGGTATTTCAGGGGGTTGATGGCTCCAAATGGGTGGAGCACCTGCTGACCTCTGTCCCCGGCGGGCAGTTAGGCTTTCTGATTGTGGTCAACGTGCTTATTTTCTTCCTGGCATTTTTCCTGGACTTCTTTGAACTGTCATTCATCGTCGTTCCCTTGCTGGCGCCCGTGGCCGAGAAAATGGGCATTGACCTGGTCTGGTTCGGCGTATTGCTGGCCGTGAACATGCAGACGTCGTTCATGCATCCGCCGTTTGGCTTTGCCCTGTTCTTCCTGCGCAGTGTCGCACCAGCCAAGGAATACACCGACAAGCTCACCAAGAAGCTGATCCAGCCGGTGACCACCATGCAAATCTACTGGGGCGCCGTGCCCTTCGTGATCATCCAGATCGTCATGGTCGGCCTGATCATTGCCTTCCCAGGCATCGTGTCAAGCGGACTGGACAAGAAGGAGGTGTTCGACCTTGACAAGGTCCGCATCGAAATGGAAGCCAGCATGCCGGACTCGATAGGACAGGAAAATCCGTTCGATGGCACGCCAGACACAGCAGCCAGCCCAGCACCGGCCGAAAGCAACGACAGCCCAGTCGCCGACGACGACCCGCTAAAGGCGCTTCAGGAGTCGATGAAAAAGAAGTAACGCCTTGTCTACAGCGATCCTGTTTGCGACAAACCGGCTCAAGCCCCGCAGACGCTGCGGGGCTTTTTTATTGTCTGTTTCATGGCCAACAAATCAGCCGGCAAAAAAAACCCCGCAAAGCGAGGCATTTTTGAAAACGCGAAAAGAACCGATTACAGCTTGACGGTGGTCATGTAGCTGTTGTAACGGAATTCCGAGAAGCGCTCCCACAAGATCTGGTCGCGCTGGAAGGCACGCATGTCCTGGTAAATCTTCTTGAACTCTTCCGACTTGGCTGAGTGCTCGGCAAACACCTCCATCGACGCCTTGAAGCCGGCATCCATGATGGCTTTCGAGAACGGTTTGAGCTGAGTCTTGCTCGCAACCAGTCTTTTCAGGGCAATCGGGTTCATCGCGTCGTATTTGGACGTCATGTCACGCGCAGCGACGATGGTGGCAGCATCAACAATCGCCTTGAATTCAGGCGTGAGGGCCGCGTAGGCTTTGGTGTTGATGAAGAACTCCAACTCAGCGCCGCCCTCCCACCAGCCTGGGTAGTAGTAGTAAGGTGCAACCTTGTTGAACCCCAGCTTTTCGTCATCGTAGGGGCCCACGAATTCGGTCGCATCCAGCGTC
The DNA here is from genome assembly GCA_031426635.1 of Polaromonas sp. GTDB lineage: Bacteria > Pseudomonadota > Gammaproteobacteria > Burkholderiales > Burkholderiaceae_C > Aalborgiella. The sequence goes on from JASJPN010000027.1 coordinate 7,471, forward strand.
CCTTTTTCCAGCGCCTGGTACACGTCACCACCTGGCATATTCTGTGGCACTACACCCAGTTTCTGCATCGCTTCGCCGAACAAACCACCGCCCATGCGCATTTTGAGGCCCTTGAGATCCGCCACGGATTTGATTTCCTTGCGGTACCAACCGCCCATCTGTGTGCCGGTGTTGCCTGCGCTGCGGCCTTTGATGTTGTATTTGGCAAGGAACGCATCCATGAGCTTGCGGCCATTGCCATGCTCCTTCCAGGCGTCCATCTGGCGGGCAGTGAGACCGAAAGGCACGGCACAACCGAAGGCAAAAATCGGATCTTTCCCGGTGAAATAGTAAGAGGCCGTCTGCGCCATCTCGATGGTACCGTTTTGCAGAGCATCCACCACGCCAAATGCCGGCATCAGTTCACCCGCAGCATGCACCGACACTTCAAATCTGCCGCCCGACAAGGCCTTCACCGTCTTCGCAAACATTTCTGCACTGCCAAAAATCGTATCGAGGGACTTGGGGAAACTGGAAGCCAGACGCCAGCGAACGTTGGCACCTTGTGCGTGTACAGCCGGTGCAACACCCGCTGCCAGCACGCCAGCTATGCCAGCGTTTTTAATTAGGGAACGACGATCCATGTGATTCACTCCGTGAGGTTAGATTAAGTAAGTCATCCGCGGTTAAAAGCGGGAGAAGACTGTTGGTAGTCAAGGTTGATTGTATGAAGGCCGGCCCTGCATTGGGTGCGGGTTTTCCCTCGGAAAAATCATGCCTGAGCTGACATCATTTTATCTACCTATGCCCTGGCCCTGCAAAGCATTGCCTGGTCCATGTGGACGGATAAACGCTTTGATCGATGCTTGCATGCCTTGCGCATCCAAACCTTGCATGGCGAGCAACCTGGCGGGGTCGCCGTGTTCGATGAACTGATCCGGCAAACCCAGGGTGAGCACCGGCTTGACGATCCCTGCTGCTTGCAAAGCCTCCAAAACCGCGCCTCCCGCACCGCCCATGGCGGCCCCCTCTTCAACAGTAACCAGCACCTCATGGTCGGCAGCGACTTGTTTAAGAAGTGCAACGTCCAGAGGTTTGGCCCAGCGCATGTTGACCACCGTGGCATTGAGTGACTCTGCGGCAACCAGCGCGGGGTGCAACAGCGTGCCAAAGGCAAGGATGGCTATTTTTTTGCCCGTACGCACGACTTCGCCCTTGCCAAAGGGCAAGGCGTGCAGCGTGGGCTCGACGGTCACACCAGCGCCTGCGCCGCGTGGGTAGCGCACGGCGACTGGGTGATCTTGCGCGAATGCCGTGGTGAGCAGTTGGCGGCATTCGTTTTCGTCTGCCGGGCAGGCAATGCTCATGTTCGGAATGCAACGCAGGAAAGCCATGTCGTAAGCGCCCGCATGGGTGGCACCGTCTGCACCGACCAAGCCAGCGCGATCCAAAGCAAACACCACGGGCAGGTTTTGCAATGCAACATCGTGAATCAGTTGGTCGTAGGCGCGCTGCAAAAAGGTGGAGTAGATGGCAACCACGGGTTTGAGGCCTTCGCAAGCCAAACCGGCGGCGAACGTGACCGCATGTTGCTCCGCAATACCCACGTCGAAATAGCGTCCTGGAAAGCGTCGCTCGAACTCCACCATGCCCGAGCCCTCGCGCATGGCGGGCGTGATGCCTACCAAACGCGGGTCTTGGTCAGCCATGTCGCACAGCCATTGTCCAAATACTTGCGTGAAGGTGGTCTTAGAAGGCTGGCTTGACTTTTGCAGCCCCACGCTGGGGTCAAACTTGCCCGGACCGTGATAGGCCACCGGGTCAGCCTCGGCGAGTTTGTAGCCTTGGCCTTTTTTAGTCACCACGTGCAAGAACTGTGGCCCCGTGAGGTGTTTGATGTTCTCCAGGGTCGGAATCAAAGAATCCAGATCATGCCCATCAATCGGGCCGATGTAGTTGAAGCCAAATTTTTCAAACAGCGTGGCGGGCACCACCATGCCTTTGGCGTGCTCTTCCAGGCGCTTGGCCAGCTCAAACAAGGGCGGTGCGACCTTCAAAACCTGCTTGCCGGCATTCTTGGCCGCCGCATAAAACTGACCACTCATGAGCTGCGCCAAATAGCGGTTCAGCGCCCCCACGGGTGGGCTGATGCTCATGTCGTTGTCGTTCAAAATGACCAGCAGGTTGCAATCGGCCACGCCTGCGTTGTTCAGCGCCTCAAACGCCATGCCCGCCGTCATCGCGCCATCGCCAATGATGGCAACCGAGTGGCGCGACTCGCCTTTGATTTTGGCGGCCAGCGCCATCCCCAGCGCCGCCGAAATACTGGTGCTGGAGTGTGCCGTGCCAAAAGTATCGTAGTCACTCTCGGTGCGTTGCGGAAAACCCGACAAACCGCCCAGCAGGCGCAGCGTAGCCATGCGATCCCGTCGCCCGGTCAAGATTTTGTGCGGGTAGGTTTGGTGTCCCACATCCCACACCAGCCGGTCTTCAGGCGTGTTGAAGACATAGTGCAACGCAACCGTCAGCTCGACCGTACCCAAGTTGGAGCTCAAATGGCCACCGGTTTTGGAAACGCTGTGCAACAGGTAAGCACGCAGCTCGTCGGACAAGCTTCTGAGCTGCTCACGCGGGAGCTTGCGCAGGTCGCCAGGGTCGTTGATGGTAGACAGTAAAGGATAAATCATGTGCTATAAATTTAGTAGCTACTTAGGCATATAGGACGCCGGCTAATGGCATATTTTAGGTGTATTCCAGGTGACTATTCGGTATGGATGTCGTCGACTATGCTGCCCGATGAACCACCAGCTCGGCCAATGCCCGCAGGGCGCGTACATCAGGCAAGCCACTGTCTTGCAGCGCCCGCAACGCCTGCTCAAGCAGCGTTTGTGCATAAGCCCTGGAGGCATCCAGGCCAAGCAAGGAGACAAACGTCGGCTTGTTTTGCGCTGCATCTTTGCCTGCCGTTTTGCCCAGCGTCGCCGTATCAGCCGTGACGTCCAGCACATCATCGATGACTTGAAAGGCCAAACCCAGCGCCGCACCGTAGTGCATCAGGGCGTTTTGCGCTTGACTGGAAGCCTGGCCACAAGCAGCACCCATCATCACACTGGCCTGCAGCAGCGCACCGGTTTTGAGTCTGTGCATGTTTTTTAGTTCGTCCAAGTTCAAATTCAGCCCCACACTGGCCAAATCAATCGCCTGGCCGCCGGCCATGCCTTGGCACCCTGCCGACGCTGCCAACAAACGGCATAAAGTGGCTTGAACGTGTGGTTCAACGACATCAGCGCTGGGCGTGAGCAGTTCAAACGCCAAGGCTTGCAGCGCGTCCCCGGCCAACAGCGCCTGCGCTTCGCCAAATTGCACATGCACGGTAGGTTTGCCACGGCGTAGCACATCGTTGTCCATGCAAGGCATGTCGTCATGCACCAGCGAATAGGCATGAATCAACTCAACGGCACACGCTGCGCGCAGGCTGGCTTGCCTGGCACGGGCATCATGGCCACCTGCTGCCTCTGCCGCCGCAAATACCAGCAAGGGTCGCAGCCGCTTGCCACCGTCCAGCACCGCGTAGCGCATAGCCTCGCTCAGTTGCGCCAAACCTGCCGTCGCGTTAGGGGCGACCCAGTTTGACAGCGCTTGCTCCACCCGCTCCAGGTGCGCTGTGGTCCAGGCGGCGTGCTCACGGGTCAAGCCGCTCACTCGGGTGTCCATACCTTGAGCTGGCCGTTGTCGATCAGGCTGATCTGGTTTTCAACCTTTGCAAGTTTGTCACGGCAAAATGTGAGCAGTTGTGCGCCGCGCTGGTAGCCCGCCATCAATTGATCGAGCGGCAACTGACCCGATTCGAGCTTGGCGACCAACTGTTCCAGCTCTTGCAGCGCGCTGTCGTAGCTGGCAATAGGGGCCGTGGGCGTCGCGGCAATAGTGGGCGTAGTGGAGGCTAAGGCGTCCGCACTCGCCGGGGTTGATTTGGGTGCCTTGGTCATAAATGGGGGGTTCGATCAGGATACGTGATATCAAGGCATAAAATGCGCTTTACCTGATTTTAAGTTATGGCTGCATTAAATATTTCAACCCCACTCTCGCAACTCTCAGTTGACAGCTATTTTGACGACGCTTTATTCCAACGCGAGCAAAAAGCCCTGTTTCACAACGGCCCACGCTACGTCGGTCACAGCCTGGCGGCACCCCAGCGGGGCGATTTTTACACCCTGCCGCAGGAAAACGGCGGCCGTGCGCTGATTCATGGCCAAGCCGGCATCGAGCTGGTGTCCAACGTCTGCCGCCATCGCCAGGCGCTGATTTTGCAGGGCAAAGGCAGCATCCCCCCCGCCGCCAACGGCGATTTGGGCAACCTGGTCTGCCCGCTGCATCACTGGACGTACGACGCCAGCGGCCCCAATATGGGCCAACTGCTGGGCGCGCCGCACTTTGCCTGCGACCCTGCGCTGCACCTGCACAACTACAAGCTGCAAGCGTGGAACGGTCTGCTTTTTGAGTCCAATGGCCGTGATATTGCCGCTGATATGGCCCATTTAGGCCCTCGTGCCGACCTGGATTTTACCGGCTACAAGCTCGACCATGTCGAAATGCACGAGTGCAACTACAACTGGAAAACCTTCATCGAGGTCTATCTGGAAGACTACCACGTGGGCCCTTTCCACCCCGGTTTGGGCAATTTTGTGACCTGTGACGACCTGCGCTGGGAGTTCAAACCCGACTACTCAGTGCAAACCGTGGGCGTGGCCAACCGCCTGGGCCACGCCGGTAGCGCGATTTATGAGCGCTGGCAAACGGCTTTGCTCAATTTCCAGCGCGACCACCACCACGGCGAGCCGCCTAAATTTGGCGCGATTTGGCTGACCTACTACCCGCACATCATGGTCGAGTGGTATCCGCATGTGCTCACCGTCTCGACCCTGCACCCGATCGGGCCGCAAAAAACCATGAACATGGTGGAATTTTTTTACCCGGAGGAAATTGCCGAGTTCGAGCGCGAATTCGTCGAAGCCCAACGCGCCGCCTACATGGAAACCTGCGTCGAAGACGACGAAATCGCGCTGCGCATGGACGCTGGCCGGCACGCCCTGATGCAGCGTGGTGACAACGAAGTCGGCCCCTACCAAAGCCCGATGGAAGACGGCATGCACGCCTTTCACCAGTGGTATCGGCAGGCGATGAAGCCCGCCTCGCCAACGACCTGATCTATGTTCACCACCCTCATATCCGCTGAAGAACTTCAATCTCTGTTGACAAATGAGTACGCGCGCACAGGTAGCGGCAAGTCCGTCATGGTGTTCGACTGCTCCTTTGACCTGATGCAGCCCGAATCTGGCCAGCAGCAGTTCGCCACCGCCCACATCCCCGGCGCGGTTTACGTCAACCTGGACACGCGTTTAAGCGCCAAAAACGATCTGGCGGCTGCCAGTGGCGGCAGACATCCGCTACCCAGTCGTGAAACCTTCGCCGCCTGGCTCAGCAGCATCGGCTTTTCCAACGCGCACCAAGCCGTGGTCTATGACCGCAATGGCGTCAACTACTGTGGCCGTCTGTGGTGGATGCTCAAATGGGTCGGCCATGAAGCCGTGGCGGTGCTGGACGGCGGTTTGCAGGCGTGGCAAGCGGCTGGTGGCTCGGTTGAAGGCACGGATGCCACCTCGAAACCACAGAAATCCAAAATTACCCCCTCAAATTTCTCTCTAGCCAGCGAATTAACTGCCTTGGCTGCTATTGATTCGGTAGTAAAAAATCTAAGCAAACCCAACCAGACCATCCTTGATGCACGCGGCGCAGCGCGTTTTCGGGGTGAAATCGAGCCGCTCGATCCGGTCGCCGGCCACATCCCCGGTGCGTTGAACCGCCCGTTTGGCGACAACCTGGGCCCAGACGGCAAGTTCAAATCCGCCGACGTGCTCAAAGCCGAACTGACCGCCCTGCTCGGCAACCGCGACCCCAACACCGTCGTCCACCACTGCGGCAGCGGCGTCAGCGCCGTCCCCAACGTGCTGGCGATGGAGCTGGCCGGATTAGGCCGGCAGGCGCTGTTTGCGGGGAGTTGGAGCGAGTGGTGCAGTGATCCGAGTCGGCCCGTGGCGCAGGGATAGCGCAGAAACCGTGCAAGACTAGCGCTACTTACAAAACGCAATCGTCACCAGCACCGACGCATCCACCACGGCCGTCAAACTGTGCTCGACGCCGCCCGACAGGTACATCAAATGTCCGGCGGCCAGCGGCCTGGCTTGCCCATCGACCACCACGGCAATACTGCCTTCGATGCACTGCATGGTGATGTCGCCCAGCACGCTGTGCAATGGCAGGCCTTTGCCTTTGGGCAGCACGAGGCGCATGACCTCCAGATTTTTGGACTTGAACAGCGCAATCGTTTGTGACGTCATGAGATTGGAACCGAGTGGGCGAATGTCCACGGCTTCCCCAGAGAGTGCATGCGAAATAGCCATGATGAAGCTCCTGACGTTGATTTTCGTACTCGACCCGCTTGCCAAGCGCCTTCACTATAAGCCTATCCGAACTGCGCTTCAAGAGTCACCTTTTGTCAGCCCACAAGCTGTCCATCAAGAATTACTTGGTGACGACATCCTTGACGTTCCGGGCCGTTGCCCTGGTTGCCTCAAGCGCCTTGTCGGCAGCCTCTTTGGTGGCCTCCATGACTTTCTGTGCGGCATCCCTAGTGGCTTCGGCCGCTTTCTGTGCGGCCTCCTTACCCGACTTGGCCGCCTTTTTGGCGGCTTCCCCGGCCTTCTGCACCGCATCCTTGGCGACTACGGCTGCTTTTTTAGCAGCTTCTTCGGCTTTCTGTGCCGCCCCTTTGGTGGCTGCGGTCGCCTTCCTGGAGGCCTCCGCAGTCTTGCGTACCGCCAGCTTGGCGGCTTCCTCGGCCTCCCGCGCCGCCTGGCTGGCAGCTTCGGCAGTTTTCTGCGAGGCTCCACTAACGGCCTGTTCAGACTTATCTACAGCCCGCTTGGCGGCTTCTGCGGCCTTGCGCGTCGCTTCCCCGGCCTCCTCGGCCGCCTTCTTCGCGCCTTCTTCCGCTTTCTGTAGCACGGACACCTTGCCCGCCTCGGCCACCTTTGCTGCGGGTTCTTCTGCAGCCTGCCCACTGGCACCGGCCACCAATACCGACACGATCAGCCATTTATTCAGTTTCATTGCTTCTTCTCCTTGCTGTTATGGAGCAGGGTACGTCTGCTCCGCACGTTTGCCCTGGACAGAGCGTTGTTGTTATTTTTTCTCATTCACTGCTTGCACCAAGACCGTTGCGAAGAGCGGAGTCAGGGTCAGCTTTTGTCAGCAAGTGACTAAAACATGCCGTTGCCATGAGCCGACTCGTCGGGCACCACCTGTAGCACGTCCCAATGCTCGACGATTTTGCCGTGCGGGTCAAAGCGGAAGATGTCCATACCGGCCCAGTCCCGGTTGACATCGGTCGGCCACTCCTGGTGGCAATGCAGGACAACGAAATTGCCTTCCGCAATGGCGCGCTTGAAATGCACCCGCTTGCCGGGGTATTCGCGCGCCATGTGCTCAAAATACGCGATGAATGCCTCCTTGCCGTCGGCGACATCCGGATTGTGCTGCGTGTAGCTGGCACCCACATAGCGTTGTACCGCCAGCGCCGGTTGGCACTCGTTGAACACGAGTTCATAAAACGCCATGGCGTTGTGTTTGTTGCGCTCCTGGTTGTCATGCATCTGCAAACCTCCCCTTGCATCTTACAAGCCAGCCTGCAGTCCGGTCAACACCCCGCCCAAGTCCTGCCAATACGCCTCAAATGGCGCCCGTCGTTATGCCCCGCACCTCTCACCACCAGCACACGCGCTTGCCGCGACAACTGGCATCTGAACCAGAAAAAAAGCCAGCCATTCAATGCCCGTGCGCCAAGCCACCCACCCACGTGACCAGCAATATCCCCACCCCCAGCCATGCAATCTGCGCAGCAGTCTGCTTAAAACTGAGGCGTTTTTGCAATTGTGGGATCAAATCTGCCAGTGCCACATAGATAAAACTGCTACTGACGACGACTAAAAAGTAGGGCAGATAGTCTTGCAACTGGTTCACCAGCCAGTAGCCAGCCAGGCCGCCGAGGGCCGTGACCGAGCCGGCAAGCGACACTTTGACCAAGGCGATGCGCTGATTGCTGCCGCGGTTCAGCACCAAGAGGTCGCCCATGTGGTGCGGCACCTCGTGCGCCAGCACGGCCAGCGCGGCGACCCAGCCCAGGCGCATATCGGCCATGAAGGCGGAGGCGATCATGATGCCGTCGCCAAAACAATGCACGCTGTCGCCAGTGAGCAGCGCCCAGCTTCCGGGCTGGGTGGGCGCGTGGCTGTGGCCGTGCTGGTTGTGCTTGGTGTGGTCATGACCGGCATGGCCCGTGGTGTCCACTTGGTGGTGCTCATGCCCGTGGTGCCAGAGCTCGGCTTTATCGAGCAAAAAGAAGAAAATCAAGCCCGCCAGGAGCGTGGCAAACAGCGCGCGCGCACCAAGCTGACTCTCAAACGCTTCGGGCATCAGGTTGATAAACGCGGTGGCCAGGAGCGCCCCCGCCGCCAGGCTGAGCATGTGCTGGGTGTAGCGTGCCAGCACGCCAAAATTAAGGAGCGCAGCGACCCAGACGCTGCCAATGCCGGCGGCGAGGGTGGCTAGGATGATGGTGATCAGGGTCATGGCTATCGTTATGGTGCGGGTGATGGTGATGGTGTCGGGGAGCTACTTCAAATTCGTCTTGTTGAGTTTAACCAGCTCGCTGGCGGTCAAAGTTTGCTCGTCTGGCCAATCGTCTGCCACCTGGCCGTGGCGGTGGGTGGCGGTGCAGGCGGACTGGAAGGCCGTTTGCCCCCCCGCAAGCATGGCGCCGACGATGCCGGCCAACACATCGCCGGTGCCCGCAGTGGCCAGTTTGGCGTTGCCGCTGGCGTTGATGCAGGGGGTTTGCCCAGGAGCGGCGATGACGCTGCCTGCGCCTTTAAGAATCACTGTGCATTGAAACCTGTCGGCCAACTGCTGGGCGGCCTGCAGGCGGTTGGCTTGCACGTGCGCGGCACTGCTGGACAGCAGGCGTGCGGCTTCTAGCGGATGCGGGGTGAGGATGGTGGCGAAGTTGCCGCGTGCCGAGCGCCCGGCACGGGCCGTGAGTTGGGTTTGCAACGCGGTGTCCGTGGCGATGGCATTGAGGGCGTCGGCATCAAGCACCAGGCGCAGGGCTTGGGACAGCACGTGCGGCAGCACATGGCGCACCGCATCGCCGCCGCCGCAGCCGCAGACGACGGTGGATTGGCTTAACTTGAGCGCCTCGGGCTGGCGAAACATCAACTCGGGCTGGAGCGGGTCAACCGCCATGCTGGCACCGTCCAGCAACGCCACGAACACCCGACCTGCGCCTGCGTGCAAGGCAGACCTGGCGGCGAGCAAGGCCGCGCCGGTCATGCCCGATGCGCCGCCGATGACAGCCACATCGCCAAAGCTGCCTTTGTGGCTGGCTTGCAGGCGTGGCGGCGGCGCGGCGCGATCAAGGCCTGCCAGCCAAGCGGTCGGGGCCGTGAGCGCTGCATCCAACAGAACGGGGAGTTCGGACAGCCCCAGATCATCCAACCAGACCTGACCGGCTGCGTCTTTGCCGTCAGCGGTGAACAGACCGGGCTTCAAAGTCAATAAAGAGAGGCAAAATAGGTTGTTGGCCGGCGTGTTTACTGGCTTTGAAGCTATACTATTTGTAGCATTTTCAGGATCGGCATAGCAACCCGTGTCTGCCTGCAGGCCGCTGGGCACGTCAATGCACAGCACGGCCAGCGCGCTGCGGCGCATGTGCAACAGCCAGTCTGCGATTTGTCCGGTGAGTGGTTTTGTCGTGCCTGTGCCTAACAGCGCGTCAATCGCGAGGTCGCACTGGGCAGGTGGCTCGGTGGCGAAGGCGACACCAGCCGCTCGGGCGCGCAAGAGCGAAGCCCGTGCGTCGGGCGGGCAGTGCGCTTCAGAACCCAGCCAGGTCACCACCGGCTGGCGACCCCACTGTTGCAGGTGCATGGCGGCCTCCAAGCCATCGCCGCCATTGTTGCCGGGGCCGCAGGCGACCCAGATGGTCTGCGCATGGGGAGCCACCGCGCAGGCCAGGCGCGCCACGGCCAAACCGGCGCGTTGCATCAGGGTGTGCGGCGGTAGCTGGGCGGCGGCGGCTTGCTCGATGCTGCGCGTGTTAGCCGCGCTGTAGAGCGGATAAGAGGGGTGACCAAGGAGGCGCTGGGAGCGGCTATTGAGACGAATGAGGGACATAGTGAGCGCATGTTAGCGCCAAGCACACGGTTTTGCGCTTTTTTATAGTGAAGCTTTTGTGAATATCTGGCGCCAAGGTCGTCATTGGCTTTGCGCTACAGTGATACCTTTCACACCCTATCCCGTTTTGTTCCCTTTGCATCCTGAAAGATTCACCCCATGAAACTACAAGACAAAATCGCCATCGTCACCGGTGCGGCCAGCGGCATTGGCAAAGAGATTGCGCTGACCTACGCCCGCGAAGGTGCCAAAGTCGCCATTGCGGACTTGAACCAGGATGCCGCCCAGACTACCGCCGCCGAACTGCGCGCCGCAGGCCATGCGGCAATGGGCGTGGCGATGGACGTGACCGACGAGGCACAGGTCAACGCCGGTGTGGCGGCGGTGGTGGCGGCCTGGGGCACGGTGGATATTTTGGTCAGCAACGCGGGGATTCAAATCGTCCATCCGCTGGAAGAATTCAGCCTGGCCGAGTGGCGCAAGATGCTGGCGATTCACCTGGACGGCGCGTTTTTAACCACCAAGGCCTGCCTGCCGCACATGTACGCCGGCAAGCGCGGCGGCAGCGTCATCTATATGGGGTCGGTGCATTCGCACGTGGCGTCGATGCTCAAAGCGCCTTACGTGACCGCCAAGCACGGTTTGATGGGCTTATCCAAAGTGGTGGCCAAGGAAGGTGCAGCGCACGGTGTGCGCGCCAACGTCATCTGCCCCGGCTTTGTGCGCACCCCGCTGGTGGACAAACAAATCCCCGAGCAAGCCGCCAAGTTTGGCATCAGCGAGGCTGAAGTGATCAAAAACATCATGCTCAAAGACACCGTGGACGGCGAATTCACCACCGTGCAAGACGTGGCCGAGGTGGCGCTGATGTTTGCGGCCTTCCCCAGCAACGCGCTGACCGGGCAGTCACTGATTGTCAGTCATGGCTGGACAATGCAGT